>JAJYRZ010000048.1 GCA_021793835.1 Actinomycetes bacterium | reverse complement strand
GATCTAAGCCGACCTCGGCCAAGGGCCGCTACGTCAAGAAGATCGCCCTGGCGACGACCACCGGACCGGGCATCCCGGTGGATCCGAACCGGGTCAGCGACCTGCTCACGGACTGACTCGTCTGCACCGGTCACCGGTGCAGACCGGACACGGCCGGCGTTCCGCCCCGGGTGCACAGCACCCGGGGCGGAACTCTTCTCCGCCGAGGTGCGGCCGTGCCACCCATCCCGATTTGGTGGACCGGCCCGCGGCGCGCTATCCTATGCAGCGAAGTTCGATTCGATCGAAGTTCCACCGAAGACCGTTGGTCACCACGTCGTAGGGCGTGGTCGAAGGTCCGGAAAGACACCGGACGGCCCACGCAGGAGGACTGAGGTATCGACCATCGGCGCCGCGCGCGCCGCTCGTCAACGCCCCGGACGCCCTGCGTCGGGGCGTTTCGTACTTTCCGGCCAGAGTGCAGGAAGGAGGCGAGGAATGGCGAATAAGGCGAATGTTGCCGCAGTGAAGGAGATCACCGCGCGGTTCAAGGAAGCCGACACGATCATGGTCACGGAATACCGCGGCCTGTCGGTCGAGACGATGACCGAACTGCGTCGCGCGCTCGGCGCGGACGTGACCTACTCCGTCGCCAAGAACACCCTCGTCAAGCGTGCCGCCGCCGAGGCGGGCATCGAGGGACTGGACGACCTGTTCGTCGGACCGACCGCCATCGCGTTCGTCAAGGGCGAGGCCGTCGATGCCGCGAAGGCGTTCAAGAAGTTCGGCAAGGACCACAAGGAACTGGTCGTCAAGGGCGGGATCATGGACGGCGACGTCCTGACCGTCGACCAGTTCGACAAGATCGCCGACCTGGAGTCGCGCGAGGTGCTGCTGGGCAAGCTGGCCGGCGCCATGATGGGCAACCTGACCAAGGCGGCGCAGCTGTTCAACGCGCCGGCTTCGCAGGTTGCTCGCCTGGCCGCAGCGCTGCAGGAGAAGAAGGCGGACGAACCCGCCGCTTGATCCGCTCGCGAGCGCATCAACCGATGACAACCGCGTCCACCGGACGCACCCACCCCGGTCCACGAACGTCGAGGCCCGGGGAACGACTAGGAAGGACCGCCCATCATGGCGAAGCTCACCACTGACGAACTGCTCGACGCCTTCAAGGAACTGACCCTGCTCGAGCTCTCCGAGTTCGTGAAGGCCTTCGAGGAGACCTTCGAGGTCACCGCTGCCGCCCCGGTCGCCGTCGCGGCCGCCGGCGCCCCGGCCGCCGGTGGCGGCGAGGCCGCTGCCGAGCAGGACGAGTTCGACGTCGTCCTCGAGGGCGCGGGCGAGAAGAAGATCCAGGTCATCAAGGCGGTCCGCGAGATCGTCGACGGCCTGGGCCTGAAGGAGGCCAAGGACCTCGTCGAGTCGGCTCCGAAGCCGATCCTGGAGAAGGCCGACAAGGAGGCCGCCGAGGCCGCCAAGGCCAAGCTGGAAGAGGCCGGCGCCTCGGTCAGCCTCAAGTGATCTGCCCCCGGGCGGCCGTAGGCCGGCCCCGGGGAAGACAGTCCGCCCGAGGGGGTGGGGTGCCCGTCACGGGCACCCCACCCCCTCGGCGTCTCTCCGGCCGTGTGCGGGCGGGCGTGTAACGGGGGGACAGGGCCCCGCGTGGGGGCCCGGCGAGGGGCGCCGGCGGCGAAGGGCGGGCGGCCGCGCCCGCGATCCGGCGGTACACGCCGGATGCGCAGAGGCGAACCCGCCCGTACCGAACCGCATCGTGCGTGCGCGGGGGAACGGCACCAGCGTCCAATATCTCGGCATGATTGCCGGTCGGATCGGTGTCGATGCGGCTGGCAGCGGGTATGCCCGGTCCCGGACCGGCGTGGAGCGGGGCGGTATTAATGGGACGGTGGGGCAGGACCGTTGTGGGCCGCGGGGGCGTACCCCTTACTCGTGAGTAGTCCCGATTGCGTAGACGACGGTGCTGTGGGCTACAGTGACCGCAACCACAGTGGATGGCCGTGGTTTTCATCGGGAGGTGTCGTGGGAGTCGAGGTTTCCGTCGAGGGACTGTCGAAGTCTTTCGGTTCACAGACCATTTGGCAGGATGTGTCGCTGACCCTCCCGGCCGGCGAGGTCAGTGCGCTGCTCGGCCCGTCGGGTACGGGTAAGTCGGTGTTCCTCAAGTCGCTGATCGGTCTGCTGCGCCCGGAGGAGGGCAAGATCATCATCGACGGCACGGACATCCTGCAGTGCTCGTCCAAGGAGCTCTACGAGGTCCGGAAGATGTTCGGCGTGCTGTTCCAGGACGGTGCGCTGTTCGGGTCGATGGACCTGTACGACAACGTCGCCTTCCCGCTGCGCGAGCACACCAAGAAGAGCGAATCCGAGATCCGCAAGATCGTCATGGAGAAGCTCGAGCTCAACGGTCTGATCGGCGCGGAGCACAAGCTCCCCGGTGAGATCTCCGGCGGTATGCGCAAGCGTGCCGGCCTGGCACGTGCCCTGGTGCTCGACCCCGAGATCATCCTGGTCGATGAGCCCGACTCGGGTCTGGACCCGGTGCGCACCACCTACCTGAGCCAGCTGTTGATCGACATCAACACCGAGATCGACGCGACGATCCTGATCGTCACGCACAACATCAACCTGGCCCGCACCGTGCCCGACAACCTGGGGATGCTCTTCCGCAAGAACCTGGTGATGTTCGGTCCGCGCGAGGTGCTGCTCACCAGTGACGAGCCGGTGGTCAAGCAGTTCCTGCACGGCAGCAAGATCGGCCCGATCGGCATGTCCGAGGAGAAGGACGACGCGCAGATGGCGGCCGAGCTGGCCGAGCGTGACGCCGGACACCACGACGGATCTCCGGACGAGGACCTGCGCGGTGTGGTCCGCCAGATGGAGCCCAGCCCGGGACTCGGCGAACGCAAGGCCGTCGGTCGTCGCCAGGCGCGGGTGCGCGAGATCCTGCACACCCTGCCGCCGGAGGCGCAGCGCGGCATCGTCGCCAGCCTCGAGGGCCGCTACGGGGCCGAAGCGATGGACGATGCACCGACAGAGGTGCTCGCCGCCGCCCAGACCGGCGACGGGCCCGTGAATGGCTGAGGCGGGCACCGCCTCACCACGTGTGTCACGCGCGCCGGAGGGGGTGAGCGGTGCGGCCGTGTCGGGCCTGTCTCAGGCAGGCCTGATGTTCGAGCTCTTCATCGATGTGGCCAAGGCGTCGGTCCGGCGCCCCTTCCAGTTCCGCGAATTCATCCTGCAGGCGTGGTTCATCGCCTCGGTGACCATCCTGCCCACCATCCTGGTGGCGATCCCGTTCGGCGCGACCGTCTCGCTGCAGACCGGTTCGCTGATCAAACAGCTCGGCGCCGAGAACTTCACCGGTGCGGCGAGCGTGGTCGCGGTGATCCAGCAGGCCAGCCCGATGGTCGTCGCCCTGCTGATCGCCGGCGCCGCCGGATCGGCTGTGGCCGCGGACCTGGGTTCGCGCACCATCCGCGAAGAGATCGACGCGATGCGGGTGCTGGGCATCGACCCGATCCAGCGTCTGGTCGTCCCCCGCGTGCTCGGCATGGTGCTGGTCGCCGTGCTGCTCAACGGCCTGGTCTCGGTCGTCGGCGTGGCCGGCGGCTACTTCTTCAACGTCGTCGCCCAGGGCGGCACCCCGGGCTCCTACCTCTCGTCGTTCTCCATGCTGGCCCAGTTGCCGGACCTGTGGATCGGTGAGATCAAGGCGGCCGTCTTCGGGGTCATCGCCGCGGTGATCGCCGCCTACAAGGGTCTGAACCCCAAGGGCGGGCCCAAGGGTGTGGGCGATGCGGTCAACGAGGCCGTGGTCATCACCTTCCTGCTGCTGTTCTTCGCGAACATCATCCTCACGGCCGTGTACCTGTCGGTCGTGCCGGCGAAGGGGGCGTGAGCCGTGGCCGTTGCATCCTATGAGCCGAGCAAGCTGCTCAGCCGCGCCAAGCGGGCCGCCAAGGTCCCGATGAACGTGCTCGACCGGGCCGGCGACCAGATGTCGTTCTACGGCCGGTCGATCGCGTGGATCCCGGCGACCGTCACCCGGTACCGCAAGGAGATCACCCGGCTGCTCGCCGAGGTGTCCTTCGGTGCGGGCGGGCTGGCGGTCATCGCCGGCACCGTCGGCGTGATCTTCATGATGTCGCTGTTCGTCGGCGTGGTGGTCGGCATGGCCGGCTACGCCTCGCTGGACCAGCTCGGTGCGACGGTCCTGACCGGCTTCCTGTCGGCGTACGTCAACACCCGCGAGCTCGCGCCGCTGATCGCCGCGCTCGGTCTGTCGGCGACGGTCGGCTGCGGGTTCACCGCTCAGCTCGGCGCGATGCGCATCTCCGAGGAGATCGACGCGCTCGAGGTCATGGCCGTGCCCAGTCTGCCGTTCCTGGTGACCACCCGGATGATCGCCGGCTTCATCGCCGTGATCCCGCTGTACATCGTCGGTCTGCTCGCGTCCTATCTGGCCTCGCGGCAGGTCACGGTGTGGTTCAACGGCCAATCAGCCGGATCCTACGACCACTATTTCAACCTCTTCCTGTCACCGACGGACGTGCTGTGGTCCTTCGGCAAGGTGCTGATATTCGCCTTCGTGCTGATCCTGATCCACTGCTACTACGGCTACACCGCCAGCGGCGGCCCGGCCGGGGTCGGCGTGGCGGTCGGCCGGGCGGTGCGCACCGCGATCGTCACCGTGGCGATCCTCGACTTCTTCCTGGGGCTGGCGATCTGGGGGACGACAACGACCGTGCGAGTCGGCGGATAGGAGGCCGGAGATGGGTAGGAACTCGACCGTTCTGCGGCGCCGACTGCTCGGCCTGCTGCTGTTCGCGGTGGTCATCGGCTTCGTCGCCGTGACGATCCTGCAGTACAACAAGGCGTTCACGACCAAGTCCCGACTGTATCTGATCACCGACAACGCGGGGAACTCACTGCCCCAGCAGGCGGACGTGAAGATCCGCGGCGTGCTGGTCGGCTCCGTGGGCTCGGTCTCGCCCGACGGCGACAGCGTGCGGATGAAGCTGGACATCGATCCGGACCAGATGCGCAACATCCCCGAGGGCACCAGCGCCCGGCTGCTGCCCAAGACCCTGTTCGGCGAGCGGTACGTCGCGCTCGACATCCCGGACGACGGTGCGGCACAGCTGGCCGCGGGCTCGACGATCTATCAGGACGCCGGCACCGAGGCCGCGCAGGTGATCGACATGCTCGACTCGCTGCTGCCGATCCTGGAGGCGGTGCCGCCGCAGGACCTGTCGGTCACCCTGACCGCGATGAGCGCGATGGTCGACGGCAAGGGCGAGGAGATCGGCGAGAACCTCGACCGACTCAGCGAGATCGTCGCCGGGGTCGAGGACCGGCTGCCCAACGTCCAGGCGGACCTGCAGGGACTGGCCACCTTCGCCGACACCTACGCCAGTGCGGCCCCCGACCTGGTCGATGCGCTGGACAACTTGCGCACGCCCAACGAGATGGTCGTCGAGCGCCGTGACGATCTGCAGCTGCTGCTGCTGGCCGCCGGCGGCACGGCCGGGCTCACCGCGGACTTCATGCACGAGACCGCCGAGGACTTCATCGCCACCGCGCGCCAGGCACGGCGGCCCCTGCAGGTCTTCGGCGACGCCTCGCCGACCTTCGGCTGCACCTTCGAGTCCTTCGAGAGCGTGCACCAGGACGCCAAGCAGGTCGTCGGTTGGGAGGACCCGTACCCGGGCATCCGCGTCAACCTGAAGTTCGTCAACCCCAAGGGGCGCTACCTGCCCAACCAGGACGAACCGCGACTGTTCGATACCCGTCCGTCCAAGTGCTACGAGATCACCCCTCCGGGCGTGCCCTTCCCGATCCCGGACGGTGCGCTCAACGACGGCTCCTACCAGCCGCCGACCACCAACCCGGGCGATGCGCAGCGGCAGTATCCGCCGATGCCGCAGTTCTCGACCGTGCCCGAGGTCGGTACGGCCGGCTCGCAGTACGAGCGGCAGGCACTGGCCCAGATCTATGCGGACGCCACCGGGGTCGAGCCCGAGGCGGTGCCCGGCTGGTCGACGATGATCGGCGCGCCGGCGCTGCGCGGTAACGAGGTGGAGTTCGAATGAAGGGCCAATTCCGAGGCCTGGCGGGGCCGATCACCAAACTCGCGATCTTCGCGGTGGTGACCATCGTGATGACCACCTTCCTCGCGGCGACCATCTCCAGCCTGGGCTTCTCCGGTGGGAAGAAGTACAAGGCGGTCTTCGAGGACGCCTCGATGATCAACACCGGAGACGACGTGCGGATCGCCGGCGTGCCGGTCGGTGAGGTCACCGCCGTGGACGTGGTGGACCGCAACCGGGCGCAGATCACCTTCTCGGTCGACCGCGACGGCGATCTGCCGGCGAGCACCCGGGCGGAGATCAAGTACCGGAACCTGATCGGACAGCGCTACCTGTCGTTGGAGCAGGGCACCGGTGAGCAGGGCGGGGTCCTGCACTCCGGCGACACCATCCCGGTCGGGCAGACCACGCCGGCGCTGAACCTGACGGAGCTGTTCAACGGCTTCCGCCCCCTGTTCTCGCTGCTCGAGCCCGAGGACGTCAACGAGTTGGCGTTCTCGATCATCGAGGTCTTCCAGGGACAGACCGCCACGATGACCGATCTGGTGGCCACCACCTCCAGCCTGGCCGGCACGGTCGCCGACAAGGACGAGGTGATCGGCGAGGTCATCGAGAACCTGAGCCTGGTGCTCGACACGGTCAACGACCGCTCCGAGGAGTTCGATCAGATGATCGTCAACACCTCGGACCTGGTGACCCGGCTCTCGGCGGAGCGCGACATGATCGGGCACGCGACCGCGTCGCTGGCCGATCTGACCGACGCCACCGCGGGCCTGCTCGGGCCGATCCGCCCCGACCTGCAGGGCACTATCGCCGCGACCCGTGACCTGTCGGCGAACCTGGACGCGCACCGCGACGACGTCGAGCACCTGCTCACGACGCTGCCGGAGAAGTACGAGGCACTCAACCGCACGGCGATGTACGGCTCGTGGTTCCAGTTCTACGTCTGCGGTATCGACGTGATCGCCGGGTCGGGCCAGTCCTCGAACCTGAACCTGCCGGAGATGCCGGAGTTCAACCTGCCGCTGTACACCAACATCGCGCCGCGATGCCACGCGAACGGGGGTGAGTGATGACTGTGCGTCGTCATTCGGCGGTGACCGGTCTGCTCGGCATCCTGATGGTGCTGCTCGCCACCGCCGCTGGATTCTCCTTCACCAGCCTGCCGTTCCTCGGGGCGGGCAACACCTACACGGCCGAGTTCAGTGAGGCCGCCGGGCTGGAGAAGGGCAACGAGGTCCGGGTCGCCGGAGTCAAGGTCGGTCAGGTCACCGGGGTCGACCTCGACGGGGACCGGGTGCTGGTGGACTTCCAGGTCTCCGACACCTGGGTGGGCGACCAGAGCCGGGCCGGCATCGAGATCAAGACCCTGCTGGGTTCGAAGTTCCTGAGCCTGGATCCGGCCGGCGACAAGCGGGCCGATCCCGACCATGTGATCCCGCTCAGCCGCACCGCGGCGCCCTACGACGTGCTCGAGGCCTTCTCCGATGCCGGTGACTCCCTCGACGTCATCGACTCCGATCAGCTCGCCGAGAGCCTGTCGGTGCTGTCGGACACCTTCTCCGAGACCCCCGAACACATCCGGGGTGCACTCGACGGGGTGGCCCGGCTCTCGCGCACCGTCGGCGATCGCGACGACGAGGTGCGTGCCCTGCTCGAGGGCACCGGCGAGGTGTCGACGATCCTGGCCGACCGCAACATCGAGTTCCAGGAGCTGCTCACCCAGTCGGGCCTGTTGCTGACCGAACTCAACAACCGGCGTGATGCGATCAACCGCGTGCTCACCCAGTCGCAGGAGGTCTCCCGACAGATCCGCGGGATCATCGACGACAACGCGGAGCAGATCGGGCCGATGCTCACCGAACTCGACCGGGTGGTCTCGCTGATGGTCGACCACCGCGACGACATCGACAAGGCGCTCGAGCAGGGTGCGGTGTTCTACCGCCTGTTCAACAACTCGTTCGGCAACGGCCGCTGGTGGGACACGATGGTCGGCAACCTGCTGCCGCCGCAGTTCCCGGAGATCCCCAGCGATCGACCGGCGCTGACCTCACTCACTCCGGGGGGTGACTGATAGATGAACGCGGTGCGTAGGATCCCGCAGCGGATGATCGGGCTGATCGCCGTGGCGGTGGTGCTGGTCATCCTGGCCGCCGTCGCCCTGTGGGCGGTGTTCGGCCGGACCGGTCCGACCAAGATCACCACCTACTTCGACAAGACGGTCGGTATCTACGAGGGCTCGGAGGTGCGCGTCCTCGGCGTGAAGGTGGGCAAGGTCGATTCGGTCACCCCGCGCGGCGAGGACGTCGAGGTCCTTCTGTCCGTCGACGGGGACGTGGAACTGCCGGCCGACGTGGAGGCGTTCCAGATCACCCCGTCGGTGGTGCCCGACCGCTACATCCAGCTCGCGCCCGCCTACTCGGGCGGGGAGAAGCTGTCCGACGACGCCACACTCGGCCGCGACCGCACCCACGTGCCGGTCGAGATCGACACCCTCTACGGCTCGATGAGCGAGCTGTCGCGCTCGCTCGGCGAGGACGGCGCGAACTCCGAGGGCGCGGTGACCGCCTTCGTCGAGACGATGGCCGAGAACCTCGGCGGCAACGGCGAGGTCCTCGGCGAGGCGCTCGGGGAGCTGTCCGACGCCGCCTCGGTGCTCGCGGACTCCAGCGGCGACATCGGCGAGACCGTGCGCGGGCTGAGCATCTTCGCCGGCACCCTGGCCGACCACGACGCCGACATGCGCCGGTTCAACGCGCAGATGTCGACGTTCAACTCCTTCCTCGCCGATGAGCGCGAAGACCTCGCCGCCGCGGTGGAGGAGCTGTCGGCGGCGCTCGGCGACATCGCCTGGTTCGTCCGCGACAACCGCGAGATGATGGACGCCAACATCGAAGGGCTGGGCGTGATCACCGAGACGGTGGCCGGCCGCTACGACGAGCTGCGCGAGTCGATCGCACTGATGCCGCTGGCGATCGCCAACCTGATCAACTCCTACGACGCCGGTGCCGGGGTGCTGCAGATGCGGGTCAACTTCCCCGAACTGCAGGATCCGCTGGTCGAGGGCTGCCAGATGCTCAACATGGGCAAGATGGGCCCGGGCCTGGAGGAATTCGAGGCGCTCAAGCGGCAGGCCGCACCACTGATCGAGCACTGCGAGGAGATCGCCGGACAGATCACCGACGGGGTCAAGACTCCGATGCTGAACCTGCCGTTCGGCATCATGAGCGGGGACAACCTGCAGCGTGACCCGATGCCGGGCGCGGTGCCGGGCAACCCCTCACCGCGCTGGGAGGTGACGGACTGATGAGCAGGACGTTCTTCAACCGCCGTCCCGGGGCGGCCGCCGCGCTGCTGGCCGGGGCCATGGTGCTGGCCGGATGCGGCACCCAGGGCGTGTACTCGATCCCGCTGCCGGGCGGCGCGGACACCGGCTCGGATCCGCTGAACATCAGCGCCGACTTCTCCGACGTGGTGGACCTGGTGCCGCAGTCGTCGGTGAAGTTCAACGGCGTGACCGTCGGCAAGGTGACCTCCATCGGGCTGGCCCCGGACGGCTGGAGCGCCCGACTGGACATGCAGGTGCGCAGCGACGTCGAGCTGCCGGCCAACACCCGCGCGATGGTCCAGCAGACCAACCTGCTGGGCGAGAAGTACATCGAGCTCGAAGGCCCCGAGACCGAGGCCCCGCAGGGGCGTCTGCGCTCCGGTGACGTGATCAGCCTGGACCACACCGACCGCAGCGCCGAGATCGAAGAGGTCTTCGGTGCGCTGTCGATGCTGCTCAACGGCGGCGGCATCGCACAGCTCCAACCGATCGTCACCGAGCTCAACGCGGCCCTGGGCGACCGGGAGCCGCGGGTACGTCAGCTCTTCGAGGACTTCACCTCACTGGTGTCGGGCCTGGACGAGCAGCGCGAGGACATCGTGGAGATGTTCGACTCGCTCGACGTGCTCGCCGGCACGGTGGCCCGGCAGCGCGACCAGATCGACATGGCCCTGGAGGAACTGCCCGAGGGCATCGAGATCCTGGCCGACCAGTCCGACGACTTCACCGCGATGCTCAGCCAGCTCGACCGGCTCGGCGAGGTCGGTGCCGACGTGATCAACCAGACGCGCGACGACATCATCGCCGATCTGCGGGCGCTGCAGCCGACCGTGCGGGCGTTGGCCGATTCCTCGGACGCGCTGATCGGGGCGCTGCCGATCCTGCCGACCTTCCCGGTGCCGGACGAGATCCTGCCGGCGATCAAGGGCGGTTACGGCAACGTCTGGCTCGTGCTGGACCTGCGCCTGGGCCAGCAGCTCGAGGCGCTCGGGGTCGGCCAGCCCGACCCGGTGTACGTCAAGCCCTACGGCGACCATCAGGTGCCGGTGGACTTGGAGAACCCGTGGATCATGGGCAACGGACCGCGGGCCGGTTGGCCGACGGTGTCGCTGCTGCCGATCCTGGACGCGGCACCGCCGTTCCACGAGGTCGTCGGTGCGTCGACCCCGGCCGAGGGCGGACTGCTGCCCGGCGGCCTGGACGATCTGTTGCCCGACATCCCGGGGCTGACCGCGCCGGACGATCCGGTCGATCCGGCGGGAGAGGGCGAGTAGATGATCTCCAGACTCATGCGGATCCAGCTGATCGCCTTCGTGGTGATCGCGGTGCTGGGCATCGTCTACGTCGGCGGCAAGTACGCCCGCCTGGACTCGTTGGTCGGCGTCGGCAGCTACACCGTGAAGGTGGAGATGCCCGACTCCGGCGGCATCTTCTCCAACGCCGAGGTCTCCTACCGCGGTGTGCCCGTGGGGCGCGTCGGAGACATGCGGGTGACCACGGACGGCATCGAGGTCGACCTCGAGCTCGACAGCGGCGGGCCGAAGATCCCGGCCTCCTCCGAACTGGTGGTGGCCAACCGGTCCGCCATCGGTGAGCAGTACGTGGACTTCGAGCCGACCACCACGGACGGGCCCTACCTCAAGGGCGGCTCGGTCGTGCCGGCCGCGCAGACCCGCCGCCCGGTGCCGATGGAGGAGCTGTTCAACTCCGTCTCGGACCTGATGGACACCGTCCCGGTCGATGCGCTGCGCACCACCTTCGTCGAGCTCGGCTCGGCGATGTCGGGGCGGGCCGCGCAGATGGACCGGCTCTCGGACTCGATCAACACGATCGCCGAGGCCACCCACGACGATCTGCCCGAGCTGCTGTCGCTGATCGACGACAGCACGGTGGTGCTGGGCACCCAGGCGGAGCAGAGCTCGGCGATCCAGTCCTTCGCCGGCGACCTGGACCTGATCACCGCGACCCTGCGCGATTCGGATCAGGACCTGCGCAACCTCATCGACACCGGTACCGACGCCAGCCACGAGTTCGGTGACCTGCTGGCCGCCCAGGGCGACAACCTGGCGGCGATGCTCGGCGACACCAACCTGATCACCCAGGCGGCCGACGACGTGTGGGAGGGCCTGCACGTGCTGATGGCCGCACTGCCGGCGCTCGGCGCCGCGGCCCCTGCCATCGCGCCGGGCGACGGGTCGATCCACATGGGCATCGTGCTCGAGACCGGTCAGCCGGTGCCGTGCACCGACGGGTACCAGGACACCTACGAGATCCTGGCGCAGATGCGGGCGGAGAACCCGGACTTCGACGACACCGTCGACGACTTTCCGGTCAACATGAACGCCAATTGCGACGTGCCGGTGGGCAACCAGACCGGTGTGCGCAGCTCGGACCGGATCACCCTGGCCGACCCGGAGATCCCGCAGCCGTGGGACTCCAAGCCCAAGCAGTACCCGGACACCCTCTACCTGCGGCCGATCGCCGAGCAGATGGCGTTCCTGCTGGGCGTCACCCCGCGCTAGAGCGTCGGGCGGGCGCAGCGGCCGGTATCGCCGGCCCCCGCGCCCGCCCGCCTCGTCCTCGCCGCGGGCACGGGCCGACTGCGCGGCGTAGCCTGCGACGAGCGCGGTGTGCCGATGCGCCTGCGCCGATCCGCAGACCAGACCGACTCGAGTGGGAGCGATGGACAACCCTGAGACCGAACCGGAGGGCCCGGGCACCGAGCGCGCCGCGGCCGCCCCGGACCCCGTGGACACAGGCGGCGTGCCCCGCGGTGCGGACACCGACACCCCGCCGCAGACCTCGCCCGGCGCTCCTGCGCGCCCGAGCGCGGGACTGCGCTGGGGAGTGATCGTCGCCGCTCTGCTGGCGGTGGTCGCGGTGGTCGCCGCGATCGTCGGACTGGTGCGCTGGGTCGGCGCCGACTCCGGAGGCTCGGATCCGCGCGCGGAGATCATCGATGACACGAGCCAGGCGGTTCTGAACCTGTACACCTTCGACCCGGCGGACACGGACTCCTACCTCGAGGACATCGCGTCCTCGGTGACCGGGCCGATGGCCGAGCAGGTCGAGGAGGAGGGCGAGGACATGCTCGCGCAGGCGATGCAGACCGGGCTGGAGGTCCGTCCCCGCGTACACAGCATCACGCTGAGCGAATACACCGAAGGGGCCGACGAGGCGTCCGTGGTGGCGATGATGACCGCGGACATGATCTACGAGGGGCAGCGGGTGACCATCCGTCGGCAGGCGGTCGCCATGGACCTCGAGAAGGTCGACGGGATGTGGAAGGTCGCCGAGACGGCACCGCTGTTCATGGGTGATGAGATGCTGCCCGGATATGCGCCGGGCGCAGACGCACCGGACCAGGACGGGCCGGCGAACGAGGGGCCGAATTGATGACCGAGACGACAGGTGGGACCCGCGGGACGGACGGCGCGGCGGCGGCGCAGCGAGACGCCCGGCGCGGCATGGTGCGCGCCGTCGCGATACTGCTGGCGGTCACGGTGGTGTTCGGTGTACTGGCCGGCGTGTTCTTCTGGCGCGCGGGGACCGGATCGGACGAGCCGCTGGCGCTGAGCAGTTCGCGGCAGGCGTACGAGGACACGGACAACCGGGCGTACCTCGACGCCGATGCCACCGCGGAGGTCAGCGAAGCGGCCACGGAGATCGTCGAGATGCTCCTGAGTCTGGACTACGCCGACTTCGACGCCCACACCGAACAGGTCCGGGCGCGGGTCGACGACGAGATGTTCGAGGAGTTCGAACTCACGGCCGAGGTGAGCCGGGAGGTGAACACCCAGGCACGCACCGTCACCACCGCGGAGGTGTTCGACCGCGGGGTGGGAGTGCGCACACTGGACGGCGACACGGCCGTGGTCACCCTGATCGTCGACGTGCAGGGCACGGTCGACGGCGAGCCCCTGGCGAACATGTCCAGTCCGGTGCAGATGACGCTGAACCGGATCGACGGGGAGTGGATCGCGGTCGAACTCGCCCAACTGTGAAGGCGAAACGCCGCGTCGGGTCTTGACGTCGTGCCGGTGACCGGTCACGCTATTGCGGACGTGACCGGTCCTGCGCCCCCGCGGGGACGCCCGGCGCGGCACTGAATACGGCTCCGCCGGCGCGATCCGCTCGCCCCGGCGCCCGATGTGATGCCATCGACACTCGACAGGTGTGTGCAGATCCGCTAAGGTTGGTCTTTGCGCTGACTGCACCTGTCCATTCGTCTCGTCCCCCACCCGGCGGACGACCGCTCCGGCGGTCGCGGAAACCGGGTCGTCGAGGCGGTGTCCGGGCGCTGTCAGCACCATTTCGCAAGCAGGTACAGCGGCGGTCGGGCACAGTGCGGTTTTCGCAGGGTGCGCGGCCCGCGTGAGGTGCTGGAAGGACGCATCTTGGCAGTCTCCCGCCAGACCAGGTCAGAGTCCCGGATTCCCGGGGCACCCGAGAGGGTCTCGTTCGCGAAGATCCAGGAGCCGTTGGAGGTGCCGGGGCTCCTCGACATCCAGACGGATTCCTTCGAGTGGCTCATCGGCTCCGACAAGTGGCGTGTACGCGCAGAGGAGCGGGGCGAGTCCCCGCGCAGCGGCCTGGAGGACGTCCTCGCCGAGCTCTCGCCGATCGAGGACTTCAACAGCACGATGTCGCTGTCCTTCGCCGATCCGCACTTCGAAGACGTCAAGGCGTCGATGGAGGAGTGCAAGGAGAAGGACCTCACCTACGCGGCTCCGCTGTTCGTGACCGCGGAGTTCATCAACAACGACACCGGTGAGATCAAGAGCCAGACGGTGTTCATGGGCGATTTCCCCGTGATGACCGATCGCGGCACCTTCATCATCAACGGCACCGAGCGTGTCGTGGTCTCCCAGCTTGTGCGCAGCCCGGGCGTGTACTTCGACGAGACGATCGACAAGTCCACCGAGAAGGAGCTGCACTCGGTCAAGGTGATCCCGAGCCGGGGCGCCTGGCTGGAGTTCGACGTCGACAAGCGTGACACCGTCGGTGTGCGCATCGACCGCAAGCGTCGTCAGCCGGTCACCGTGCTGCTCAAGGCGCTCGGCTGGACCGAGGAGGCCATCCGCGAGCGGTTCGGCTTCTCCGAGATCATGATGTCGACCCTCGAGAAGGACCCGACCAACGGTCAGGACGAGGCGCTGCTCGACATCTACCGCAAGCTGCGTCCGGGCGAGCCGCCCACCAAGGAGAGCGCGCAGTCGCTGCTGGAGAACCTGTTCCTCAACGACAAGCGCTACGACCTGGCGCGTGTGGGCCGCTACAAGATCAACAAGAAGCTCGGCCTGGAGTCGCACGGCGCCGACGATCCGCTGGTGCTGACCGAGTCGGACATCGCGGCCACCGTCGAGTACCTGGTGCGTCTGCACGAGGGCCAGCCGTCGATGGAGTCCGAGACCGGCCAGATCCCGGTCGAGGTCGACGACATCGACCACTTCGGCAACCGCCGTCTGCGCACCGTGGGCGAGCTGATCCAGAACCAGATCCGGGTCGGCCTGTCGCGCATGGAGCGCGTCGTGCGTGAGCGCATGACCACCCAGGACGTCGAGGCGATCACCCCGCAGACCCTGATCAACATCCGGCCCGTCTCGGCCGCGATCAAGGAGTTCTTCGGCACCTCGCAGCTGTCGCAGTTCATGGACCAGAACAACCCGCTGTCGGGGCTGACGCACAAGCGTCGGCTCTCG
This sequence comes from Actinomycetes bacterium, assembly GCA_021793835.1. Classification (GTDB taxonomy): domain Bacteria; phylum Actinomycetota; class Actinomycetes; order Mycobacteriales; family Mycobacteriaceae; genus Tomitella. The sequence goes on along the minus strand of JAJYRZ010000048.1, from coordinate 1,783 downwards.
GCGCTGGGACCGGGCGGGCTCTCGCGTGAGCGGGCCGGCCTGGAGGTCCGTGACGTGCACCCCTCGCACTACGGCCGCATGTGCCCGATCGAGACCCCGGAGGGCCCGAACATCGGCCTGATCGGCTCGCTGTCGGTCTACGCCCGGGTCAACCCGTTCGGGTTCATCGAGACCCCGTACCGCAAGGTCGAGGACGGCGTGGTCACCGACCAGGTCGACTACCTGACCGCGGACGAAGAGGACCGCTACGTCGTCGCCCAGGCCAACTCGGAGGTCGACGCCGCGGGCCGGTTCGTCGACGAGCGGGTGCTGGTCCGTAAGAAGGGCGGCGAGGTCGAGAACGTCCCGCCGGCCGAGGTCGACTACATCGACGTCTCGCCCCGGCAGATGGTCTCGGTCGCGACCGCGATGATCCCGTTCCTCGAGCACGACGACGCCAACCGTGCGCTGATGGGCGCCAACATGCAGCGTCAGGCCGTGCCGCTGGTCCGCTCGGAGTCCCCGCTGGTCGGTACCGGCATGGAGCTGCGTGCCGCGGTCGACGCCGGCGACGTGGTCACCTCGGACAAGGCCGGTGTGATCGAGGAGGTCTCGGCGGACTACATCACCGTCATGGCCGACGACGGCACCCGGCAGACCTACCAGCTGCGTAAGTTCGAGCGCTCCAACCAGGGCACCTCGTACAACCAGACGGTCCTGGTCGACGAGGGCACGCGGGTCGAGGCCGGCCACGTGCTGGCCGACGGCCCCTGCACCGATCAGGGCGAGATGGCGCTGGGCAAGAACCTGCTCGTGGCGATCATGCCGTGGGAGGGCCACAACTACGAGGACGCCATCGTGCTGTCCCAGCGGCTGGTCGAAGAGGACGTGCTCACCTCGATCCACATCGAGGAGTACGAGATCGACGCCCGTGACACCAAGCTCGGTGCCGAGGAGATCACCCGGGACATCCCGAACGTCTCCGAGGAGGTGCTCGCCGATCTGGACGAGCGCGGCATCGTGCGCATCGGTGCCGAGGTCCGCGACGGCGACATCCTGGTCGGCAAGGTCACGCCCAAGGGCGAGACCGAGCTGACCCCGGAGGAGCGGCTGCTGCGTGCGATCTTCGGCGAGAAGGCGCGCGAGGTGCGCGACACCTCGCTGAAGGTGCCGCACGGCGAGTCCGGCAAGGTCATCGGCGTGCGCACGGTCTCCCGTGACGAGGACGACGAGCTGGCCCCGGGCGTCAACGAGCTGGTGCGCGTGTACGTGGCGCAGAAGCGCAAGATCCAGGACGGCGACAAGCTCGCCGGCCGGCACGGCAACAAGGGCGTCATCGGCAAGATCCTCCCGCAGGAGGACATGCCGTTCCTGCCCGACGGCACGCCGGTGGACATCATCTTGAACACCCACGGCATCCCGCGGCGGATGAACATCGGCCAGATCATGGAGACCCACCTGGGGTGGATCGCCAAGGCCGGCTGGCAGGTCGAGGGCGAGCCCGAGTGGGCGGCCAACCTGCCCGAGGAGATGCTCGGCGCCGCCGCCGACACCAACACCGCGACCCCGGTGTTCGACGGTGCGGTGCCCGAGGAGCTCGAGGGCATGCTGGGCGCGACCCTGCCCAACCGCGACGGTGAGCGCATGGTCGGCACCGACGGCAAGGCGACGCTGTTCGACGGTCGTTCCGGTGAACCGTTCCCGTACCCGGTGACGGTCGGCTACATGTACATCCTCAAGCTGCACCACCTGGTGGACGACAAGATCCACGCGCGCTCGACCGGCCCGTACTCGATGATCACCC
>JAJYRZ010000253.1 GCA_021793835.1 Actinomycetes bacterium | reverse complement strand
CACCGACGCCGACGTGATCGGCCTGGAGGCCGACGAACTCGAGGTCGCCGTGCAGGTGTTCCATGTGCGCGGCGGGCGGGTGCGCGGGCGCCGCGGCTGGGTGGTCGAACGGGCCGACAACGCCGAAGACGGCGCACTGGTCGGCCAGTTCCTCACCCAGTTCTACGCCGGCGAGACCGACCACGCGGTCGATTCCGCGCGCCGACAGAAGGACGGCGACACCGTGGGCGCCGCCCACGCCGCCGTGCCGCGCGAGGTGCTCGTACCCGCCCTGCCACCCGACGCCGACGAGGTGCAGAAGTGGCTGTCGACCCTGCGCGGCTCCGCGGTGCGGCTGCGAGTGCCCCAGCGCGGCGACAAGAAGGACCTGGCCGACACCGTCCGCCGCAACGCGGTCGAGGCGCTGACCCTGCACAAACTCAAACGCGCGGGCGACCTGACCACCCGCAGCCAGGCCCTGCAGGGCATCCAGGAGGCGCTCGATCTGGATCAGGCGCCGCTGCGCATCGAATGCGTGGACATCTCACACCTGCAGGGCACCGACGTGGTCGCCTCGATGGTGGTGTTCGAGGACGGTCTGCCGCGCAAATCCGACTACCGGCACTACGCGATCCAGGAGGCCGCCGGCGACGGACACTCCGACGACGTCGCCTCCATCGCCGAGGTGACCCGGCGCAGGTTCCGGCGCCACCGGGCGGACACCGATGCGCCCGCACCCTCGGGCCCCCTGGCGGACGAGGCGGCCGATCTGGCGCCCGAGGCCGGCATCGATCCGGAGACCGGCCGGCCGCGCCGCTTCGCCTACCCGCCGAACCTGTTCCTGGTCGACGGCGGGCCCGCGCAGGTCGCGGCGGCCGCCGCCGAACTCGACGCGCTCGGGGTGACCGATGTGGCGGTCGCGGGTCTCGCCGAACGCCTGGAGGAGGTGTGGCTGCCCGATGACGATGAGCCGGTGGTCCTGCCGCGCAACAGCGAGTCGCTGTATCTGCTCCAGCGCATCCGCGACGAGGCCCACCGGTTCGCCGTCACCTATCACCGCAACAAACGGTCCCGACGGATGACCGCATCGGTGCTCGACGGCATCCCGGGGCTCGGACCGACCCGCCGGGCCGCCCTGGTCGAACACTTCGGCTCCCCGGCACGGCTGCAGCAGGCTAGCGTCGAGGAGATCACGGCGGTGCGCGGCATCGGACCGGCGACCGCCCGGGCGATCGCCGAGGCGCTCGGCCCGGCCCCCGCGCCGGCCGACGACCGGGCCGACGCCCCGCCCGAAACCGACGCGCAACCCGCGGCGCAGACCGACGACGGCGGCCTCGCCGAGCGGGGAGAGGAGTGACGATGTCATCGACCATCGAGGTCCTGCTGGTGACCGGACAGTCCGGGGCCGGCCGCAGTGCCGCGGCGCGTGCCCTGGAGGACCTGGGCTGGTACGTGATCGACAACCTGCCGCCGGACACCGTCGGCGCACTGGTCGACCACGGACTGGCCGACCGGACCCGGATCGACCGGCTCGCCATCGTCGTGGACGTGCGCTCGCGCGCCTTCCGCGGCGACTTAGGGCCGGTGCTCGAGCAGGTGACCTCCCGCGGCGGCAGTGTGCGCGTGCTGTTCCTGGCCGCCTCCGACACGGTGCTGGTGCGCCGGTTCGAACAGGTGCGCCGCGGCCATCCGCTGCAGGACGGGGGCACCCTGGTCGAGGCCATCGCCGCGGAGGCCGAACTGCTGCGCCCGCTGCGCGAATCCGCCGACCTGGTCATCGACACCACCTCGCTGACCGAACAGCGTCTGCGCCAGCGCATCGAGGCCGCCTTCGGCGAGCCCGAGGACACCACCTTGCGGGTGGCCGTGCAGTCCTTCGGCTTCAAATACGGGCTGCCCACCGATGCGGACATGGTGGTCGACGTGCGCTTCCTGCCCAACCCGCACTGGGTGCCCGAACTGCGCCCCCACACCGGTCAGTCGCCGGCGGTGCGCGACTACGTGCTCGGCCAGGACGGCGCCGACGATTTCCTGAGCGGCTACGCCCGACTGATCGACCTGATCACCGAGGGCTACCTGCGGGAGGGCAAGCGCTACGCCACGATCGCGGTGGGCTGCACCGGCGGCAAGCACCGCTCGGTGGCGATGTCCGAGGCGCTGGCCAAGATGCTGGCCTCGCGACCGGCGCTGTCGGTGGGAGTGATCCACCGCGACCTGGGGCGCGAGTGAGCCCGGCCGAGCCCAAGGTGGTCGCCTTCGGCGGCGGCCACGGGCTCTACGCGACCCTGAGCGCGATACGTCGGTTCACCTCGCAGGTCACCGCCGTGGTCACCGTCGCCGACGACGGCGGATCCTCCGGGCGGCTGCGCGCCGAACTCGACCAGATCCCGCCCGGAGATCTCCGCATGGCGCTCGCGGCGCTGGCCGGGGAAGCCCCCGACGACCGGCTGTGGACCCGGTTGGCCCAGCACCGCTTCGGCGGCAGCGGGGCGCTGGCCGGCCACTCGGTGGGCAACCTGGTGCTGGCCGGGCTGACCGAGGTCCTCGGTGACCCGGTGGCCGCCCTCGGCGCCTTCGGCCAGGTGCTCGGGGTGACCGGCACGGTGCTGCCGATGACCACCACTCCGCTGACCATCACCGCCGAGGTCACCGGCCTGGAGGCCGATCCGGCCGCGCGCCGGACGATCCGCGGCCAGGTCGCGGTGGCGACCACCCCCGGTCAGGTCGAGTGCGTCGCCCTCGACCCGCCCGCCCCGCCCGCCACCCCCGCGGTGCTCGACGCGATCGCCGGGGCGGATCTGATCGTGCTCGGCCCCGGCTCGTGGTTCACCAGCGTCATCCCGCACCTGCTGGTGCCCGATCTGGTCGCCGCCCTGCGAGCGAGCCCGGCGCGCACGGCCCTGGTGCTCAACCTGGTGCCGGAACCGGGGGAGACGGCCGGCTTCTCCGCCGCCCGGCACCTGCAGGTGCTCGCCGAGCACGCGCCGGGGTTCCGGGTCGACACCGTGGTGATCGACACCGATGCCGTACCGCCCAGCGGCGAGCGCACCGATCTGGCGGCCGCCGCCGCTCTGCTGGGCGCTCGTCCGGAATACGCCCGGGTCGCCGAGC
>JAJYRZ010000047.1 GCA_021793835.1 Actinomycetes bacterium | reverse complement strand
ACCCGGACCCCGACCGCGGTCAGCGGACAACCACCCCACGCCTGCCCACGGCCGCCGGCTCGCAAACCGCCATCCGAAGATGCTCAGGCCAGGACCGGCGCCTCATGAAATTTCGAGGCTAGACAGTGAAGGAGTGCCGATTCCCCTGGTCAGGTGCGCTCGGCGGTCACGGTGACTATGGGTCACCGCCCGCGTGAGCGGAGGCGCCCGGCCCACTGTCGTCACTGGTGGGGCGGGGTACGTCGCGAGAAGCGGCGGTCAGGCCGGGTCGGCCGGGTGGGCCGCGCCGCGTAGCAGCAGCCCCGCGCCGAGATCGAGGATGCGCTCGACCTCGGCCGGATCGGCGCGCGGGGCAGGGGCGCGCGGGGCAGGGGCCTGACGCGGATCCGTCGGTCGACCCGGCTGCGCCGGCACGAACGCCAGCCACCGCAACGACGAATCCGGCGAGTCCTGTGATCAGCGCAGTCGTGGTCTGCGTTGCGTCGCGCCAGTGGCTTCGAGGCGGCGGACATCGCCGGAACACTTGCCTGTAACTCTGAGTATCGTATACCGTTCGTTATACCGGGCTCGGGGCCGACATGATCGTCGGCTCACGCTCGCCGGCGGGTGTCGCCCCCGGGGGAGGATCCGCTCTTCCGTGCGATGCGGCCTCACAGGCCGGAAGTCATCGGCGGGGGCCGCGCGGGCCGCCCGGCTCGTTGTGGACATGGAGGAGAGTTATGACGACCGCAGTGCCGGACCCGATCGCCACATCCGGGATAGATCTCCTGCGTTGGGCTCAACAGCAGTCGTCGGATGATCTTCCGACGATCGACCGGCTGATCGGCATGAGTCTCGACCGGGTCGAACCGGGTGACATCGCGATATCGGTCGAGACTCGATCTGATTTCTCTAATCCTCTCGGCACCGTGCACGGCGGGATCTCGGCCACCCTGCTCGACTCGGCATTGGGGTGCGCCGTTCATTCGCTGCTCCCTGCGGGGACTCTGTATACGACGCTCGAATTGAGTATCAATTACGTGCGGGCGGCCAGTGTCGACGGCAGCACATTGACCGCTGCAGGGCAGGTCATCCACCGCGGAAGGCGTACGGCGACAGCCGAGGGCAGGGTGCATGACCAGGACGGGAGACTGATCGCTCACGGTAAGACCACCTGTCTCATATTCGCCGCCCCGTCTCGGTAACGGATGCATAAGGGACCGTATTCTTAATGCACCTCTGGGCTGGCTCCAGCTCCGGGGCGAAGATGTCAAGTCCGTGAAGGGAATCCAATGCCGGGGTCTGTTCGAAGTCGTCTGATCGAGAGTGCTGTGGAGTTGATCCGGAGAAACGGGGTTCCGGGTACCGCGGTGTCCGGACTGATCGACCACAGTGGAGTCTCTCGGCGATCCATATACATCAATTTTCCGGGGGGGAAGAAGGAATTGATCGATACATCGGTCACTGCCGCGGGGGGCGCCATGGGTGAGTACATCCGGAATTTGACGGAGGGTCGGAGTCCTGTGGAGGCGCTGGGTGATTTCATCGACTTCTGGAAACGGATCCTCATCGAATCGGACTTCACGGCCGGCTGCCCCATAGCTGCGGGGGCATATGGGGGGCAAGACGTTCCCGACGCCCGCGACAGTGCCGGGACGGTGTTCCACGAGTGGGAGATCATCTTGATCTCGAGCCTGGTCGATAACGGAGTTTCAGAAGATTCCGCTCCGGCGCTCGCCACCACGGTGATCTCGGCGATAGAAGGCGCTGTGATGCTGTGTCTGGCCGCCCAGGAATTAGCGCCGTTGGAGCGGGTTCAGCAGCAAATGGAAATGTTGATCGAAGCCAATACTTCCGCACCATGATTCTGCGTTAGCAGATGTGTGGTCGATGACATCGTCAGGAGAGCTGTATGTCCCGAATCATTCTTCTCGGAGCGACCGGGTACACGGGCTCACGTGTGCTCTCGAGGCTTGCGGACATCGACGACGGATCGACCGAGGTCATCCTCGTCGGCCGTGACGCCGACCGGATGCGCCGGGCGGCACGCAGAGCCGGTGTGGAGTGCGGCGTACTCGAAGCGGACGTCAGAACTCCTGGAGTCCTCAACCCGCTGCTGCGAAAAGGCGATGTCGTCGTGTCGACGGTGGGCCCGTTCGTCGACCTCGGCCACGAGATCGCGCGGAGTGTGGCGCGGTCGGGTTCGGTGTATCTGGACTCGACGGGCGAACCGCCCTTCATCGACTGGATGTTCCGCGAACTCAGTGTCACGGCCAACTCAACAGGTGCCCTCCTTGTTCCGGGTTTCGGTTATGACTACATCCCGGGGAACCTCGCGGGTTGGCTGGCCGCGGACAGCGCCGAGGTGGACGTCAGATCGATCGAGGTCGGATACTTCATGTGGCGCTACGACGAGGCGACCGGGCAGCGCAGACAGCCCACGTTGGCCGAGATGATGTCGACCGCGACGAGCCCGGGCACGCGGGCGTCCCTGGTGAAGGTCCTGGGCACCCCGTCGTATTCGTATCGTGCTGTCGGCTCCGACCACTTCGGCATCAGGTATGAGCGGACCGCGGATCGTGCCTTCCGATTCTTCATCGAGGGCAGGGAACGGACTGTACTGTCCGTCGGCGGTTCCGAGCATTTCGGTCTTCCCGAGGTGGTCGAGGGTCTGGAAAGCGTCGACGTCGGCCTCGGATGGTTCGGGAAGGCGGGGCCCGTCATCCACAGGATGTCTCGTATCGCGGGGCCTGTGACCACCAATCCGGTATCCAGATTCATATCCGACAAGGTGGCGGACCACCTGCCGTATCGGAACACCGAGCCGAGCGTCCCCACGCGGATCACGACCGTTGCGCGGGCGAGGGACGAATTCGGCCGTCGGATCTCAGAAGTAGCTGTCAACGGCCCTGATCCCTACAGCCTGACCGCCGACCTGCTCGTCAGGGGAGCACAGCGTTTCGCCGCCGGCGGAGATCGGAAGAGCGGGGTGCGCGGACCGCTCTCGGCGATGAGCCCGCAGGGACTGGAGCGGCTGGCCACGGAATGTCACCTGGTGGCCGAGTGACGTCCCCGAATTCGGAATCCGTGACGACGCACACGACCAGATGTCGACGTCGTTCTCGATGGGTTACTACAGCAAAGGAAGTGTGCCATGACGATCCTCAATGAAACAGTGTTCACCGACTCCGATAAGGCCCGTGGACCGGGCACAGTACATTCAGTGGGTTACGAACAGAGCTTGGCGATGCTGTCGGACGGTTCGGTGCACCGCAGCTTCGATCCGTTCCTGGACATCGACTGGGACGCACCTGAGAACCGTCTGGATCCGCAGGACCGGCGCTGGATCCTGCATCCGGCCATCGACCCGTTGGGGGCGACGGCCTGGTATCAGGCTCAGCCCGAGGACCGACAGATCGAGATCGGCCGCTGGCGTCTGGCCAATTCGGTTCGCGTCGGCGCGGCCTTTGAGTCGGTGCTGATCCGCGGACTGATGCACTACATCACCAAGCTGCCGAACAACTCCCCCGAATACCGGTACGCCCTGCATGAGATGGCCGAGGAGTGCAATCACATGCAGATGTTCCAGGAACTGGTCAACCGGATGGGCGACGACGTGCCGGGCATGCGGCCGATGTTCCGCCGCCTGGCCCCGTGGACGGCGCTGGCCGGCGGCTACTTCCACATCATCCTGGTCATCGGCATCCTCGGCGGCGAGGAGCCGATCGACCACTATCAGAAGTCGCTGCTGCGCAGCGACGTGGAGATGCCGCCGCTGGTGCACCGGGTGATGGAGATCCACGTCGCCGAGGAGGCCCGGCACATCTCGTTCGCCGGCGAGTTCCTGCGCGAACGCATCCCGCAGCTGAGCAAGGTCTCGCAGAAGGTGTGCGCGCTGGCGTTCCCGCTGGCGATGCGCTGGCTGGCGGGCGAGATCATGACCCCGCCGAAGGAGTTCGCGCGCCGGTTCGACATCCCCGACGAGGTGATGCGCGAGGCGTTCTGGCGCAGTGAGCACTCGCGGACGATCCTGGCCTCGTACTTCGACGACATGCGCACCCTGGCCACCGAACTCGGCCTGATGACCCCGACCGCGCGACTGCTGTGGCGCCGGCTCGGCATCGACGGGCGGCGCTCGCGTTACCGCAGCGAACCCGACCGCACCCCGGCGATGTCCGCCTGATCCGGGGCTTTCCGGCTCACTCGGCCGGGGCGACCGCGGTCGCCCCGGCCGAGGTGCCGAGTTCGATCCCGCGCAGACGCTGCGAGATGACCTGGGTGATCCCGTCCCCGCGCATCGACACCCCGTAGAGGGCGTCGGCGATCTCCATGGTCGGTTTCTGGTGGGTGATCACGATCAGCTGGGAGCGCTCCCGGAGCTGCTCGAACAGGCTGATCAACCGGCCCAGGTTCACCTCGTCCAGCGCCGCCTCCACCTCGTCCATGACATAGAACGGGGACGGGCGGGCCCGGAAGATCGCCACCAGCATCGCCACCGCGGTCAGCGACTTCTCCCCGCCCGACAGCAGTGACAGGCGCCGGATCTTCTTGCCCGGCGGGCGCGCCTCGACCTCGACACCGGTGGTGAGCATGTCGGCGGGGTCGGTGAGCACCAGCCGGCCCTCCCCGCCCGGGAACAGGGTGGCGAACACCTCCACGAACTCGCGCTCGACGTCCGCATAGGCCTCGGTGAACAGCTGCAGGATCCGCGCGTCGACGTCCTCGACCACCCCGAGCAGGTCGGCGCGCGCCTTCTTCACGTCCTCGAGCTGGGTGGCGAGGAACTCGTAGCGCTCCTCCATCGCCGCGAACTCCTCCAGCGCCAGCGGATTGACCCGCCCCAGGGCCTTCAGGTCCCGCTCGGCCTGTTTGGCGCGCCGCTCCTGCACCGCCCGATCGAACGGCATCGGAGCCGGCCGGACCACCTGCTCGCCCCGCTCGCGGGCCTGCTCGTACTCGGCGATCTCCAACGCGCTCGGCGGCAGCTCGACCTCGGGTCCGTATTCGGCGACCAGCGATTCGGGGTCGATCGCATACTGCTCTGCCACCTGCTCCTCGAGCTGTTCGATCAGCAGCGCGGTCTTGGCGGTGGCCAACTCGTCGCGGTGTGCGGCATCGGTGAGCCGGGCGGCCGCCGCGGTCGCCTCGTCGACTCGGGCGCGCACCTCCCGCTCGGCCGTTTCGCGCGCGGCCAGCTGCCGGTCGACCTCCTCGCGGCGCGCCCGATACTGCGCGATGCGCTCCTCGATCCGGCCTTGGACCCGCCGGCCCTGCTCGGCGACCTCCAGGGCCACCTCGGCCGCCCGGCGCTTGCGCAGCCGGGCCCGCTCGGCCTGCACACGGGCGGCCCGCTCGGCCTCGGCCGCGCGCCGCAGCCCGTCCGCACGGCCGCGCACCGCCTCGGCCCGCTCCTCCGCCGTGCGCTGGGCCAGCCGCGCCTCCACCTCGACCGCGCGCGCCGCGGCCAACGCCTCGGCCGCCTCCTCGCGTGCCTCGCCGAGCAGTTCGTCGCCCGCCTCGTCCGCACCGTCGGCCGACAGTTCCTGCTCGGCCAGTCGCGCCGACAGGGCTTCGAGCTCGGCGGTCGCGCGCTCCTGTTCCTCGAGCACCCGGTCCCGCTGGGCGGTGAGCCGGTCGACCTCGGTCTCGGCGGCCACCACCGCGGCGTCGAGTCGGCCGATCTGGCTGCGGGCCGCCGCACGCTCGGCCGCGGCCTGCTGGAAAAGGTCGCGCGCCCGGTCCGCGTCCCCGCGCACCCGTCCCTCGGCCTGCTCGGCCTCGGCGAGCGCGGCGGTGGCGTGTTCGGCCGCGGCGCGGGCCTGCGCGGCCTCCTCGCGTGCCCGGTCGATCCGGCCCTGCTGGGCGATCCTGCCGTCGGCTTCGGCGACCCCGCCGACGAACCAGCCGGGCCCGAGCAGATCGCCCTCGGCGGTGACCGCCCGGCTCGCGTGTCCGCCGGCGACCGCGTCGACGGCGGCCTCCAGGTCCTCGGCGATCACCGTGCCGGCGAGCACCGCACCCACCGGCCCGGCCAGCTCCCCGGCCACCGTGACCGCGCTGCGCGCCCACCGGGTCCGCGCGGGTGGAGCCCCGGCGTCCGCGGCCACATCCGCACCGGGCACCACCAGGGCCGCCCGCCCGCCCTCGTCGGCGCGCAGCCGGCTCAGCGCCGCCGCGGCGGCCTGCGCGTCGGCGGCGATCACCGCATCGGCGATCGGTCCGAGGGCGGCCGCGATCGCCTGCTCGTCTCCTGCGCGCACGGTCAGCCCGGTCAGCAGTCGGCCGCGCAGGCCCAGGGTCTCGGCGTCGGCGAGCAGGAATCCGGCCCCGTCACCGGCGGCCACCGCCTGCTCGAGGGTCTCGATGCGCGCGGTGAGCGAGACCAGCTCGCGGGCGGTGCGGCGCTCTTCGGCGCGCGCGGCGGCCACCGCCTCCTGCGCGGCGGTCGCGGCCGCGGCGGCCCGGTCGCGTGCGGCCTGCAGTTCGGCCAGCCGGGTATCGGCGTCGTCGTCGGCGCTGCCGGCCTGATCGCGTTCGGCGCGGGCCTGCGCGCTGCGTGCCTCGGCGGCGACCACCGATTCGGTGATCCGCGCGATCTCCTCGCCGATCTGGGTGGTGCGGCTGCGCAGCGTCTCCACCCGCCCGGCCGAGCGGGCCAGTTCCTCGCGTCGGTCGGCGATCGCACGCACCGCCTCGGAGTGGGCGCGCTCGGTCTCCCCCGCCACCGCCTCACGCCGTTCGCGCTCCTCCCGGGCGGCCTCCGCCTGCTCGGCAGCCGCCTCGGCCGCGGCCTGCAGTTCGGCCTCCTCCAACGCGATCGCCTCGGCCTGGGCCTCGAGCTGTTCGGGGTCGCGGCCGCTGTAGGGGGCGGGTTCTTCGGCCAGCGAGTGGCTGCGTTCGACCGCGATCCGCACGGTCGCCGCGACCTGTTCGCCGAGCCCGGACAGGCCCAGCCACACCTGCTCGAGCGCCTTGGCCTCCGGCCGCAGACCGGCCAGCGCCGCCTGATGGTCGGCCAGGGCTTCGGTGTCGGCCGCCACCTGCTCCTGCAGCGCGGTCAGTCGCGCGCGCAGCTGCTCCTCCTGCTCGGCGCCGCGCGCGAGCTCCGCCCGGCGGGCGACCAGGTCGTCGGCGGCCAGGCGCAGCCGGGCGTCGCGCAGATCCGCCTGCACGGTCTGGGCGCGCCGGGCCATCTCGGCCTGTTTGCCCAGCGGCTTGAGCTGGCGGCGCAGCTCGGTGGTCAGGTCGGTCAGCCGGCTGAGGTTGGCCTGCATGGAGTCGAGTTTGCGCACCGCCTTCTCCTTGCGGCGGCGGTGCTTGAGCACCCCGGCGGCCTCTTCGATGAAGGCGCGGCGCTCCTCGGGGCGCGATTCGAGGATGGAGGTGATCCGGCCCTGCCCGACGATCACGTGCATCTCGCGGCCGATCCCGGAGTCCGAGAGCAGTTCCTGGACGTCGAGCAGCCGGCAGGTCTTGCCGTTGATCTCGTATTCGCCGCCGCCCTCGCGGTAGACCCGGCGGGTGATCGAGACCTCGGAGTATTCGATCGGCAGGGCGCCGTCGGAGTTGTCGATGGTCAGCGTCACCTCGGCCCGGCCCAGCGGGGCACGGCCGGAGGTGCCGGCGAAGATGACGTCGTCCATCTTGCCGCCGCGCAGCGCCTTGGCGCCCTGCTCGCCCATCACCCAGCTGAGCGCGTCGACGACGTTGGACTTGCCCGACCCGTTCGGGCCCACGACGCACGTGATCCCCGGCTCGAACCGCAGGGTCGTCGCCGACGCGAAGGACTTGAAGCCCTTGAGCGTCAGACTCTTCAGGTGCATGGCCGATAAGTCTACCGGCGACCGGTCACCGTTCGACGAATCCGTGCAGGCCCCCGCGCGCGGCGGAGGTCCGGTCGATCACCGTGTCCACCCGCCCCGGGGTGCCGGGCCCGCGCAGCAGGTCCAGCAGTGCGGCCAGCGCTTCGGCCGGGCCTTCGGCGACCACCTCGACGCGGCCGTCGGCCAGATTGGTGGCGCTGCCGACCAGCCCGAGCTCGAGGGCGCGCGCCCGGGTCCACCACCGAAATCCCACGCCCTGGACGTGTCCGTGCACCCAGGCGGTCAGGCGCTGCGGGGCGGCCGGATCGGTCACCGCTGCGCCTCGATGACCAGCTCGACCTCGGTGCCGCGCTCGAGGGTGCGCCCGACCGTGCACACCTTGCCCACGGTCTTGGCCACCAGGGCCGTGAGCCGCTCGGCGGCCTCGGGGTCCAGTTCGGACAGGTCCAGTTCGAGCACCTCGCGCAGGTGCGGATAGACCTCGGCGTCCCGGTCGGCATCGCCGGAGACCCGGACGGTGGAGTCGTAGTCCTCGCCGAGTCGGCGCGACAGCGGCCGGTCCGAACTCATCGCGGTGCACGCGGCCAGGGCGATCTTGAGCAGCTCGCCGGGGGTGAACACCCCGGATACGTCCGCATCGCCGATCAGCACCTGGCCACCGCGGCCCGAACGGCCGGTGTAGCGGCGGGTGCCGGTGCGGTCGACCCACAGGGCGGTCGGGTCTGCGGTGGTGCCTTCGTGGGGTTCCATGCCATCGATCATGGCACCGGTGGTCAAGACCGGCGCAGCCCGGGTTACCGGCCGCGCCGCGGCAGCGGTCCGGCACTGCGCGGCCGGCTCTGGCAGCGCGGGCACGAGTAGGAGGAGCGGTTCATGAACCCCTCGCGCCGGATCGGCGCCCCGCAGCGCGGGCACGGCTCGTCCTCGCGGCCGTAGACGGCCAGCGCCCGGGAGAAGTAGCCGGGATCGCCGTCGACGTCGACGTACAGCGCATCGAAGCTCGTGCCGCCCTGCGCGAGCGCCTCGCCCATCACCGCGGTGGCCGCCTCGATCAGTGCGCGCAGTTTCGGCCGGCTCAGCTGTGCGGCCGGGCGCGCGCCGTGCACGCCCACCCGCCACAGCGCCTCGTCGGCGTAGATGTTGCCCACCCCGGCGATCACGGTCTGATCGAGCAGGAGCCGTTTGATCTCCGAGGGACGCCCATACATCCGGGCCACCACGCGGTCGGGGTCGAAGCGCGCATCGAGCGGGTCACGCGCGATGTGCGCGACCGCCTCGGGCACGAAGGTGCCGTCGACCTCTATCAGCTGCGAGGGCAGCCACCAGCCGAAGGTGCGCTGGTCGACGAAGTGCACCTCGGACTCGCCGAGGTCGAGCAGTGCGCGCAGGTGCCGGTGGCGTTCCCCGCCGGGGGTGCGTACGAGCATCTGCCCGCTCATGCCCAGGTGCACCACGAGCGCATCGGTCCCGGATCCGTCGCCGAACTGAAGCCACAGGTATTTTCCGCGCCGGGACACCGCGGTGACGTGCGCACCGGTCACGGCGGCCACCAGGCCCGCCGGGCCCGGCACGTAGCGGCGCGCGGCACGCGGGCTGAGCACCTCTGCCCGGGCCACGGTGCGGCCGCGCACGTGCTCGTCCAGGCCCCGGCGCACGACCTCCACCTCGGGCAGTTCGGGCACCTAGGCTCCCTCGTCGGCCTCGTCGGCCGGGCCGCGCCCCGCAGCAGCGGGTGCGGACGTCTCGGCCGGGTCGTCCGTCGCGCCGCTGTCGGCGCCGCCGGCGTCCTGCATATCGGCCGCCGCCCGGGTCTCGGCCTGTTCCGCGGTCAGCGCCCGCCAGGCCTGCTCGGCGGAGCGCTGCTCCGCCTCCTTCTTGGTCGGCCCGATGCCGACCCCGTAATCGACTCCGCCGACCTGTGCGGTCGCGGTGAACTCGCGCTGATGGTCCGGGCCGGAGCCGACGACCTCGTAGTGCACAGCGCCCGCCTGAGCGGTCACCGCGAGTTCCTGCAGACTGGTCTTCCAGTCCAGACCGGCCCCGAGCTCCTCGGCCCGGGCCAGCAGATCGGCGAACAGCCGCAGGATCACCTCGCGTGAGGTCTCCAGGCCGTGCTGCAGATAGACCGCGCCGAGGATCGACTCCATCCCGTCGGCCAGGATCGACGGCTTGTCGGCACCGCCGCTGCGCTCCTCCCCGCGCCCCAGACGCAGATGCGCGCCCAGCCCGCCGGGGCCCAGTCCGCGGGCGACCTCGGCCAGGGCGTGCATGTTGACCACGCTCGCGCGCAGTTTGGCCAGGCGCCCCTCCGAATCGTCCGGGTGCGCCAGATAGAGCTCTTCGGTGATCACCAGCCCGAGGACCGAGTCGCCGAGGAACTCCAGGCGTTCGTTGGTGGGCAGACCGCCGTGCTCGTGGGCGTAGGAGCGGTGCGTCAGCGCCAGGGTCAACAGGTGCTCACCGATGCCGACGCCCACTGCATCGAGCAGTGGGCGTCGGTCAGGAGCGGTAGCCGAGGAGGGCACCGTCGTCAGAGCGCCGGAGCGACCTGGCGTCCCCGGTAGGTGCCGCAGGACGGGCAGGCGGTGTGCGGCAGGGTCTTCTCGCCGCAGCCGCGGTTCGGGCAGGTGACCAGGGTGGGGGCCGAAGCCTTCCACTGGGCACGCCGCGAGCGGGTGTTGGAACGCGACATCTTCCGCTTCGGAGTGGCCACGACTATCTCTCCTCGGTTGGTGAATCGGTTTCAGGGTGGTCTGCAGCGGGCTCCTCGGCGCGCACGGAGTCTCCGCCGGCACCCGCCATCTCGGCGAGCGCAGCCCACCGAGGGTCGATCATCTCATGAGAGTGCCCCTCGGGCGCAATCGCCAGGTCGATCCCGCACTGCGGGCACAGCCCGGGGCAGTCCTCATCGCACAGCGGCTGCAGCGGCAGCTCGAGCACCACCAGGTCGATCAGGGTCTGTTCCAGGTCGATCAGTTCGTCTTCGACCAGCGGGATCTCGTCGTCCTCGGTGGTCTCGTCGGTCACGCTGCCCGGGTAGGCGAACAGTTCGGTCAGGTGCAGTTCGAGCGTTTCACCGACCGGTTTGAGACAGCGCACACAGGTGCCCTCGGCGTGTCCGGTGCCCGTGCCGGTGATCAGCACGCCCTCGATGACGGCCTCGGCCATCAGGTCCAGCTCCACCGGCGTGCCCGCGGCCAGGGCGATCATGTCGTTGCCGATCTGCGCTTCCAACGCGACGGTACGCCGCTCCTCCCTCATCGATCCGGGTCGTCTGCCCAGTGTGCGGGTGTCGAGGACCAGCGGTCCTCCGCGCTGCGGGGTGTGCTCGGCTGTGCTGGACACGTACCTCTCCGTCGATCGATCGTGAGCGCGGTCGAGATCCGGCCGACCGCGTAACCGCACCAGGCTACGCGAGCGCAGGTCGGCCCGGCCAGGCGCGCCCCGGCCGCACCCGGGGTCAGCGGTAGCGGTGTCCGCCGGTGTCGTCGTAGGCGCCGTGCCCGTCCTGCTCGTACTGCACCGCGCCGGTCGAGCGCAGCTGCTGCCGTCCCCGGCCCACCGAGCGCAGGGTGCCCGAGAGCAGGTCCTCGAACTCGCTGAGCTTGGTGTCGACGTACAGGTCGCATTCCCCGCGCATCCGGTCCGATTCCGCGCCGGCCTGGTCGATCAGGCGTGCGGACTCGGCGTGTGCGGCCTGGACGACCTCGGTCTCAGAGACCAGGCGGGCCTGCTCGGCGTGCCCGTCGGCCACGGAGCGTTCGTAGGAGGCGTTGCCGGCCTCGACCAGACGGTCGGCCTCGGCGCGGCCGCGCTCGGTGGTCGCCTCGTATTCGCGGCGCCCCTCCTCGATGGTGCGGTCGGCCTGTGCCTCGGCGTCGCGGATCAGCTCGTCAGCGTGCGCCTGGGCGTCGGCGACCATCCGGTCGGCCTGATCCTTGGCCTCGGCGACGATGCGGTCGGCCTGCTCCCGGGCCGAGGACAGGGTCGCCTCGGCGTGGCTGTTGGCCCGCTCGACCGCGTGCTCGGCGCTGGCCCGGGCCTCCCCGATCACCGTGTCCCGGCGGTCGAGCACGTCCTGGGCGTCGTCGAGCTCGGGCGGCAGGGACTCCTTGATGTCGTCGAGCAGGTCGAGCACGTTGCCGCGGGGCACGACGCAGTTCGCCGTCATCGGCACCCCGCGTGCCTCCTCCACGATGACCATCATCTCGTCGAGCGCCTCGAATACGCGGTACACCGTCTCCCCTATCGCCGATCACGGTCGGTGGTCAGTCTCGGCCTGCTCGCCCAGGGCGGGCGCCGACCGTTGCTGTGGCCCAGTCTGCCCTGCCCGGTGCCCTGCGGCGTTGATCTGCCCCCCGGTGTGTCCCCCGGCGTGTCCCCGCCCGGCGGCGCCCGGATCGGGGGCGAGCGGTCAGGCCCGCTCGGCGATGCGGGCGAGCAGCTTGTCGTGCACGGCCGCAGGCAGCATCGTCGACACGTCCCCGCCGAAGGTCGCGACCTCCTTGACCAGCGAACTCGACAGCATGCCCAGCTTCGGATCGGCCGGGACGAAGAAGGTGTCGATGCCGGTCAGCGCCTGGTTCATCTGCGCCATCTGCAGCTCGTAGTCGAAGTCGTTGGCGCCGCGCAGGCCCTTGACGATGGCGGTCACGCCGTTGTCGCGGGCGTAGTCGACCAGCAGCCCGTGCCAGGAGTCGACCGAGACGTTGGGCAGGTCGGCGGTGGCCTCGGTGATCATCGCCATGCGCTCATCGATGTCGAACATGCCCTTCTTGGACTTGTTGATCATCACCGTGACGATCACCCGGTCGAACTGGGCGGCGACCCGCCGGAAGATGTCGAGATGACCGTTGGTGACCGGATCGAAGGAACCGGGGCAGACCGCGATGCTCATGACTGCGCACGGTAACAGGTGGCGATCTCGATCCGGGTGTCGCCGTAGCGGCGCACCCGGCCCGGTTCGAGGCCTTCCGGCCAGACGGTGTCGGCGGCTTTTACGGGCCGTTCGAGCGCCACCAGTGCCCCGCCTGCCAGCAGGTCCCCGGATGCGAGCGCGGCCAGCAGCGCGGTCACCTGGTCACCGGCGATGTCATAGGGCGGATCTACCAGCACCACGTCCAGCGGCTCTCCCGCCCAGCCGGCCAGCGCTGCGGCCGCGGTGGTGCGCAGCACGGTGGCGCCGGGCAGCCCGACCGCGGCGATGTTCTTGCCGATCACCGCGGCCGCGCGCGGCTGCGATTCCACCAGCGTCACCGACGCCGCACCGCGTGAGAGCGCCTCGAGGCCGAGCGCCCCGGAGCCGGCGAACAGATCCAGCACGCGCGCCCCGCGCAGGTCGATGCGCGCATCGATCGCGCTGAACAGCGCCTCACGCACGCGGTCGGCGGTGGGCCGGGTGCCGGCCGGAGGCACCGCGAGGCGTCGCCCGCGGGCCGCACCGGCCACGATCCGGGTCACGGGCGCACCTCGACCAGCAGATCACCGCCCTCGACGTTGCCCACCTCCGGCACGGCGATGCGGGCGACGGTGCCGGCGACCGGTGTGGTGATGGCGGCCTCCATCTTCATCGCCTCGATGTGCGCGACGGTCGCGCCGGCCTCGACCTTCTCGCCCACGCCCACATCGACCGTGACCACCCCGGCGAAGGGCGCGGCGACCTGGCCGGGCTCGCCGGTATCGGCCTTGACGGTGGCCGGCCGGGTCGCGGCGATCGCCCGGTCCCGCACCTGGGTGGGGCGCAGCTGACCGTTGAGCATGCAGATCACCGACCGCATCCCGTTCTCATCGGGCGCGGAGATCGACTCGAGCTCGAGCAGCATCGACACCCCGGGCTCGAAATCGATGCGCACCTCGGTCTCGGGGTCGAGACCGTAGAAGAACGCCCCGGTCGGCACGATCGCGGTGTCGCCGTAGCGGGAGAGGTGGTCGGCGTACTCCTCGGCCGGGCCGGGGAACAGCAGCCGCGAGAGCGTCTGCCGGCGCACGTGCGCCTCGTCTGCGGTCAGGCCCCGGTGATCGTCTGCCGTCAGCGGCGCCGGCTCGGGCGCGACGGGCTCCTGGCCGCCCAGTGCCCGGGTGCGCAGCGGTTCGGGCCAGCCGGCCACGGGCGTGCCGAGTTCGCCGCGCAAGAATCCGGTCACCGAGGCCGGCAGGTCGATGATCGTGGGGTCTTCGGTGAACTGCTCGGCCGTGACGCCCTTGCCGACCAGGGCGAGCGCCAGGTCGCCGACGACCTTCGACGACGGGGTGACCTTGATCAGCCGGCCCAGCGCCGCATCGACCCCGGCATAGGTCTGCTCGATCTGTTCGAACTTCTCGTCCAGGCCCAGTGCTGCGGCCTGAGTGCGCAGGTTCGACAGCTGCCCGCCGGGGATCTCGTGGAGGTACACCCGCCCGGTCGGGGCGGGGATGCCGGCCTCGAACGGCGCGTACTGGGCGCGCACGGCCTCCCAGTACGGCTCGAGCGACTGGGCGGCCGCGAGCGACAGGCCGGTGTCGTGCTCGGTGTGGGCGGTCGCGGCGATCACCGCCGACAGCGACGGCTGGCTGGTCCCACCCGACATCGGGGCGGCCGCGGCGTCGACACCGTCCGCACCGGCCTGCCAGGCCGCCAGATAGGTCGCCAGCTGCCCGCCCGCGGTGTCGTGGGTGTGCACGCGCACCGGCAGGTCGAACTCTTCGCGCAGCGCCGAGACCAAGGTGGCGGCCGCGGGGGCGCGCAGCAGCCCGGCCATGTCCTTGATCGCCAGCACATGAGCCCCGGCGTCGACCAGCTTCTCGGCCACACCCAGGTAGTAGTCGAGGGTGTAGAGACCCTCGGCGGGATCGGTCAGATCGCCGGTGTAGCACAGGGCCACCTCGGCCACGGCCGTGCCGGTCGCGCGCACCGCGTCGATCGCCGGGCGCATCTGATCGACGTCGTTGAGCGCGTCGAAGATGCGGAACACGTCGATCCCGGTGCGGGCGGCCTCGGCGACGAACGCATCGGTCACCTCGGTCGGGTACGGGGTGTAGCCGACCGTGTTGCGCCCGCGCAGCAGCATCTGCAGGCATACATCGCCCGCGGCGGCGCGCAGCTTCTCCAGCCGGGCCCACGGATCCTCGTGCAGAAAGCGCAGCGCCACATCGTAGGTGGCTCCGCCCCACGCTTCGAGCGACCACAGGCCGGGCAGTGCGGCGACGGTGTGCTGCGCGGCGCGCTCGAGGTCGAAGGTGCGCATCCGGGTGGCCAGCAGCGACTGGTGGGCGTCGCGGAACGAGGTGTCGGTGACCGCGAGCCCGCGGGCGGCCCGCAGATCCGCGGCGAACCCCTCGGGCCCGAGCCGGGCCAGCCGCGCACGCGACCCCTCCGGCCGCTCGGCCGGTCCGGACTCGTCGACCGGGGGCAGTTTGACCGCCGGATCGAGCCGCGTCGGGGCGGGCCCATGCGGGGCGTTGACCGTCACATCGGCCAGGTAGTTCATCATCTTCGAGCCCTTGTCGCCGCTCGACAGCGCCGACAGCAGCTGCGGGTGGGCGTCGATGAACCCGGTGTCGACCCGCCCGCCCAAAAAGTCCGGGTCGGCGAGCACGGCCTGCAGGAAGGGCATGTTGGTGGCGACCCCACGGATGCGGAACTCGGCCAGCGACCGCGCCATCCGGGTGATCGCCGTCCGCCGGTCCGCACCGCGGCAGGTCACCTTGACCAGCATCGAGTCGAAATAAGCGCCGATCTCGGCGCCGACGGTGGTGCCGCCGTCCAGGCGCACCCCGGCCCCGCCGGGGCTGGCGTAACCGGTGATCCGGCCGGTGTCGGGCCGGAATCCGTTGGCCGGATCCTCGGTGGTGACCCGGCACTGCACGGCCGCGCCGTTGATGGTCACCGATTCCTGCACGATGCCGATCTCGGCCAGGGTGCGTCCGGCGGCGACCTCCAGCTGGGCGCGCACCAGGTCGATGTCGGTGATCTCCTCGGTGACGGTGTGCTCGACCTGGATGCGCGGGTTCATCTCGATGAACACGTAGTCGCCGCGTTCGTCGAGCAGGAACTCCACGGTGCCGGCGCCGATGTAGCCGATCCGGCGGGCGTAGGCGACCGCGTCGGCGCACATCGCATCACGCACTTGCCCGTCCAGGTCCGGGGCGGGCGCCTGTTCGATGACCTTCTGGTGGCGGCGCTGGACCGAACAGTCCCGCTCGTACAGGTGCACCACGTCCCCGTGTGCATCGGCCAGGATCTGCACCTCGATGTGGCGCGGGGCCAGCACGGCGCGCTCGAGGTAGACCGCACCGTCGCCGAAGGCCGCATCGGCCTCCCGCGAGGCCTCGGTGACGGCCGCCTGCAGCTCGGCGGGTGTCTCGACCCGGCGCATGCCGCGCCCCCCGCCGCCGGAGACGGCCTTGACGAACAGCGGGAAGCCGATCTCGTCTGCTGCCGCGACCACCGTGTCCAGGTCGGTGGACGGCTCGGACGATTCGAGCACCGGCAGCCCGGCCGCCTTCGCCTCGGCGATGGCGCGGGACTTGTTGCCGGTCAGCTGCAGCACATGAGAGGGCGGGCCGACGAAGGCGATGCCCGCCTCCTCGCATGCCCGGGCCAGGTCCGGGTTCTCCGACAGGAAGCCGTAGCCGGGGTAGATGGCGTCCGCCCCGGCCTTGCGGGCGATCTCGACGATCGCGTCGACGTCGAGGTAGGCGCGCACCGGATGGCCGGGCTCACCGATCTGATAGGCCTCGTCCGCCTTCGTCCGGTGCAGCGAGTTGCGGTCTTCGTGCGGGAACACCGCGACGGTGGACAGTCCGGATTCGTAGGCGGCCCGGAACGCACGGATCGCGATCTCACCGCGGTTGGCCACCAGCACCTTCGACACCATGAAGGGGAATCTACCGGCCCGGCCCGCCCGGCGACCGGTGGTGTCCGTTCACCGCAGGTCCCCGTCGGCCCGCCCAAGTTGGTGGCGCAGACAGTCCTCCAGGTCGGCGCGCCGGAAGCGGTGCCCGCGCGCGAGCAGCGCGGTGGGCACCACGTGCTGGTCGGCCAGGGCGAGCTCGGCGGCGCCGCGCCGGCCCAGCAGCAGGGCCGGTCCGGCTTTCGGGACCGGCAGCACGGCCGGGCGGCGCAGCACGCGGGCGAGGGTGCGGGCGTACTGCGCGGCGGTCACCGCGCCGGGTGCGACCGCGTCGATCGGTCCGGACAGCGCGCGGTCGTAGAGCGCGCGCAGATAGATGTCCACCAGATCGTCGATGTCGATCCACGACAGGTATTGCCGGCCCGACCCGAGTCGCCCGCCCAGGCCCGCGGTGAACAGGGGTCGCTGCAGCCGCAGCACCCCGCCGCGCGGGGACTGCACGA
>JAJYRZ010000046.1 GCA_021793835.1 Actinomycetes bacterium | reverse complement strand
CAGCCCCGCCCCCGGATCGCCGAGCCGGTCTTTGACCTCGTCCCACAGGTTCACCGCCCGCAGGGAGCGTTCGGTGATCTCGGCGAGCACCGATTTATCCTTCTGCCCCTGCAGGCGCAGCCCGGCCACGACGTTGCGGGCGATCGACATGGTCGGGAACGGGTTGGGCCGCTGGAACACCATGCCGATCGACCGGCGCACCGCCACCGGGTCGACACCGGGGGCGTAGACGTCGGTGCCGCCGAGCAGCACCCGCCCGCCCACGGTCGCGCCGGGCACGGTCTCGTGCATGCGGTTTACCGCGCGCAGCACCGAGGACTTGCCGCAGCCCGACGGGCCGATGAAGGCGGTGACCTCACCGGCCGGCACGGTCAACGTCACATCGGTCACCGCCTGGAAGTCGCCGTAGTAGATGTCGAGGTCGTGCAGATCCACCCGGGTGGTCACAGCGGTTGGTCTCCTTGAAGGTCGCGGCGGCGCTCATCGCCGGCCGATCCGGGTGCGCCGGGCGATCAGCCGGGCACCGATGTTGAGCAGGGCGATCAATCCGATCAGGGTCAGCGCGGCGCCCCACAGCCGCGACAGTCCGATCGCCGACGGGTTGTTGAGCTGATCGATCATCACCCCGGGCAGGGTGCCCATCTCCCCGCCGGTGGGGTCGAGCTCGATGTAGGGGGCGTAGCCGACCAGGATCAGCAGCGGCGCGGTCTCACCGAGTACGCGGGCCACGGCCAGCATCACCGCGGTGACGATGCCCGGCGCCGCGGCCGGCAGCACCACCGACAGCACCGTCTTCCACCGCGGCACCCCCAGCGCCCAGGCGGCCTCGCGCTGGTCGTGCGGGATCACCCGCAGCATCTCCTCGGTCCCGCGCACCACCATCGGCACCATCAGCAGCACCAGCGCGATCGATACGGCCACCCCCGAACGCTGCAGGCCGAAGGTCACCACCCACAGGGCGTAGACGAACAGCGCCGCGACGATCGACGGCACCCCGGACAGGATGTCGACCATGAAGGTGGTGATCCGGCCCAGCCGGGTGCCGGGGCCCTGTTCGACCAGATACACCGCGACCGCCACCCCGACGGGCACGGCGATCACGGTGGTCACCGCACCGATGATCAGGGTGCCGAGCACCGCGTGGTAGACCCCGCCGCCGGCGATCGTGGAGGTCAGGCCGTTGAGCGAGTGGGTGAACCAGCCCGACCCGGTCACCGCACCGGCACCCTTGGCCACCACGGTCACCAGCAGCCAGCCCAGCGGCACGAGTGCGGCCACGGTCGCCGCGATCATCGCGGCCGCGGCCAGCCGGTCGGCGATCCGGCGGCGCAGCCGGGGCCGGGTGAGCACCGGGTCCGTGCCCGGCGCGGTCGTCGCATGGGTCACCGGGGTGGTCATCGCGTCCTTCCCGCCCGCGCGATCACGGCGCGGGCCGCGGCGTTGACCGCGAAGGTGATGACGAACAGCACCAGGCCGATGGCGATGTAGGCGCCGGCGGTGATCTCGTCGGTGAACTCTGCGTAGCCCAGGGCGATCTTCGAGGCGATGGTCGATCCGCCGTCGAACAGCGACCAGGAGAACGCCTGGGAGGTGGTCTGCAGGATCAGATACAGCGCCATCGTCTCGCCGAGCGCACGTCCCAGCCCCAGCATCGAGGCGCTGAGGAACCCGCTGCGCCCGAACGGCAGCACCGCGGTGCGCACGGTCTCCCAGCGGGTCGCGCCCAGGGCGCGCGCCGCCTCCAGGTGCGCTGCCGGCACCTGGGCGAACACCTCGCGGGTGACCCCGGTGATCACCGGGACGATCATCACCGCGAGCACCACCCCGGCCGTGAGCACGGTGCCGCCGCCGGTGACCGAACCGGAACCGTCGGCGAACATCGGCAACCACCCCAGGTGTCGGTTGAGCCAGCCGGCGACCGGCGCCATGGCCGGGGCGAGCACCAGCAGACCCCACATCCCGTAGACCACCGACGGCACGGCCGCCAGCAGATCGACCGCATAGGTCAGCGGCCGGGCCAACCGGCGCGGGGCGTAGGAGGTGAGCAGCAGCGCCACCCCGAGTGAGACCGGCATCGCCAGCAGCAGAGCGAAACCGGAGACCAGCACGGTGAGCTGGAGCAGGTCGAGCACCCCGAAGGCCAGGGCGTGGGGGTCGACGGTCTCCCACCGGCGGGAGGTGAGGAAACCCGCCTCGTTGCGGGCGAGCGCCGGGATCGCCCGCCACAGAAGGAACACCCCGATCGCGGCCGTGGCGGCGGTGACCGCCAGTGCCGCACCGGAGGTGACCGCGGCGAACACCCGGTCACCGGGTGCGCGCGGGGGCGAGGCGGGCGGCGGCGCGGGCCGGGCCCCGCCCGGCCCCGGCGCGGCGGGCGGGGCGACGGCGGGGACGCGGACCGCGGTGGGTGCGGGCGCGCCGGGTTGCGGATCGACGAGGGTCATCGCCGCTCCCCCGCGCTCAGCGTGCGCTGATCGCGTCGATCGACGCGGTCAGCGCATCACGCATCGGCTCGGGCAGCGGCACGTAGCCCAGTTCGGCCAGTCCCTGCTGTCCGGGGCCTGCGGCCACGGTCAGAAAATCGGTGACGGCCGCGGCGGTGTCGGCGTCGTAGCCGGCGCCGCACACCACCTCGTAGGTGGCCAGCACCAGAGGATAGGCATCCGCGGCGTCGGTGCCGTAGATCGAGGTCAGGTCCAAGGTCAGGTCCTGCCCGCCCGGGGCGGCGAACTCGGCCGCCGCGATCGCCGCCCCCGCGGTCTGAGAGGTCAGCTCCACCGGGCCGGACCCGTTGTCGATCCGCGCGATCGCCAGTCCGGCCTGGTCGGCGAAGGACTGCTCGACGTAGGTGATCGACCCCGGTGCGGCGCCGACCGCCTGGGCGACCCCGGCCGAGCCCTTCGCCCCGTTGCCGACCCCGCCGACGAAGTCCGATCCGGCCCCGCGGTCCCACACCTGGGGGGCCGCGACCGACAGGTACTGCTGGAAGTTGTCGGTGGTGCCCGAGGAGTCCGAGCGGTGGATCACCGCGATCTCGGTGTCGGGTAGCTCGGCGTCCGGGTTCAGCGCGGCGATCGCCGGATCGTTCCAGCGCTCGACGCTGCCGTCGAAGATCCGGGCCGTCGTCGCGGCGTCGAGCACCAGATCGTCGACCCCGTCGAGGTTGTAGGCCAGGGCGACCGGCCCGAAGACCAGCGGCAGGTTCCACACCTCGCCGGCCTCACAGCGCTGCTGCGCCTCGACCAGCTGATCGCCTTCGATCGGCGAGTCGGAGCCGGCGAAGTCCACCTGCCCGGCGACGAACTGGGTGCGTCCGTCGCCCGAGCCGGAGGCGGTGTAGGCCACCCGCACGTCCTCGCCCTGCGCGGCGCACGCCGCGATGTAGGCGGCGGTGAACTGGTCCATCGCGTTCTTCTGCGCCGAGGAACCGGCCCCGGACAGCTCGGCTGCACCGGTGCAGTCGATATCGGCTGCGCCGACGTCGACGGGGGAAGAGACCTGGTTGTCATCGCTGCCGCAGGCGGCCAGCAGCATCGCCCCTGCGGTCACACCGCCGATCACGGCGGCCAGGCGGGTGGTGACGGACGTGCGCGGGATAGGCACGGAAGATCGACCTCTCGTTCGGCTGGTGTCGACGGCCCGATGCCGTCGACGCCTCGCACGCTAGGAAGCCGATATGTCCTTCCGGTCCCGTCCGGGTGAACTCTGCGGGAACCGTGCGGGAACTCTCCGGCCGGTCAGTGCCGGCCGTAGGCGACGTCGGTGCGGAACCGGGTGAACCCGAGCCGCTCGTAGGTCTTCAGCGCCGGGACGTTGTCGCCCTCGACGTAGAGCAGGACGGTGTCCAGGCCCTGATCGTGCAGGTGGTGCAGACCCACCAGGGTCAGCAGGGCGCCGAGCTTGCGGCCCTGCGCGGCCGGATCGACCCCGACCACGTAGACCTCGCCGCGCGCGGGTTCCTCGTCGGTCGCCGGATGCACCTTCGTCCAGTGGAAGCCGAGCACCCGGGTCGGATCGTCCTGCTCGACGGCTAGGAACAGCCCGGCCGGATCGAACCAGGCCTCGCCGCGCTGGGCGGCGAAGTCGGCGGCGTCCATCTGCCCCTGCTCGGGGTGCCAGGAGAAGGCGGCCGCGTTGACCCGCAGCAGTTCGGCCTCGTCGGCCGGGGTGAAGGTGCGCACCGTCACCGACTCGGCGGCGGCCACCGCGGGCAGGTCCCCGGCCTCGGGGCCGCGGCGCAGCTGCAGCAGCTCGCGCTGGGCGGGCAGCGCTGCCCGCGCCGCCAGCGCGCGCGCGGCCGGCAGGTCCCCGTGCGCCCACACCCGGGTGTGGTCCCCGCCGACCTCCAGCACCGCGGTCAGCAGGCGCGCCCCGATACCGGCGCCGCGGGCCGCAGGGCGCACGAACAGTTCCGCCGAGGCGCTCTCCGTGCCGGGCTGCTGGACGTTGCCGTAGCCGACGAGCTCCTCGCCCGGGCCCAGCACCAGCAGATGCCGGGCCCCGTCGCCGCCGGCCAGGTAGCGCAGCGGGCCGTCGCCGACCGGGGCGACGCGGTCGTCCGCGCCGGTCTGCTCCACCGCGGCCCGGATCGCGTCCGCCTGCGCCGGCGTCGGCTCCGCCGTGTCCACGATCTGCACCTGCGCCCGATCCTGTGCGCTCATCGTCGCTCCCCGATCACTCGTCGCCTCACGGTTGTCTTCCGGCCCCGGCATCCGCCTGCGCCTTCCCGGCGCGTGCGGGACCGCTTGCCCACCAGCGTATCGACCGCGGACGGTGCGCCCGATAGGGCTTCACCGGTGCGGCCGGGCACAATGGCGGGGTGCGCAAACTGGTCCTCGCCGTCGTCGGCGTCCTCGTGGTCGCTCTGCTCGTCGATTTCGGCGCGGCGA
This sequence comes from Actinomycetes bacterium, assembly GCA_021793835.1. Lineage (GTDB taxonomy): Bacteria > Actinomycetota > Actinomycetes > Mycobacteriales > Mycobacteriaceae > Tomitella. Next base: position 12,253 of record JAJYRZ010000046.1, on the reverse strand, counting down.
TCACCACCGAATACCGGATCTCCCGCGCGGTCCGCCACAGCGCCGACCTGAAGGACGATCCGGAGGTCACGGTCGGCGGTTTCCCCTTCCTGACCCAGGTGGGCACCGGGCACCTCGACTCGATGACCATCCGGGCCCGCGAAGTGCCCAGCCGCACCGTGGGCAAACTGATCGTCGAGGCCACCTTCAGCGACATCGACCTGCCGGGTTCCGGGATGACCGTCTCCCCCGACGAGACCGTCACCATCGGCCGCACCGACGCCGACCTGGTGATCAGCCAGACCTATCTGGGGCAGATGCTCGGCGTGCCCGACCTGGAGATGTCGGCGCCGCCCGCAGACTCCTCCGACGGCACCGGCGGATCCGGCGGGGTCGGGCTCATCGCCGGGCCGGCGATCAGCCCCCGCACCGTGCTGCTGACCGGCACCGTGGAGACCGGCCACACCGAGTCGGGTAAACCGGTCCGGCAGAAGGTCGCGGTGCTGGTGTCCCTGGTGCTCGACGGCGACCGGGTGCACATCATCCCCGACGAGGTGCGCCGCCCCTCCGGCGGACCGGCGGTGACCGACGACGACGAGGACGAACCGGACATCGACGAGGTCGGCGCCCCCTTCGCCACCACCATCCGCGCCGATGAGCTGCCGTTCTCGATCACCCCGACCGAGGTGCACGCCCGCGGCTCCGAGCTGGTGATCTCCGGCCGCGGCGAGGACACCCGGGTGCGCATGGCCGACGTGCTGACCATCGAGGAGGCGCAGTGACCGTCGGGATCTGGGTGCTGCTCGCGGCCCTGGTCGCGGCCGCGGTCATCGGCGCCGGACTGCGCGCCCGCGCCGGGACGGTGCGCGAGGTCGCCGCGGGACCGGCGGGCACCGGCCGGGACACCGCGACCGCCACCGGCTCTCCGACCCCCGCCGAAGCGGCGGACGAGACGGTCGCCCTGCTGCGCGCGGCCGGGGTGCGTCCGGGCCGGGTGACGATCGTGCGCTTCACCGCGCCGTGGTGCGGGCGCTGCCCGGCCGTGGCCCGGGCGGCGGACACGGCCCGCACCCGGCTCGCCGATCCGGAATCGGTGGACGATCTGGCGCTCGACCTGGCCGGCCACGACGATCTGGTCCGCCTGCTGTCCGTGCGCGCGCTGCCGACCACCTTTCTGGTCGACGCCCGCACCGCGGTGCGCCACCGCATCGCCGACGCCCCCGCGCCCCGGGAGCTCGCGGCGACGCTCACCGCGCTGCTCGACGAGAACGCCCCGGGCACGCGCACAGCGCCCTGACCTGGCGCCGCCTGCCCATCGGCCGCCCCGGGTTTGCACAGCCGCCGACGGTGTGTATCGTTCTTTTCGTGAACAACCGCCCCGAGTCGATGCTCGACCGCAGCGCCGCGATGCCGATGCGCATGCGCCGCTTCGGGGCCTGTTGTCGTTCCTGCCGCTAGATCATCTCTGATCGCCCGGGCCCCGAAGCACCCTGACTTTCGGCGCCCGTTTTTTCGCACAGGAGCATTCACCCTCATGTCTTCTTCCGAGTCCGACTCGGCCGTGATCGGCCATCACCGGTCGGCAGACCCCGCATCGCCGGGCACCGGCCGCCCGGACACCGCCGTCTCCGCACCGGCGCAGGTGGACGTGCGCGGTCCGCGACTGGCCGCCTGGATCACCACGATCGTGCTGGCCGCGGTGCTGGTCACCGGGTTCTGGCCGCTGCTGGTCGTCCAGGCCGTGATCTTCGCGCTCGGCGCGGCCTTCGGCCCCGGGGCCAGCCCCTACGGGCTGGTCTTCGCCCGGCTGGTCCGCCCGCGTCTGTCCCCGACCACCGAGACCGAACCGGTCGCCCCGCTGCGTTTCGCCCAGGCCGTGGGTCTGGTCTTCGCGGTGGTGGGCGTGGCCGGTTACGCGGCCGCGCTGCCGGTGCTCGGCGCGGTGGCCACCGGCATCGCGCTGCTCGCCGCCCTGCTCAACGCCGCCCTGGGTTTCTGTCTGGGCTGCCAGGTCTACCCGCTCGTCGCCCGGCTCACCCGGCGCAGCGCCTGACCGCCCCGGCCGGCCCCTTTTTTGTGGGCAGGCCCCTCGATCCCCGTCCGATGCATCGGGCGGTACCGGCCACCACCGGTGACCGGTCTGCACTCCGGCACGTCCACCGCCGCCTGACGGCACGGACCGCCACCTTCCCATCTCTTCCATCTATCGACAGTCACAAGAAAGGACGATCATGGCTCGCTCCGACGTTCTGGTCAGCACCGAATGGGCTGAAGAGAACCTGAACACCGAGGGCCTGGTCTTCGTCGAGGTCGACGAAGACACCACCGCCTACGAGACCTCGCACATCCCGGGCGCGGTGCGCCTGGACTGGCGCGCCGAACTGCAGGATCCGGTGCGCCGCGACTTCCTCGACCGGGAGCAGTTCTCCGCGCTGCTGTCGGCCAAGGGCATCGGCAACGACGACACCGTGGTGCTCTACGGCGGCAACAACAACTGGTTCGCCGCCTACGCCTACTGGTACTTCAAGTACTACGGCCACCAGGACGTCAAGCTGATCGACGGCGGCCGCAAGAAGTGGGAGCTCGACGCCCGCCCGCTGACCGCCGAGGTCCCCCAGCGTCCCGCCACCACCTATCAGGCCGGTGAGCCGGACACCTCGATCCGCGCCTGGCGCGACGAGGTCATCGACGCGATCGGGAACAAGAACCTGGTCGACGTGCGCTCGCCCGGCGAGTTCGCCGGCACCATCTCCGCACCTGCGCACCTGCCGCAGGAGCAGGCGCAGCAGCGCGGCCACGTGCCGACCGCGATCAACATCCCGTGGAGCCAGGCCGCCAACGAGGACGGCACCTTCAAGTCGGACGAGGAGCTGACCGCGCTGTACGCGGCCCAGGGCTTCGACGATGCGAAGGAGACCATCGCCTACTGCCGGATCGGCGAGCGCTCGAGCCACACCTGGTTCGTCCTGCAGGAGATCCTGGGCAAGAAGAACGTCAAGAACTACGACGGCAGCTGGGTCGAATACGGCTCGCTCGTCGGCGCACCCATCGAAAAGGGAGAGTGACCATCATGTGCGGAGCACCCGTTCAGAGCCAGACCCTGCCCGCCGGGGTGAACACCGAGACCGAGACCGTGCTGACCGGCCGGGTCCTGGGCACCGACGGCCAGCCCGTCGGCGGCGCCTTCGTGCGCCTGCTCGACTCCTCCGGCGAGTTCACCGCCGAGGTCGTCGCCTCGGCCACCGGTGACTTCCGGTTCTTCGCCGCACCGGGTCAGTGGACCCTGCGCGCGCTGTCCTCCGGCGGCAACGGCGAACTCGCCGTCGCCCCCGAGGGCCCGGGAGTGCACGAGTTCGAGGTGACCGTCGGCGCCTGACCGGCCGACGACACAGCGCCCGCGGGCCCGGCGACCACCAGCGTGGTCACCGGGCCCGCGGCGTGTGCGGCGCCCGGTCCGGCCGGCGGGCAGGCGATTCCCCTCCGCGCCCCGGCAGGGGTTAGGATCGGGATCGTGACTATCTTCTTCACCATCCTGCTGGTCCTGTGCAGCATCCTGATCGCCGTGTTCGGGATCTACACCGTCGTGCGCCTGCTCAGCAACGAGCCGCCCTTCTCGTGAGCGAGGAGCAGGCCGCGCCCGGTTCCGGCAACCGGGCCATCGACGAAGCAGCCGTGCGCGCCGAGACGACCGGGGAACGCAACATCCCGGTGCTCGGCGGACTGCCCGTGCCCGAGGACACCGCGAATCTGCGCTTCGGCCCGAACATCTCCGACGCCCTGCTGGCCCTGCTGCCGCTGGTCGGGGTGTGGCGCGGCACCGGACAGCACGACTGTCCCCGCTTCGGCGAGCACGCCTTCGGTCAGCAGCTGATCATCGGCCACGACGGCGGCGACTATCTGACCTTCTCCTCCCAGGCTTGGAGCCTGGACGCCGACGGTGAGTTCGTCGCCCCCACACACCGCGAGTCGGGTTTCTGGCGCATCGGTGCCGACGACACCATCGAGCTGCTGCTCACCGACGCGGGCGGTGTGGTCGAGATGTACTACGGCAAGCCGCGCAACCAGTCCTCCTGGGAACTGAGCACCGATGTGGTCATCGGTTCGGCGACCGGCCCGGCCGTGGGCGGGGCACACCGCCTCTACGGCATCGTCGACGGCGGCGACCTGGCCTATGTCGAGGAGCGGGTGTTCGACGACGAGCCGATGCGCCCGCACGTCTCGGCCCGGCTCGCCCGCTACGCCGGCTGACCGCAGCGGCCGCACGCGATGACCGCCCCCGACTCCCCCGCCGGCCGTGACCGGGTCACGCCGGCGCCGATGATCACCGTCACCGACGTGCCGGCCGCGGCCGCGTTCTACGCCCGCCTGCTCGGCGCCGACGCCCACGTCTTCGCCCCCGCCTTCGCCCTTGTGCGCGCAGACGGCACGCCCGTGCTGCAGTTGCACGCCGACGATGCGGCCGACGGACACGACCTGCTCGCCGATCCGGACCGGGTCCGCGGGAACGGGGTGCTGCTGTGGTTCACGATCACCGACTTCGATGCCGCCTGCACCCGGGCCGAGGCCGATCGCGGCGCCGCGCTGGGCGGGCCGGTGCACACCAATCCGAACACCGGTGGGCGGGAGCTGTGGCTGACCTGCCCCGAGGGGTACCGGGTGGTGCTCGCCGAGCCGGTGGGCTGACCCGCACTCCGGCCGCGATCGGCCGATGTGATGCCATACAGCCGTATCCCCGGTGCGGGCGCCGCTGCGCGCCGCCCGGGTCGCCCCCTAGTTGAGGAGTGACGCACCGCCATGAGCCGCGCGCGGGTCTCGATCCATCCGATGCCTCCGTTCCCCGTCCCGCCGACCGCGGACGAGCGGACCGACGGGTTCCTCGAAGGCGCGGCCATCGCCTGGACCTCCGGGGTGAGACTGCGGGCCGGGCGGGTGGCGATCGGCGGTTCGCCGTGGGCGCTGACCGTGCTGCCCGAATCCGTGCGTCCCTTCGCCCGTGACCTGCACGCCGCGGGCCGGGCCGGGGTCGTCGTCCGCGGTGACGAGCAGCGCGCGGCGGCGCTGTATCTGCTCGACCGCGGCATCGCCGACCCGCTGCCCGCCCCGGCCCCGGCCGATCCGGAGTCCGGCGCGTCGGCCGTGCCGGGCGATGTGGAGATCGTCATCCCGGTCTACCGCGGGGTCGAAGAATTCGCGCGCTGCCTGGCCTCGGTGGCGCCCGAGGGGCTGCCGGTGATCGTCGTCGACGACGCCTCGCCGGCACCTGAGGCCGCCGAGATCGCGCGGCTGTGCGCCGAGCACGGGGCGCGGCTGATCGTGCATGAGCGCAACGGCGGTCCGGGCGCTGCGCGCAACACCGGGTTCGCGGCCACGACCGCCGACTTCGTGGCCTTCATCGACTCGGACGTGGTCGCCTCGCCGGGCTGGGTGACCCGGCTGCGGCCGGTGTTCGACGATCCGATCGTCGGTGCGGCCGGTCCGCGCGTGCGTCCGGACGTGGTCGGCGATTCGGCGATCGAGCTGTATGAGGAGACCCGCTCCGAACTCGACATGGGCCCGCACCCCTCGCGCGTGGTCTACGGGGTGCCGGTGGGCTGGCTGCCGACCGCCTCGGCGATGGTGCGCCGGGCCGCGGTGACCGAGCCGCCGTTCGAGCCGGGGCTGCGCATCGGCGAGGACGTGGACCTGTTCTGGCGGATGGACGAGGCCGGGTGGACGGTCCGCTACGTCACCGACGTGGTCAACCGGCACCGGGTGCGCACCGCGCTGCGCGACTTCTCCTCCCGCCGCGCCGGCTACGGCTCCTCGGCCGCCCAGCTCGAGGCCCGGCACCCGAATCGGCTGATCCCCGCCCAGCCGACCGTCGCGGGCCTGGCGCTGATGGCCGCGCTGTCGAGCCGCCGGCCCGCCGCGAAGTGGGCGGCACTCGGGATCACCGGATACGAGCTGGCCCGGCACCGCCGCGTGCTGCCGCCGCAGGTGCCTGCCGCCACGGTCGCCGAGATGACGGCGCTGTCGCTGTGGACCGACGCGTTCTGGGTCGGGCACCTGCTGCGCCGGGACTGGTGGCCGGTCGGTGCGGCGGTGCTGGCCGCCACGCCGCGCTCGCGCACGGCCCGGGTGATCGCGGCCGCGATGGCCGCCGAACCGGTGCGCGACCATCTGCTGTCGCCCACCCGGCTGGGCCCGGTGCGCAGCCTGGCGCTGCGCATGGTCGACGACGCCTCCTACGGTTCCGGGGTCATCGCGAACGCATACCGGCTGCGCGTGCCCAACGTGGTCAGCCCGCGGATCCGCCCTTCGGCCTGGCCGCGTGAGGGCCACGCGCCCGAGTGATCGGTGTGCGCGGCAGGGCTCACGCGAGCGTGATGGTGCGGGCCTGATCCTGCACTTCTGCCGGCAACCGGTGGCTGACCACCAGCACGGTCTTCTCCCGCGGCACGAGCGCTGAGTCCGGGTCGAGCAGGGCGCGCTGGAGCGCCGCGCCGCTCGCATCGTCGAGATGCTCGGTCGGCTCGTCGAGCAGCAGCACCTGCGCCGGGGAGACCAGCGCCCGGGCGAGCAGGAGCCGGCGCCGCTGACCGCCGGAGACCGCCTCGGCCCCGCCGACGAGCACGGTGTCCACCCCGCCCGGCAGCTCGGCCAGCCACGGGCCGAGCCCGACGTCGGCCAATACGCGCCGGGCGTGATCGGCGCTCAGATCGCCGCGGGCCACCCGCAGGTTCTCCAGCACCGTGGTGGCGAACAGGTGCCCGTCCTCGCCGAAGAATCCGATCCGAGCGCGCAGCAGGTCGGCCGGCCACCGATCGATCGGCGAGCCGCCGACGGTGACGGTGCCCGTGCGGGCGGGCAGCAGTCCGGCCAGGGTCATCAGCAAGGTGGTCTTGCCGATGCCGCTCGGCCCGCTGATCGCCACCCGTGCCCCGGGCTCGAGCTCGATGTCCAGCGGCGGGCCCAGCACCGGCCCGCCCGGCCATCCCCAGCCGAGCCCGGCGGCGCGCAGACGGACGGGGCCGCCCGGTGTGGGATCCGCGACCGAGGTCTGGTCGTCCGGCGGACCGTCGGGGCCCGCGACGTCTGCGCGCGGGCGGTCTGTCGCCGGTGCGGCCGCGTCGGTGAGCGCGATGATCCGGCTCGCGGCCCGGCGGGCCCGCACCCACTGGGCTGCGGCCTCGGGCAACACGGCCGTCGCCTCGAAGGCGGCCAGCGGGACGAGCACCACGATCGCGAGCGCCATCGGGCTGGTCAGCTCGTGCGGGTAGGCAGTGATGCCGACCAGCAGGGCACCGAGCACAGCCGCGCCGATCGACAGCGGGCCGGCCGCCTGGGCCCACGCGGCCGGGCGGGCGGCCCGGTCCACCGCCCCGTCGTAGCGGCGCTGCCGATCGTCGGCGCGGTCAAGGGTCTCTGTGAGCCGGCCCGCCACCGCGAGTTCGTCGGCGTGGTCGAGCACGGTCAGCGCCGCATCGGCGTAGTCGGCCTGGGTCTGCACCGCGGCCTGTTCGGCCGCCGCCGCGGCCCGGCCGGACAGCAGCGGCGCAGCCACCCCGGCGATGAGCAGCGCGCCGGCGAGCACCGCGCCCGCGGCGGGCGAGAGCACGCCCACCAGCCCGACGGCCGCCACGGCCAGTACGGCGGCGACCGCGGCGGGCACGACCGCGCGGATCACCACCTCGCCGACGGTGCCGACATCGGCGCCGGTGCGCGCGTACAGGTCGCCGCGGCGCAGCCGGGCGGCCGCGGCCGGATCGCCTTCGGCCAACCGCAGATACAGCGTCTCGCGCAGGTGCACGGTGCCGCGCAGCGCCGTGTCGTGGGTGATCAGCCGCTCGAGGTAGCGCAGCACGCCGCGGGAGATGCCGAGCGCGCGCACCGCGACCACCGCGACGGTCAGGTCGAGCACCGGCGGCATCTGCCAGGCCCGGGTGATCAGCCAGGCGGACAGGGCCGACAGCGCCAGCGCGCTGCCGAGCGTCGCCGCCCCGGCCAGCACCGACCACAGCAGGCGCCGCGGCGACAGGGCCAGCATCCCGAGGGCCCGGATCAGCGGGTCGGTGCGCCAGTGCCCGAGACTGCGGCGGGTCTGCGGCGCGATCCCGGCCGCGGCCTCGGGCGCCGGTGCGGCGGTCTCGGTGCGGGTCATCGCGGTACCTCCCTCACCTCGGGCCCGGTCTCCGCTGCCGGTTCCGGTCCGGAGGCGACGGTGATCACGGTGTCGGCCGCGGCCAGCACGGCGGGCCGGTGGCCGATGATCAGCACCGTCGCCCCGGCCTCGGCGCGTGCTCGCAGTGCGGTGAGCACGCGGGCCTCGGCCTCGGCATCGAGGTGTGCGGTCGGTTCGTCGAGCAGCAGCACGCGGGCATCGGCGGCCAGGGTGCGGGTGAGCGCGAGACGTTGGCGCTGCCCGAGCGACAGTCCCTCACCGCCTGAGGTGAGCCGGGTGTCGGTGCCGGCGGGCAGGTCGGCGAGCACCCGGTCGAAACCGGTGGCCGCGGCCGCATCGTCCAGTGCGGTCTGTCCGGCCGGTCCGGTGCGCCGCCCCAGCGCCAGGTTCTCGGCGATCGTGCCGGGCAGCAGGACGGGCCGCTGCGGCAGCCACGCCAGCTGCGACCACCAGGTGTCGCGGCCCAGGTCCGCCACCGGTGTCGCGGTACCGCCCGCACCGGTGACGGTGACCGCGCCACAGGTGGGGTCGAGCAGGCCGAGCACCGTGGCCAGGGCGGTGGATTTGCCGGACCCGTTCGGTCCGGTCAGCGCGGTGATCCGGCCCGGCCGTGCGACCGCGGTGAGCCCGTGCGGTGCGGTGCCGCGGCGAGCGGTGACCGTGACGTGGTCCAGCCGGATCGTCAGCGCCCCGTCCGGCACCGCAGCACTCCGTGCGTCCGCCCGTGTCCCGTCGCCGTCCTGGCCGGCACCGAGCTCGCCGAGGGCGCCGAAGGCGGCGTCGGCGGCTTCGAGACCGTCTTCGGCGGCGTGGAAGCGGGTGCCGACCTCGCGCAGCGGCAGATACACCTCGGGGGCGAGGATCAGCGCGATCATCCCGGCCGTGAGCGTCATGTTGCCGTAGACCAGGCGCATGCCGATCGACACGGCGATCAGCGCCACCGACAGGGTGGCCAGCAGTTCGAGCACCATCGACGATAAGAAGGCGTAGCGCAGCGCGGCCATGGTCGAGCGGCGGTGCGCATCGCCGAGCTCGCGTACGCGCGCCGCCGGTCCGCGTTCGCGGCCGAGCGCGCGCAGGGTGGGCAGCCCGGCGATCAGGTCGAGCAGCTGGGCCGACAGCTGCGCCATGGTGCGCAGCCGGGTGCGGGCCTTGCCGCGGGTGAGCAGGCCGATCAGGATCATGAAGATCGGGATCAGCGGCAGGGTGATCACCGCGATGATCGCCGCGGTGAGGTCCTCGATCGCGATGAGCACCAGCGCGGCCGGGGTGACGGTGACCGCCAGCATCAGCGCCGGCAGGTAGCCGGTCAGGTAGGGCCGCAGATCGTCCAGGCCCCGGGTGAGCACCGCGGCGAGTTCTTCACGCCGGGTCGCACGCGTGCGCGGATCGGTGGCCGCAGAAGCGGTGAGCAGTTCGGATTTCAGCTCCGCGACCACCTGCAGCCCGGAGCGGTGCCCGTAGCGGGCCTGGGCCCAGGTGGCGGCCACGCGCACCGCGATCACCGCGGCGAGTCCGACCAGGTGCCCGGACCAGGCGCCGACGGTGCGCTTGTCCGGGTCGGTGATCACCCCGGCGAGCACGGTGCCGATCAACGTCGCCGAGATCAGTACGGTCACCGCCGTGACCGCTCCGGCCAGCACCGTGGCTCCCAGGTAGCGGCGCGCGGCCGGCGAGTGGCGCCACAGCCGCGGGTCGACCGGGCCGCGCCGGGCCGGGGCGGGCTGCGCCCCGGCCGGGTCCGGGCCGTCCCGGACCGCCGCGGCCTGCTGCGGCGTGGTCATCGGTGCGGGGCCCGGCGTGGCAGGCCGATCGACGGCGGGATCTGCTCCATGGTGATGCGCTGGCGGAACACCCAGTAGGTCCAGCCCTGGTACATCAGCACCACCGGGGCCAGCAGGCCGGCCGCCCAGGTCATCACCTTCAGCGTGTACGGAGAGGAGGAGGCGTTGTCGATCGTCAGCGACCACGCCGGGTCCAGGGTCGAGGGCATCACGTTCGGGAACAGCGCGCCGAACAGCAGCACACCGGTCGCCATGATCGCCACCGTGGTGAGGGTGAACGCCCACCCTTCCCAGGCGCGCGCGGTCGACCAGATCGCCCCCAGCAGCGCCGCGGCCGCCACCGCGACCACCGCCCAGGTCCAGGTCTTGCCGTAGGCCAGCTGGGTCCACAGGGCGAACCCGCCGGCGACGACCGTGGCGATCGGCGCGAGGATCGCGGCCACCCGCACCGCGTCGCCGCGCACCTCCGCACCGGTCTTCAGCGCCAGGAACACGGCCCCGTGCAGCAGGAACACCAACCCGAAGGCGGCCCCGCCGAGCAGCGCGTAGGGGCTGAGCAGCCCGAAGAACCCGGTGGTGACGGTCTTGGCCTCGTTGATCGCCACCCCGCGCACGATGTTGGCGAAGGCCACACCCCACAGCACGGCCGGCACCCACGAGCCGATGCCGATGCCGAGGTCGGCGCGCCGGCGCCAGACCGGGTCGTCGATCTTCGAGCGCCACTCGATGGCGACCACCCGCAGGATCAGCGCCACCAGGATCAGCAGCAACGGCAGGTAGAAGCCGGAGAACAAGGTGGCGTACCACTCGGGGAAGGCGGCGAACAGTGCGGCGCCGCCGGTGATCAGCCACACCTCGTTGCCGTCCCAGACCGGGCCGATGGTGTTGAGCATGACCCGGCGCCGGGTGTCGGCCTCGTCGCCGGTGTCGCCGGGCTTGCGCCGCCCCAGGATCGGGAACAGCATCCCGACCCCGAAGTCGAAGCCCTCGAGCACGAAGTAGCCGGTGAACAGCACCGCGATCAGGACGAACCAGACTTCTTGCAGACCCATCTCATGTGCTCCTAGTACGCGAACGACAGCGGTCGGGGCCGGTCGGGATCGTGCGGGTCGTCGTCGCCGGGTTCATCGGTCGGCGGGACCGCGTCGTGGTCCTGAGGACCCTCGATGGTGTAGCGGCGGATCAGCCAGAACCACACGACCCCGAGTGCGCCGTAGACGAGCGTGAACACGACCAGCGAGGTCAGCACCGTCCACGGCGAGTGTCCGGACACGCCTTGATCGACCGTCAGGCGCACCATGTCGACCCCGGTCGGGTTGGGGTGGACGACCCAGGGTTGGCGGCCCATCTCGGTGAAGATCCAGCCGGCGCTGTTGGCCAGAAACGGGGTCGGTATCGCCAGGAGGGATACCCACCCGAACCATTTCTGGTCCGGTACCCGGCCGCGCCGGGTGACCCACAGTCCGCCGACCGCCAGGGCCGCCGAGCCCAGGCCGAGCCCGATCATGGCGCGGAAGGACCAGTAGGTGACGAACAGGTTCGGCCGGTAGTCCCCGGGCCCGAACTGCTCCTCGTACTGGGCCTGCAGATCCTCCACGCCCTGCAGTTCGACGTCGGAGAACCTCCCCTCGGCCAGGAACGGCAGCACGTACGGGATCTTGAGCACGTGGGCGACCGAGTCGCAGTTGTTGTGGGTGCCCACGGTCAGGATCGAGAACGACGGGTCGGTCTCGGTGTGGCAGAGCGATTCGGCGGACGCCATCTTCATCGGCTGTTGCTCGAACATCAGCTTGGCCTGCACGTCGCCGGTGGCGATCAGCCCGACCCCGGAGCCGATCATCACCCACAGTCCGAAGATCGCGGCCGGGCGGAACATCGTGCGCGCATCCCTTTTCAAGGTGGCGGCCGGCACCGGGTCGCGTCCGCGCAGCTCGGCGAGCTCGCTTCCGGCCGCCTCGGCCTTGGCGGCGGCGCGCATGTTGCGCACCATCCACCAGCCGGCGATGCCCGCGACGAAGGTGCCGGCGGTGAGGAACGCACCGAAGACGGTGTGGGGGAAGGCCGCCAGCGCGGTGTTGTTGGTCAACAGCTCCCAGATGCTGGTCAGCTCGGCCCGGCCGGTCTCGTCGTTGTACTCCACCCCCACCGGGTGCTGCATGAACGAGTTGGCGGCGATGATGAAGAAGGCCGAGGCGTTCACGCCGACGGCGACCAGCCAGATCGTGGCCAGGTGCACCCACTTGTTGAGCCGGCCCCAGCCGAAGATCCACAGGCCGATGAAGGTCGATTCGAGGAAGAACGCGACCAGGCCCTCGAGGGCGAGCGGGGC
>JAJYRZ010000045.1 GCA_021793835.1 Actinomycetes bacterium | reverse complement strand
CGCGGCCCCGGGACGAGGCGCAGCTTATCGTGCTCTGTTCTGACTTTTGGTGTCCCACCAGGGTTGTCCGGTTGGGGGGGGGGGGGGGGAGGCTTTGTTCTAGCGTCTCGCAATGTCGAGACGGCGACCACTCCTCACACCGGGAGTGGAGTGCGGCAGGGGGGGCTTGTGAGAACTTTTCAAACGATCCGATCAAGCGTCGGAACCGATCACTACGACACGTACGTGGATCTGTCGCAGGAGGCCTTCCTCCACTATCTGCTCACCACGTGCCTGCGTATCACCCTCGAAGCGGGAGACCAGATCCCGGAGGTCGAGGCGTCGGAACTGGCCGAACTCTGCGTGGTCGTCAGCGACATGAAACGTGAATCGTGCCAGCAGCATGCGGAGATGTTTCGGAAGAAGCCGTCGTGGACCCTCGGCTCGCTGCAGGTCGGCATGCATATCGCCGCCATCGCACGACGGGTCGCCGACGCTTTGGCGACGGGCCGATACCCGGTTCAGGATGACAGTTCGGTGACCGAGATGGCCACCGAACTGCGACGTGCTGCGGAGATCCTCGTGGACTGGTTCGACAGCGGCGAGGAGGAGCGGTCGTGAGCACCTATCCGAAGTACCGGCTTGCACCGGAGATCCATGCGATCCATGCCTATGCCCCGTACGAGGCGCTGCTCGACCTGCAGTTCCGTCTGAGCGCCGGCGTGCGTCTGTTGATCGAGACCGATCTGCCACCGGATAGTGGGCTCGAGGCGCTCGAAGCGGTGGAGCTTCTCGAGGCGTTGGCCAAACCGCTGACACAGGTCGACGATCCGGACGATCGGGCGGCGCTGCTCGAGCGCGTTCCCTTGGCTCTGGTGTCGATCGACGCGATCGAACTGGCGTCGTCGTACCTGGAGATCATCGCGGCGAACATCCGTGCGGGCGTCTATGCATTGCCCGAGGGCATCGTGCAGAGGGGCGAAGTGAGCGAATACGCCGACCGGTTCGCCGACCACGCGGAGCAAGCGAAGGAGCTGGCTTCTCGGCTGCGGGCGATGCCCCGACCCACGGCCCGTAAACGAGGCATCTTCGGTCGACGCCGCAGGTGAGGAGCACGCGCCGCGACGGCCGCGATCGATCAGAACTGCACTCGACGGTGCAGCTAGAGAAGAACCGGGGGAGCGACTCCTCCGAAAAGGAGTACTGATGCACATCCTCATCGCGCTCATCCTCGGTGCGCTGATCGCCGCGGTCGGGATCTGGCTGGTCCTGGTGTCGATCACCCCGGGTATGGGGATGGTTGTGTTCACCGTCGTCTTCGGTCTGATCGGGCTCATCAGTCTCGGGCCGTGGATCACCATCGTCATCGCGGTCTTGGTCTGGATCGCATTCTTCACGGTGCCGGGTTTCGTCAAGGTGATCGGCGTGGTGTGGGCGCTGACCTTTGGTCTGGTGGCGGGCGGGATCGGCAGCTACGTCGGCGCTCCTGACTGGTTCGCCGTGCTCATGGGGCTGTTTGTCCTCGGGGCGGTTCTGGTGACGACTTTCAGCGTCGACAGCGAGGCGGTCTGACTCCGCACGACTGTGGTCGTCGCCCTGCCTTCAGGCGCCCGGCACCGCGCCGATCGGCCCGGTGACGGGCGCCCGGCTCCCGCCTACCGCGCGATCGGCCGCAGCATGATCTCGGTCGGGTGCGCATCGGCCGCGGTGCGCACGGCGTTGCCCACCGCCGCGGCCACGGTGTCGGGGCGTAGGAACTCGTCCGGGTCGTAGTCCCGGCCCTCGGTGGCGACGATCCGGCGCTGCATGGCGGTGTCGATCCGGCCCGGATGCACCGAGGTCACCCGCAGGTCCGGCTCCTCGCCGCGCAGGGCGTCACCGAAGGCGCGCAGCGCGAACTTGCCGGCCGCATACGAGCCCCAGCCCGGGTGGACGCGCAGGCCCGCCCCGGAGTTGATCAGCACCACATGCCCGCCGGCCGCGCGCAGAGCGGGCAGCAGCACCCGGGTCAGCTCGACCACGGCGAACAGGTTCGTCTCCATCGACCGGCGCCACTGGTCGGTGGGCGAATCGGCGATCGTGCCGAGCTCGCACACCCCGGCGTTGTGCACCAGCACGTCGAGCCGGTCGATCCCCGCACACGCCGCGGCCACCGCGTCCGCATCGGTCAGGTCCACCGGCCACGGCCTGCTACCCGGAACCTGTTCGGCCAGCGCGCCGAGAGCCGCGGTGTCCCGGCCGCCGAGCAGCACGGTGTGATCGGCCGCCAGGTCGGCGGCGATCGCCGCGCCCAGGCCGCCGGAGGCCCCGGTGACCAGGGCTGCAGGGGTGTCGGTGAGGGTCATCGCGGTCTCCTTGTCCTACGGGGATCGATGCCCCCACGGTAGGCGTCCGACCAGGTCGGGGCCGCCTCCCGGGTGACGGGAGGAGTCGAGGACCGCACCGGTGAGCGGGGTTACAGTCAGGCCACCGTCCGGTCGGCGATACTCGCGGCCGGACCCTGTCGACACCAGTGAAGGAGCGCAACGATGGCGGAGCGCATCGCGCAGACCGTGCGCACGTATCTCGAGCGGGTCGCCGCCGGTCAGGCCGCGCAGATCGCCGAACTGTACGCACCCGACGGCACGCTCGAGGACCCGGTGGGCACCGAGCCCAAGCAGGGCCGGGAGCAGATCACCGAGTTCTACGGGGCCCTGTCCGGGCTCGACATCAGCACCGAACTGCTGACCCTGCGGATCGCCGGCGACACCGCCGCCTTCCACTTCCGGGTCACCACCCGGCACGCGGGCGGGGCGTCGGTGATCGAGCCGATCGACGTGATGACCTTCGACGATGCGGGCCTGATCACCTCGATGCGCGCGGTGTGGGGCCCGGCCGACGTGCGCAACGAGCCGAAGGAGTGAGTGCGATGTCCGTCGATTCCGCCGCCGCGGCGGCCCTGCCGGTGGACGGCGACCGGCTCCGCCACGTGCTCGGCCACTTCTGCACCGGTGTCACGGTGATCACCGCCTTCGACGGCACCGACGCGCACGGCTTCGCCTGCCAGTCGGTGACCTCGCTGTCGCTGGATCCGCCGCTGGTGTCGTTCTGCCCGGCCAAGACCTCCTCGAGCTGGCCGAAGATGCGCGATGCGGGCCGGCTGCTGATCAACGTGCTCGCCCACGACCAGCTCGAGCTGTGCCGCGGCTTCGCGGTCTCCGGCGGCGACAAGTTCGCCGGTGTGGACTGGACCCCCGGCGGCAACGGCGCCCCCGCTCTGCCGGGCACGCTCGCCGCGATCGAGATCGACCTCGAACTCGAGCACGACGCCGGCGACCACACCATCGTCATCGGCCGGGTCACCGACCTGGACGTGCACCGCGACACCGACCCGCTGCTGTTCTACCGCGGCGGTTTCGGCAGCTTCCGCCCCGGAGACCGCTGACCGCGGCACCTGCGCCACGCCCGTGCCGGCCCCTCTCCGGGGCGGGCACGGGCGAACGGATCAACCGACTGACGCCCATCCGATGTCGGCGAGGAACTCGCGCAGGGCTGCGGTGACCTCGTCGGGGCGCTGGAGCTGCACGAAATGTCCGGCGTCGTCGATCAGCCGCAGCATCCGCAGATCCGGCACGAGCTCGCGCATCTTCTCGAGCGAGCCGGCGCCCATCATCTGCACCACCGGTTCGCGGGCCCCGGCGATGAATGCGGCCGGCACGCGCACCGTGTGATCGGTCAGCCGCCCGTTCTGCTCCCACACCGCGTCCATCGCCCGATACCAGTTCAGGCCGCCGGTGAAGCCGGTGCGGGTGAAGGTCTGGATGTAGGGGTCGAACTCCTCGGCCGTCATCCACTCCCACGGCAGGTCCGGGGCGTCGGGCAGCACGTCGAGGTAGCCGTTGCCCTCCGACGGGTGCTGGAAGCAGGTCAGCCAGCGGTCGGCATCGGAGAGCGACCAGTAGATCCGGGTCAGGAAACCGGCCGGGTCGGCATCGAGCTCCGCATCGGCCACCCCGGGGGTCTGGAAGTAGTGCATGTGCAGGAAGTGTTCGCGCGCCATGTGCGCGTACGCCACGGTCGGCGGCACGGGGGTGCGCGGCAGCAGCGGCACCGACAGCACCGCCACCCCGGCCACCCGCTCGGGCGCCCACAGCGGCAGATCCCAGGCCAGGGAGGCGCCGAAGTCGTGGCCGACGAACACCGCCCGATCGATGCCGAGCACATCGAGCAGACCGGTCATGTCGGCCACCGTGGTCTCCCGGTCGTAGTGGGCCGGGTCGGCCGGGGCGCTGGATCCGCCGTAGCCGCGCATGTCCGGGGCGATCACCCGATAGCCGGCCGCGACCAGACCCGCGACCTGGTGCCGCCAGGACCGGGCCAGGCTCGGAAAGCCGTGGCACAGCACCACCGCCGGGCCGGAGCCCTGATCGGCGACCGCCAGTTCGATTCCGCCCACCTGGACCGTCTGCATCTGCATCGGCGCTGCTCCTTCTGCTGTCGCGCGTGCGGCACCCGGGATCGGCGCCCACGGATCGGCGCGCAGGTGCCCGCGTCGCCGAGTCTGCCCGGTCGGCGCAGCGGGCACCGGAAGAACCCGCCGCGGGCCTAGGGTCACGGCATGGACACCGTGACAGGCCCGCCCGCCGCCCCCGCGGCCGGCCCGCACACCGCCGCACTGGGCATGGCGCGCGGGGGCCCGGCGGCCGCGACCGCGCTGTGCAGCCGTCTCGGGCTGGCCGGATTCGGCCTGGCCGCGGCCGGTCTGCGCGACGACCGTGTCGCCCAGGAGTTCGCCGCACATACCGCCGATGCGGGCCTTGCGGTCAACTGCGTCAGCCACGGCATCCGCACCCCGCCGGGGTCCGGGCAGCGGTGGCTGCGCGAGCGCGATGCGCTGACCGCCGCGATCGATCGGGCGGCGCAGTTGGGCGCGCCGACCGTGCTGATCACCAGCGGCCCGAGCAGTGAGCTGACCTGGGACGAGGCGGCGGACCGGCTGACTGCGCACCTGGCCGAGCCGGTCGCCTACGCGCGCCGGTCCGGGGTGCGGGTCGCGGTGGAGAACACCATGTCCATGCGCGCCGAACTGAGCTTCACCCACCGGGTCGCCGACGCCGCCGATCTGGCCGAGATGCTCGGCGGGCACATCGTGGTGGACCTGTATTCGGCGTGGCAGGAGCGCGATCTGGCCCGGACCCTGGCCCGTCACCGCGACCGCGTCGCCCTGGTGCAGATGGCGGATCTGCAGATGCCGATCCACGCGGTGCCCAACCGCTGGGCGCTCGGCGACGGCGAGCTGCCGATCGCGGCGCAGCTGACGATGCTGGACCGGCTCGGCCTCGGCGCATCGATCGACCTGGAACTGCTCGGCCCGGCGATCGACGAGATCGGGCTGGAGACCGCGCTGGCCCGCAGCCTGACGGTGCTCGGCGGAGGCCGTTCCGGCCCCACCCCTTGAAGTATCCGTGAATACGGGTAACACTTACCGGATGGAACTGGCACACGAGATCCGCGGCTCCGGCCCCACCCTGGTCCTGGTGCACGGGGTGGTGCACCGGCAGCACGCCTGGGCGCCGGTGATCGACCTGCTCACCGACTACCGCACGGTGGTCACCGTCGACCTGCCCGGCCACGGCGACTCCCCCGCCATGCCCGACGGGCCCGACCCGATCGCCATCGGCACACAGATGATGCTCGACTTCTTGGCAGAGCTCTCCCCCGATGAGACCGTGCACATCGCCGGCAACTCCCTCGGCGGCTGGTTCGCCCTCGAGGCCGCGGCCCGCGGGGCCGTGGCCTCGGCCACCGGCCTGTCCCCGGCCGGGTTCTTCCGCGGCAAGTGGGACCAGGACCGGGCGGTGGGCACGTTCAAGGCGCTGCGCGGGGCCACCCGCCTGCTCGGCGATGCGCGCGAACCGCTGCTGCGCAACACGATCGGTAAATCGGTCGGCATGGGCGTGTTCATGTCCAAGCCGTGGCGCGTGCCCACCGACACCGCCCTGACCGATGCGGCCTCGCTGCTGGAGAACCGGATCATCGACCGAGCCTTGGACGCCGACTTCGCCTTCCACTCCCCCGTCGACACCTCCGTGCCGGTCACCGTGGCGTGGGGCAGGCGCGATCTGATCCTGCCCGCCTACCAGGCCAAGACGGTGCGCGAGACCTTCCCGCAGGCGCTGGTCAACGTCTATCCGGGCATCGGGCACGTGCCGATGTGGGACGACCCGCAGCTGGTCGCCTCGATCCTGCTGGCCGGCAGCTCGGCGGCGACCGGACCGCGCCGGACCGCGGCCTGACACCCGCCGCTTCCGCCCCGCCGCCGGACGACCGGCACGATGTGCGGGGCACACGCGGCGACGGGAGTAGGCCGATGACGACGACGGTGCAGCAGGTGCGCGAGTTCGTGCGGCGCGCGCACGCCGGGCAGACCGACAAGCTCGGTCGCGACTACATCCGCGATCATCTCGAACCGGTGGCCGCCGAGCTCGCCGCGCACGGCGCGGACGCCGAGATGGCCGGTCTGCTGCACGACGTGCTCGAAGACACCGCGGTCACCGCCGACCGGCTGCGCGGGCTCGGGGTTCCGGAACAGGTGGTGCGCGCGGTGGAGGCGGTGACCCGGCGCCCGGGCGAGGACTACTCCGAGTCCATCGCCCGCGCGGCGGCCGATCCGCTGGGCCGGCTGGTCAAGCTCGCCGACAACACGGTCAACCTGCGTTCCAACGCGGCCCTGGCCGAGGTGGATCCGGATGCGGCCCGCCGGCTGCGGATCAAGTACCAGGCCGCGCGGGAGCAACTCCTGCAGGCCGGGCCGGACCAGGTGCCGGGCCGGGACTGACCGCTGGGCCCCGCCGGGTTCAGCCGCGCCGGTCCCGCCAGGAAAGTGCGCGGCGCAGCTCGGTGAAGTCGTAGTCGGGCCCGGAAGTGCCGACGGTGAAGAGCGACACCCCCAGCTCGGCCAGCCGGTCGGCCTGCTGCTCGGCCGACGCGTCCGCGGTGTCGCGCGGCCACTGGACCGCGCGCTCGATCTCGGCCGGGTCGCGGCCGATCTCGGCGCAGTGCCGTAACAGTGCCGCATCCTTGACCGGATACTCCTCGGGCCCGGCGAAGCTGTGCCAGACATGGGCGCGGCGGGCCACGTGCCGCAGCGTCTTACGCACCCCGCCCCGCCGACCAGGATCGGGATCTCGCGCGTCGGCGCCGGATCGAGTGCGCCCAGGCGCGCGGCGATCCGGTCCAGGGACTCGCCCAACAGGTCGATGCGTGAGCCCTTGGTGCCGAAGTCGTAGCCGTAGGCCTGGTAGTCCTTCGCGAACCAGCCCGCCCCGATGCCCAGGATCAGTCGGCCGTGCGCGATGTGGTCGACGGTGCGCGCCATATCGGCCAACAGGTCCGGGTTGCGGTAGCCGCCCCCGGTGACCAGCACACCGATCTCGATGCGTTCGGTCTGTTCGGCCCAGGCGCCGAGCATCGTCCAGCACTCGAAGTGTGGGCCGTCGATCCGGCCGGCGGCGTCCGGATAGAGCGGGAAGAAGTGGTCCCAGTTGAACGCGATGTCGACCCCGGCCTCCTCGGCGCGGGCCACCGCGTCCCGGATCAGCCGGTAGTCGGGCGCGTGCTGGGGCTGGAGCTGGACCCCGATGCGCACGGGCCGGTGCGGGTGCGCGGCCGGGGGTGGTGAGGCGTCCACCGGTACTTCCCTGACGTCGAGGACTGTGTCCCGGCCCAGGCTAGTGGCCCCGCGCACAGTCCCGCGCCGCCGCGGGCGGGGCGCGCTGCTACCGTTCGCCCGAACCCTCTACTCGGATCGTCCGGCACGTTCCTGCCGGTGAAGGGACCGCCCCACCATGGCTTCAGTGACCTACGAGTCGGCGACGTGCGTGTTCCCCGGCAGCGACGCGCCGGCGGTCGACCGGCTCGACCTGGAGATAGCCGACGGCGAGCTGCTGGTGCTGGTCGGCCCGTCGGGCTGCGGCAAGTCCACCTCGCTGCGCATGCTCGCCGGGCTCGAGCACGTGCATTCGGGCCGGATCCTGATCGGCGACAAGGACGTCACCGGCGACGAACCGAAGGATCGCGACATCGCGATGGTCTTTCAGAACTACGCGCTGTATCCGCACATGTCGGTCGAGCAGAACATCGGTTTCGGCCTCAAGCTCGCCGGTCGGCCCAAGGCCGAGATCAAGGCCCGGGTCGCCGAGGTCGCCGAACTGCTCGGGCTCAGCGACTTCCTGGGGCGCAAACCCAAGGCGCTGTCGGGCGGTCAGCGTCAGCGCGTGGCCATGGGCCGGGCGATCGTGCGCAAGCCGCAGGTGTTTTTGATGGACGAGCCGCTGTCGAACCTGGACGCCAAACTGCGAGTGCAGACCCGCGCGCAGATCGCCGAACTGCAGCGCGAACTGGGCACCACCATGGTCTACGTCACCCACGACCAGGTCGAGGCGATGACGATGGGCGACCGGGTGGCCGTGCTGCGCGACGGGGTGCTCCAGCAGGTCGCCCCGCCGCGCGAGCTCTACGACACCCCGGTCAACGAGTTCGTGGCCGGCTTCATCGGCTCCCCGGCGATGAACATGCTGCGCCTGCCGGTCACGGGCGGGAAGGCGGACTTCGGCGGACGGCCGGTCGCCGTGCCCGCCGCGGCGGGCGACGGTGAGATCACCGTGGGCGTGCGGCCCGAGCACATGCGCATCGTCGCCGACGACGGGCCCGGGGTGGAGGTGCTGGTGGACATCGTCGAGGAGCTCGGTTCGGACGCCTACGTCTACGGGCACCTGGCCGATCCGGCGGCCGCACCCGGGGCGGAGCCGCTGGCCGCGCGGGTGGACTGGCGGGTCCCGCCACGGCGCGGAGACCGCATCCGGTTGGCCTTCGACGACGAGGCGGTGCACCTGTTCTCGGTCGCCGACGGCGCCCGCGTGCAGTGACCCGCCGCCGCGCTCGTTATGGTGCTATGCGGTAACTCGTGTCACAGTTGACTCCGCGGTCGCCGCGTCTTCACGCGGACGGTCGCCTCGGATCCGGCAAACGGAAAGGTAGATCATGCGTGCATTCATCCCGAAGGCGGTGATCGCGGGTTCGGCCGCGGCACTGCTGGTGGTGGCGGGTTGCTCGAGCGACGGGGGAGACTCCTCGTCGACGGGCGCGGGGTCGGATTCGACCGATTCGGCCGCGGCCGGTTCGAGCGACGGCCACGGCCCGATCACCTTCGCCATGGGCAGCAACGACGCCGACAAGGTCAAGCCGATCGTCGAGGCGTGGAACCAGCAGAACCCCGACGAGCAGGTCACGTTCAAGGAGCTCGCCGCCGAGGCCGACGATCAGCGCTCGACGCTGGTGCAGTCGCTGCAGGCCGGCAACACCGACTACGACGTGATGGCGCTCGACGTGGTGTGGGTGGCCGAGTTCGCCGCCAACGGCTGGCTCGCCCCCTTCGAGGGCGACCTGGAGCTCGACACCTCCGAGCTGCTGCCGGCGACCGTCGATGCGGGCACCTACTTCGGCAAGCTCTACGCCGCCCCGCAGAACACCAACGCCCAGCTGCTGTTCTACCGCGCCGACCTGACCGACGGCCAGGCGCCGACCGACTGGCAGGGCCTGGTCGACAGCTGCGCCGCGGCCGATGAGGCCGAGCTGGACTGCATGGTCACCCAGCTGAAGAACTACGAGGGCCTGACCGTCAACGCCACGCAGTTCATCCACTCCTGGGGCGGCAAGGTCGTCGGCGACGACGGCGAGACCCCGGCGCTGGACTCCGAGGAGGCGCGCGCCGGCCTGCAGACGCTGGTCGACGCGTACGCCGACGGTGTGATCGCCGAGCGCTCCACCGGCTTCACCGAGGAGGAGACCAACCAGGCCTTCGTCGACGGTGAGACCATGTACGCCTACAACTGGCCGTACATGTTCGACAACGCCGCGGCCGAGGAGTCGGAGATCGCCGACGACTTCGGTGTCGCCGCGATCCTCGGCCCCGAGGGCCCGGGCGCGTCGACCCTGGGCGGCTACAACAACGCGATCAACGTCAATTCGCAGAACCAGGCCACTGCGCGCGACTTCATCGAGTTCGTGCTGAGCGAGGAGAACCAGCGGTCCTTCGCCGAGGCCTCGTTCCCGCCGGTGCTCGCCTCGGTCTACGACGACGCCGAGCTGATCGACCAGTTCCCGTACCTGCCGGCGCTCAAGGACGCGCTGGAGAACGCGGAGCCGCGCCCGGTCACCCCGTACTACGACGCGGTGAGCAAGGCCATCCACGACAACGTCTACGCCGCCCTGCGCGGGGACAAGTCCGTGGACGAGGCGATCGACGACATGACCTCGGCGATCGACAACGCGGTCAAGTAAGCGTGACCGACCACCGATGAGCGAGGACGAAGGCTGACGATGGCCGATTCCACCGAGGTGGACGCCCAGGCCCCCGCGGCCGGAACTTCAGGTTCCGGCCGCGGAGGTCGTCTGGCGCTGCGCCGCCGCAGAGCCGGCGGCGGTGACGGCGCCGGTGGGCCGGCGCGGGGTCGACGCTTCGACCCGCGCACGATCTGGCTGCTCGGCCCCACCATGGTCATCCTGGCCGTGGTCATCGCCTACCCCGTCCTCCGCGCGATCTACCTGTCGTTCCGCGCCAACGGCGACGCCTCCGGCATCGACCCGGAGACCGGCCAGTTCGTCAAGGAAGAGGGCTTCGTCGGGCTCCAGCACTACAAGATGTGGCTGCTGGGCGACTGCGGTGACGGCATCGGCTCCTGCCCCCCGGGCACACTCGGGGCCGACTTCTGGTCGGCCCTGGGCATCACGTTGTTCTTCGCCGTGGTCACCGTCAGCATCGAGATCCTGCTGGGCCTGTGGATGGCCACGGTGATGGGCCGCTCCTTCTGGGGCCGGTCCCTGCTGCGCGCCTCGGTGCTGATCCCGTGGGCGATCCCCACCGCGGTGACCGCGAAGCTGTGGGCGTTCATCTTCGCCGACAAGGGCATCGCCAACCGGCTGCTGGGCACCACCGTGGCCTGGGGCACCGACCCGTGGGCGGCCCGGTTCGCGGTGATCATCGCGGACGTGTGGAAGACCACCCCGTTCATGGCGCTGCTGATCCTGGCCGGTCTGCAGATGATCCCCGACGAGCTCTACGAGGCGGCCCGCGTCGACGGGGCCTCGCCCTGGCAGCGCTTCACCCGCATCACGTTGCCGCTGGTCAAACCGGCGCTGATGGTCGCGGTGCTCTTCCGCACCATGGACGCGCTGCGGATGTTCGACCTGCCGGCGATCCTGCACGGCAGCGGCGGCAACTCGCCGACCGCCACCGTGTCGATCCTGGTGGTGGCCGACATGCGCCAGTCCAACCACTTCGCCAGCGCCTCCGCGCTGTCGACCCTGGTGTTCATCATCATCTTCATCGCCGCGTTCGTCCTGGTGAAATTCCTGGGCGCCAACGCCGTGCGCACCCAGGACGATCAGCGACGGGAGGCGAAGCGATGATGAGCGGACGCCACCGCGCCGGGCCCGACCGGCCCGCGACCACGACCGCCACCGCCGCCCCCGCCCGGCGCGGCACGCAGGCGGCGGCGCCGCGCCCGAGGCGTCGCCCGCTGGCGCCGCTGCTGCGCACCTACGGCGGGGTGATCGTCATCTTGATCTGGGGCCTGGCCCCGTTCTACTGGATGGTCGTCACCGCGCTGCGCGATCGCCGGTTCACCTTCGACACCACGCCGTGGCCGACCCATCTGACCACGGAGAACTTCACCGACGCGCTCGACACCTCGAGCAACAACGACTTCCTGTCGGCGATCGTCAACTCGCTGATCATCGGCGCGGTCACCACCGGGGTGGCGATGGTGCTGGGCGTATTGGCCGCCTATGCGCTGGCACGCATCGAGTTCCGCGGCAAATTCGTGGTCACCGGCATCGTGCTGGCCGCCTCGATGTTCCCGGGCGTGGCACTGGTCACCCCGCTGTTCCAGCTCTTCGGCGACTGGAACTGGATCGGCCAGTACCAGGCGCTGATCATCCCGAACATCTCGTTCGTGCTGCCGCTGACCATCTACACCCTGACCTCCTTCCTGTCGGACCTGCCGTGGGAGCTCGAGGAGGCGGCCCGGGTGGACGGGGCGACCCGCGGGCAGGCCTTCCGCAAGGTGATCCTGCCGCTGGCCGCGCCCGCACTGTTCACCACCGCGATCCTGGCGTTCGTGGCCACCTGGAACGAGTACATGCTCTCGAGCCAGCTGTCGTCGGACGCCACCGAACCGGTCACCGTGGCCATCGCCCGGTTCCACGGGGTGCACTCGTTCGAGGAACCCTATGCGGCGATCATGGCGGCCGGCACCCTGGTGACGATCCCGCTGGTGATCATGGTGCTGCTGTTCCAGCGCCGCATCGTCTCCGGCCTGACCGCCGGCGGCATCAAGTCGTGACCGGGTCCGGACGGAGCCCGGACGCCC
Source organism: Actinomycetes bacterium (assembly GCA_021793835.1). Classification (GTDB taxonomy): domain Bacteria; phylum Actinomycetota; class Actinomycetes; order Mycobacteriales; family Mycobacteriaceae; genus Tomitella. Next base: position 4,807 of record JAJYRZ010000045.1, on the reverse strand, counting down.
GGCCCTCGGGGGCCGCGGGCCGGGCGCTGCGCAGGCGACGCGAACGGGTCGAGGCGGCGATCGGTTTCCTCGGCTTCTTCACCGCGCTCACCCTGATCGCCGCGGCGGTGCGGATCGTCCGCGGGGAGCCCAGTAGCTGGGCGTCCCTGCTGCTGGTGGTGCTGCTGGGCCTGCTGATCTGGGCGGTGCGGGTGCGCCGCCGGCTCACCGGATGAAGGCCCGCACCCGGAAGATCAGTCGCCGGCGACCACGGCGACCGGGTGCCGGGTGATCCAGCCCAGGTCCACGATGCGTTCGGCGAACACCCAGCGTCCGTCGGTGCGCAGATAGCGGTCCCGGTAGGTCAGATGCCACACGTCGTCGACCACCCCGTCGGCCGTGTCGATCAGGTGGTGGGCGATCGCCGCGATGCGCCCGGCGATCCGGTCCGGATCGCCCGGGTGAGCCGGGTCGGGGGCGAAGACCTGGCCGACGATCGCGTGCTGGGTGGCGCGCACCTGATCGAGCCGGCGGAAGTTCTCGGTGATCGCCTCCCGGCCACGCACCACGTCCTCGGGCCGCAGCAGCTTCGGCGGCTGCGGCTGATGCAGCACCGCGTCCTCGGCGAACAGCTCGGCCAGCCCCGCATAGTCGCGCTCGTCGACCAGGGCCCCGTAGCGGTCCACCAGCTGCGACAGGGCCAACCGGTCCCCGAGCGCGGTGACCGCACCGAGCACCGGCTCGATCGCCTCGCCCACCGGATCGACCTGGTCGGATGCGGTCTCCGCGGCCCGGTCGCGGCGCCGGCCGCGCCGGCCGATCACAGGCCCGCTTTCAGGCCCAGGCGCGCGGCGCACGCCGACAGTTCGTCCTTCTGCCGGTCCAGATCCCTCGCCCCGGAACCGGCGAGCACGATCCGGTCCGCACCGGCCGCGGCCAGCTTTTCGGCCCGGCCCTGATCGATCAGGGTCACCGCATGGCCGAGCGTGACCTCGAGGGCGCCTGGATCCCGGCCGGCCTCGCGTGCGGCCGTGCGCATCGTGGTCAGCGCCCCGGCCAGATCCTCGCCGCGCAGGCCGAGCGGCTGGAAACCGTCCCCGCGCCGCCCGGCCCGCCGGGCCGCGGCCGCGGAGTGCCCGCCGATGTGCAGGGGCACCCCGCCGGCGCGCACCGGCTTGGGATACGACATGGCGCCGGTGAAGGAGAAGAACTCGCCGTCGAAGTCGGCGCCGGCCGGTGCGCTGTCGGCCCACAGGGCACGCAACACGTCGATCGACTCGTCGGTGCGCCGCCCGCGGGTGGAGAAATCGGTGCCGCAGGCCTCGACCTCCTCACGCATCCACCCCACCCCGGCCGCGACGCGCAGCCGCCCGCCGGACAGCCGGTCGAGTGTGGCCAGACGCTTGGCCAGCACCACCGGATGGTGATTGGGCAGCACCAGCACCCCGGTGGCCAGCCCGAGCGTGGTCGTCGACGCCGCCAGGAACGTCAGCAACTCCAGCGGATCGGGGATCGGGCAGGTGTCGGCCAGCTCCATCCTCCCGGAGCGGTCGTAGGGGTACCGGCTTGCGTAATCGGTCACCACCACCGCGTGCTCGACGGCGACGATCGACTCGAACCCGCAGGCCTCGACGTGCCGGGCGTACTCGGCCATCCACTCCGGATCGGCGGCGCGCCCGGTCTCGGTGGGCACCATCACGGCGTAACGCATACCGGCAACGCTATCGGTTCCTCGCGGTGCGCCGGCGGGCGTCTCACGGTGCGGACGGGCGTTGGGCCACACAGTTGTTTTCCGGTTGTTCAAACAACTTGGAAACAACTTGTGATCGGACGACCCCATGGGCCCGGCCCGCAGGGGAGACATCAGAGCAGGTGATGACGGTGATCCGGGTCGTGCGCCGAGTAGTCGGGAAGTTGTTTGCAGTTGTTTTCTACCCCGTCTGGCCGCCGTGAGGGCGGCGGAGGGGTGGTCCGGTGGTCACTGCATGGACCCGGGCGCGATCCACCGGACGTTGGCACCCCTGCTCGGTCCGGCGGGATCCTTCACGGCGCGTCCGGCGGTGCGGAGATGGGCGAACAGGGCCGTCACCTCTCGCGAATCGGCTCCCGTCGCCTCGACGACGGATCGGTTGGTGACCGGGTGTCCGGAGCGCAACCGTTCCTCGATCCAATCCAGGACGGATATCGAGGTGACATCGGCCGCGTGGGATCCACCGATCGCGGTGCGGGCCTGGGAGGTCAGTACCCACTCCTCAGCCCGTTCGCTGATCGGTTGGACGAGCTGGATCTCCGAAAGCCAGTGCATGCTCTGCACGGCCTCGATGGCGGTCGTCTGGGTCTTGGTGCGCACTTGGTGCAGAGTGATCATCGGGGAGTGGAAGAGGTGGTGGAGGACGATCAGGGTGCTGACGGCGTCGATGGTCTCGACCGGAAATGCTTCGCGCAGCCGTGCCAGTGCCGCCACGAAGGTCAGGTCTGGCCGGGCCGCGGCGATGACGACCTCTACGTGGAAGTCGTCGGCGTCGACCTCCGGTGCGGGACGGCCGGTGGCGATCATTGCCGACCACATGCGGTCGAATCCGCGCGAGGTCTCCTCGGCCAGTCCGAGTGCCCGCATCGCTGCCATCAGGAGGTTGTTGCGCGGTGTGGACTGGGTGGTGAGCAGGCGGTCTACCGTGACGCCGTGTGGGAGCGGGCCCGGGGACCACACCTTCAGCACTCGCGGGGACTGATCGATAACGATCGGTGGGCTGATCGCCCAATCCCTATGGACCAGGGCGTTCGACACGACCTCGTCGACCGCACGGTCGGGAAAGGCCGGCACGGGGACCTCCTGCCCGCCCGGCAACTGCACTCGGGCTATCTCCGGGGAGCCGTGGCGCCGGACCAGGTCCTGGGCGCGGTCGAAGATCAGAATGAGCGATCCGCCCAGGTCCGTCACCGTCGGCTCTCCGCCAGGGACCGAACGGTGCAGGTGTCGCAGCCGTACCTGGTGCGCGGCTTTCGGTCCGAAGAGCAGTTCGGCCGCACGTGTCAGCTCACCGTCGGTGGTCAAGACCCCCAGTTCACGGAGGAACGGCAGCGGCTGCTCGGGGACGGCCGGGGATTCGCCGGCGGCCATGCGTTTCTGTGCGAGGAGTGCGCGTCCGCGATTGATCGCCAGGGGGTCGAGGTCGGTGACCGCCAGTGCGGATCTCAGCGCTGTCATGTCGGGGTTCGTGCGCCGGTCTCTGATGGCCGTGCGCTGATCCTCAGTCAGGGGGACGCACGACGTCCCGTGACGTGCATAGGCCGCTCCGTTTGTGCGGGTGTAGAGGGACAGGCCGGGTGGAACGCGCACGACCACCAGGCGGACGTCGCGGAAGGTCGCCTCGGCCACGTCGACGTGTAGATGTGGGAGGGTCCCGTCGAAGACCTTCTTCTGCAGCCAGAGCGGCTCGATATCGGTTCCGGTGAAGGCCTCGGGGCCGCGGGATCTGTCGGCGACGCCGATCACGATGTAGCCGTCGCCGCCGTCGCTGTTGGCGAAGCAGATCGCCTCGGTGAGGGCGAACTCGACGATTTTCGCTTCCGGTGCCTTCGCCTTCTTCCCGGACAGGCGGGACGGGTCTTCCTTGAACTCGAGGTTCTCGTCCTCGAACTCGGACGCCTTGGCGCCCCGCCAGATCTCCTCGAGCGCAGCCCGGACGTCGTCGGGCAGGTGGGGGTCCATGGACGCCAGTCTACGACTTTTCTGCCAAGTTGTTTGCCGGTTGTTCAAACAACTTGGAAACAACTTGTCGTCGGCCGACCCCATGGACCCGGCCCGCAGGGCAGACATCAGAGCAGGTCATGACGGTGATCCGGGTCGTGCGCCGAGTCGTCGGGAAGTTGTTTGCAGTTGTTTTCTACTTCCGCGACCGGCGCGGGGTCGTCGCCGAGAGGGTGCTGGGCCGGTTCGCGGGGCTCCCGTCTCACGGAACGACCCGGCCGCCGCGCCGCGGCCCGGCCCCTACGATGCGGGGGAGATCCGCCGGGATCAGGCGCCCGGCGGTGCACGGGCCAGGAGGGCTGTATGGAATACCGTCAGGTGGGCGTGAGCGGGTTGACCGTCTCGGCAGCGGGACTGGGCTGCAACAACTTCGGCTTCCGCATGGATCAGCAGGCGGCCGACGAGGTGGTCGGCGCCGCGCTGGACCTGGGGGTGAACTTCTTCGACACCGCCGCGATGTACGGCGACGGCGCCTCGGAGGAGATCCTGGGCCGTGCGCTCGGCGCCCGGCGTGACGAGGCGGTGATCGCCACCAAGTTCGGCGCACCGCGCGCCGACGGCCCGGCCCGGGCCGCCGGTTCGCGCGCCAACGTCGTCGCCGAGTGCGAGGCCAGTCTGCGCCGGCTGGGCACCGATCACATCGACCTGTACTACCTGCACTTCTCCGACCGGTTCACCCCGATCGAGGAGACCCTGTCGGCACTGGACGACCTCATCCGGCAGGGCAAGGTGCGGTACGTCGCCGGTTCCGGGATGGCCGGCTGGCAGATCGTCGACGCCCACCACGTCGCGGCGCGTACCGGCGCCTCGGCGTTCATCGGTCAGCAGTTCGAGTGGAACCTGCTGCGGCGCGAGTGCGAGGCCGAGATCGTGCCGGCCACCGCGCACTGCGGTATCGGGATGATCCCGTTCTTCCCGCTCGCCTCCGGGATGCTCACCGGCAAGTACTCGCCGGCCAAGGAGTATCCGGCCGACAGTCGCCTGGCCAGCGCCGAGTACTTCCGCAAGGACGCCACCGACGCCAACTTCGCGATCGTCGACAAGCTCAAGACCGTGGCCGCCGAGCACGAGCGCACC
>JAJYRZ010000252.1 GCA_021793835.1 Actinomycetes bacterium | reverse complement strand
CTTTTGGTCTGCACCGGGTATCGCTCAGCCGGTGACGGCCACCGTGCCGTCCGGGGCCACCGTCACCTCGGCGGTCCAGGCCCGGGCCAGATCGATCCGCTGCCAGGAACCGGCCGGATCGTCGAGCACCGATCCACCCGGGAAGGCGGTGGCCACCAGCACCTCGGTGCGCTGCGCCTCGGTCAGCTCCGGGAAGCGCGCCTCGAGCAGCCCGGCGGCCCGCGGCGGCACCACCATGGGCCTGTCGCCACCGACCGTCGGCAGCCCGTGGTCGGCGCGCTCGGCCGAGACCGCGCGGACCTGCGTGTCGGAGAGGTAGGCGGTGTCCGCAGCCACGCAGTCGGCCAGCGGGCCGTCGCAGCGGTACTCGAGTTCGGCGCGCACCTCGTCGCCGGCGGCGACGATCAGTTCGCGGAACAGCGGATCGTGCCACCGATCCGCGGCCGCGGCCAGACCGGTCATCCGGCCGCCGATCACATCGAGCGGATAGTGCACGCCCAGCACCATCCGGCTGTGCCCGACCTCGCCGGCGCGCGCGATCAACTGCGACCCGACCTCGGGCAGCATCATCGCCATCAGTGTCGCCTTCCACACCGCCTGGTTGGTGTGCCCGGACGGGAACGCCGGGGTGGTGCCGTAGGCGTCCTCGCCGGGGCGCTGGTACCGCACGATCCGGTCGGGCGCGACGACGAAGGGCCGGTCGTAACCCAGCAGGTACTTCTCGATGAACGTCGAGCTGGCCACACCGCCTCCGCGGGCCAGCGCCCCGGCCAGCAGCGCCTCGGTCTTGGGCAGCCGCCCCTCGGCCAGAGCCGCGCGGAAATGCCCGCCGAGCTCCTCGCCGAGCGCGTCGGACATGGTCACCAGCAGGTCGTCGTGCGCATCGGCCAGGGCGCGGTCGACCAGGGCGGGATCGGATGCGGCGGCGTTGTTGATCGCCACCACGATCTCCAGGTTCTGCGCCGCGACGTCCGGACGGGAGTCGATCAGAGCTGGAAAGCCGTCGACCACGTCCAGGTAGGCCCGCCCCGTGGCCGAGTTGTCCGACTCGTAGATCCGAGTCAGCGCCGCCAGCGGGAACGGCTCGGGGTGCGGCGCGGCCGCCGCGGCGGTCTCGGCCGGTGCGGCCGGAGCCGCGGGGGCGGCCAGAGCTGTCACCGCGGTGACAGCGGCCAGGCCTGCCAGGATCGCCCGGCGGCGACGGTGACGGTGGATCATCTCCAGGTTCCTTTCGGCGGAGGACGGCGGGGCGTCAGGCGAGCGGCCCGGGGGCGGGCGCCACGCGTGCGGAGCCGGCCGCAGTGGCCATGCTGAACCCGTAGACCAGCGGCGAACGCGCATCCGCCTTGTCGGTCAGGAACCAGTAGTCGGCCTGCACCCGCTCGGCGGTCACGTCGAGGATCAGGCAGCCGTGCCGGTCCAAGTCGACCGCCCGCACGTGCGGATTCGCGGTCTGGAGCGCCGCCTGCAATCCGGCGGAGACCGGGTTGCCCTCGGGCAGGGCGAGCATGTCGTCGATGTTCGACGAGGTGATCGACGGCGTCACGTACTCCACCGCGGCCACCCGATCGGGGCGGCCCGGCAGTTCGGGCACCTCGCAGACCCAGCTGGAGTGGATGTCGCCGGTCAAGAACACCACGTCCGAGACCCCGTCGTCGACGATGCGGCCGAGCAGGCGGGCGCGTTCGGCGCCGTAGCCGTCCCACTGGTCGGTGTTGTACGGCACCCCGTCGGCGGGCAGGCCCAGCAGTCCGGTCACCGCAGCCGCGACCTCCCGGTCGACCGGGGGGACGAGCACCGGCGAGATCATCACCGAGTTGCCGATCAGCTTCCACTGCGCGTCGGAGGCGGCGAGCCCGTCGACCAACCAGTCGAACTGGGCGGCGCCGGTCATCGTGCGGTCGGGGTCGTCGATCGTCGCGGCGTCCAGCGGTCCGGTGGGCGGCCGATCCCGGTAGCTGCGCAGATCGAGCATGGACAGTTCGACCAGGTCCCCGAAGCGCAGCCGGCGATACAGGTGGCCGCCGGAATCGAGAGACTGCGGTCGGGTGGGCATCCACTCGAAATAGGCCTGCGCCGAGGCGGCGCGGCGGCGCGCCCAATCCCCCTCGTGCGGCTGATGGTTCTCGGCGCCCTCGCGGTGGGAGTCGTTCGCCGACTCGTGATCGTCCCAGGTCGCGATGAGCGGTACCGCGGTGCGCATGGCCGCCAGATCCGGATCGGTGGCGTACTGGGCCATCCGCGCCCGGTAGTCGGCGAGCGTGACGGTCTCGTGGGCGGGTTCGTGGACGCGTACCGCCCCGCCCGGACCGGTGTAGCCGCCGTGCTCGTACTCGTAGATGTAGTCGCCCAGGTGCACGATCGCGTCCAGATCGCCGCGTTCGGCGAGGTACCGGTAGCCGGCGAAGTACCCGGCCTCCCAGTTCGCACACGAGCACACGCCCAGACGCAGTCGGTCCACCGCGGCGCCGGGCGCCGGGGCCGTACGGGTGCGGCCGGTGGGCGAGAGCGCACCGTCGGCCGGACCGCCGTCGACCCGGAACCGGTAGTGGTAGTCGCGCGCCGGCGCCAGACCGGTGACGTCGACCTTGACGGTGTGGTCACGCGCCGCGGTGGTGCGCGCGGTACCGGCGGCCGCGATGCGGGTGAACGCGGCGTCCTCGGCGACCTGCCAGGTCACGGTGACGTCCGGCCCGGTCGCACTGCCCGGCCGGGCCTCGGGCACCGGGGTGACCCGGGTCCAGATGATCACGGCGGTGGCCGCCGGATCGCCGGAGGCCACCGCATGGGCGAACACCCGGCGGTCGCGGTCGGTGCGCTCCGGGTGCGCGTCGGCCGGGACGGCCGCGGCGCGGCCGGCGCCGAGGACACCGGCGCCCACCACGGCGGATCCCGCCGCCGTGGAGACGGCCAGGAAGGTTCTACGGGGCAGCGGTGCACGGGCACGGAAAGTCTCGGTCACATGTCCGAGTCAAGGCTTCCGCATCGCCGATATCCAGCCAGAACACCCCGCGGACCGATTCTTCATCGAGGTTTCATCTCGATGTGACCGCCGGATCACCGCGCGGTCATCAGCGGTGACCGGCGGGGCAGGGACCTCCCCCCGCCCCGCCGGTCACCGCAGACG
>JAJYRZ010000044.1 GCA_021793835.1 Actinomycetes bacterium | reverse complement strand
TCCGATCTAAGACAGGTCGGGGCATGGTCGTACCGTCTCGAGATCCAGGTGTGCGGACCGGGTCTGGGACGGGCGTCGCAGGTGCCTCGGGGCGCCGTTGATCGCCCTTGTCGAGTAGTTGCTCGGAAACTCGTGTGTTTCACTTATTGGTGCTTGTTCTTCGGCACCTGGTGAGGATCAGGGAGATGGGGTAGCGGTGGGCGTAAAGTATTTTCTTTCGAACGGGCCGGTTGAGGGCTCTGACGAAGACCTGCTGGGGAAGGTATTAGCGCGGCTGTATCCACGCTCGTTCGCGGTTCAATACGACGAAGACGGATTGCCGATCTACAAGAAGTCCGATAATCTGCGGGACAGAGTGGCTACCTATTCTGGATATCCAGAATATGGGAAGGTTTCATTTTCTGTCTCCATACATCCGGATGAAGACCCCGACAGAGAACTCTCTCGAAAGCTGGCCAACCTCTTGGCCGAGGATCTGCTCGCCGTCGACGACCCTGTTGTGGACAAGATCAAGGTTGTCGAGTTGAACAGTACGGCGGTGACCGGTGATGACTCCGACGAGGGATTCGGTTACCCGTTGATGAAGGAGCCGCTGGTGACCCTGGAGATCCCGAGGGCCGATTAGCCTCGACACTTCATGAGGCCGGTGTTCTGACCCGTCAGGATCCAGCCTCGAAATTTCATGAGGCGCCGGTCCTGGCCTGAGCATCTTCGGATGGTGGTTTGCGAGCTGTCTCCCGTGGTCAGGCGTGGGGTGGTTGTCCGCTGACCGCGGTTCAGGTCCGGGTTCCACTGGCCCGGCAGGGGGTTGTCTTTCGTCTCGAATGGTCGGTTTCGTGTTGGTCAGGTCGGTGCCGGTAGTGCTGTCAGCCGGTCGATCGCTGCCACGATCAGCGAGGACCACGGCGCACTCGCCGAGAATCGCAGCCTCGTTTGGCGGGCGTGGCGGGTGATGCGGGCCGCGACCGAGAACAGCCGCAACCGGAGCCGTTTCGGTTCCCACTTCCGCGCCGGATGACCGGTCAGCGCGACCAGCTGTGTCCAGGCGGTCAAAGCTGCGGCCAGCGAGACGATGGCCAGCCAGATCTGGTTCTGCGCGAAACTCTTGAAGGGGAAGCCGGCAAGCCCGGTCTGTTTCCCGGCGCGGATCCGATCCTCGCAACGCGCCCGCTGCCGGTGCCGTAGTTCCAGGTCAGCGAGCTGCCCGCCGCGCGTATTGGTGACAAATGCGGTGAGCCGGTGCCCATCACGGTCGGTGATGCGCAGCTGCGCACCCGGATGCGGACGCTCCTTGCGAACGATGAGCCGCATGCCGTCGGGCCAGCCCGTCAGGTCGGCCATGTGCGTCAGCTCGACCACCCATGCGCCCTCGCGGGGCTGGCCGTCGGCGTTGTAGGCCGGGGTCCAGGCGGTGGCCGGGATCTTGTCGATCAGCGCCGTCAGGGGTTCGGTGAGGGTGAACCCGGCCGAATACGACAGGCCCCGTTTCACGCAGTGCTCCAGCGTCTTCTTCGTCCCGCCCGCCCCGTCCATGCGGATCAGCACCTTCTTGCCCACCCGATACCGACCGGCTCCCGGCAGCCCGGCGAGGGCCTGGTTGATCACCGTGACGTGGTCGGCGGCAGTGTTCGCGCCCGCGTTTCCCGGCCGCAGGAGCCCGGCGATCGGCTCACCGCCACCGTCCCGGCCGTGGTCGATGAACGCGAGCAGCGGGTGGAATCCGAAGCCTTTCTTGTAGGTCGGGGCGGCCTGTTCCTTCTCCGAATGCGCGGTCACCAAGGTCGCATCGATGTCGATGACCAGCGGCGACCCGGCATCAGTGTCGTGATCCGGTGCTGCCGTGCCGGCGAGTGACCACGCCGCGGCCCGCGCTGCAGCGGTGGCTTTGTCGATCGCGCGCAACGCGCGCTGCGGGTTCTGCGCGAGTGCGTTGATGGTGCGTGAGACGGTCGGATCCGAGGCAACCGGGCCGAACACGGCGGGCTGGCCGCGCAGCACGGCGATGTCAGCGAGGCAGTCGCCACCGAGCGCGACCGCGACGGCCAGGTCCAGCACGGTCTTGCCCGGATCGTGGACCGCCAGCGGCTTGCGCCACGGCGCCAACGAGTCGGACAACCTGCTGGCCAAACCTGTTTTGTCAGCGGCGCGCAGCAACAGGGCGGCGCCGGCGTGAGACACGATCGACGTGCCGGTGGCCTCGACGGCCAGTCGTGGGTAGATGCGGGTATGGTTGCTCACCAGAAAGGTGCTCCGTTTTCTGCGCGTATGAGTCTCTAGACAAGTCCCATTGTCGCAGGTAGGGGCACCTTTCGTTATCTCTTGACCCGCTGACCGGTCACCTAACCGTGAAAGCACGAGACCAGAGCGCGGCGGGGGCGTTCGCGGAGCCGTCCGGAGTGGATGAGCGGCCGGAAGGCGCAGTGGGTGAGAATCCCGGAACTCCGGCGGATGCCGCGGACGCGCGCGATTTCGTCCGGCCCGCTCGAGGTAGCGCTGAGCGCACGTGGACGACACGCCGCGGCCCCGGTCGCTCTCACCCGCCAGCAGGTGAGAGCGACCGGGGCCGCAACACGTTCACTACATCCGGTGCCCGGGCGCTCGCGGCGGGTCCGGGAACCGGCGGTAGGTCAGCTCAGGCGCTCGAGCACCATCGCCATGCCCTGGCCGCCGCCGACGCACATGGTCTCGACGCCGAAGGTCTTGTCCTGCTCGCGCAGGTTGTTGAGCAGGGTCGCGGTGATGCGCGCACCGGTCATGCCGAACGGGTGGCCCAGTGCGATCGCGCCGCCCGAGACGTTCAGCTTGTCCTCGTCGATGCCCAGCTCACGCTGCGAGCCGACGACCTGCACGGCAAAGGCCTCGTTGATCTCGAACAGGTCGATGTCGGAGATCGACATGCCGGTGTTGCCCAGCACCTTGCGCACGGCCTCGATCGGGCCCAGGCCCATGATCTCCGGCGACAGACCGGTGGCGGCGGTGGCGACCACACGCGCCAGCGGGGTCAGCCCGAGCGCCTTGGCCTTGGTGTCGGACATGATGACCATCGCGGCCGCACCGTCGTTGAGCGGGCAGGCGTTGCCGGCGGTCACGGTGCCGTCCGGGCGGAAGACCGGCTTGAGCTTGGCCAGCGCCTCGGCGGTGGTGCCCGGGCGCGGGCCGTCATCGGTGGAGACCACAGTGCCGTCGGCCAGGGTGACCGGGGTGATCTCGCGCTCGAAGAAGCCGCGGTTGATCGCCGCCTCGGCGCGGTTCTGGCTCAGCAGAGCCCAGTGGTCCTGGTCCTCACGGGAGATGCCGGTGTGCCGGGCGACGTTCTCCGCGGTCTGGCCCATCGGGATGTAGACGTCCGGCAGCAGGCCCTCGATGCGCGGATCGGTCCAGCCCACACCGCCCTCGGCCTGCTTTTCGGTGCGCGCCATCGCGTCGGCGTACAGCGGGTTCTTGGTGTCGGGCAGACCGTCGGCGTTACCGGTGACGAACGAGGACACCGACTCGACACCGCCGGAGATGAACACGTCGCCCTCACCGGCGCGGATGGCGTTCATCGCCATGCGGGTGGTCTGCAGCGAGGAGGAGCAGTAGCGGTTGACGGTCACACCCGGCATGGCGTCGTAGCCGAGCTGGACGGCGACGGTGCGCGCGATGTTGAAGCCCGACTGGCCGGCCGGCTGACCACAGCCGAGGATCAGGTCCTCGACCTCGGCGACGTCGAGCTCGGGCACCTGGTCCAGGGCCGCGCGGACCATCTGGGCGGCCAGGTCGTCCGGGCGGACGTCTTTGAGCGACCCCTTCATCGCGCGCCCGATGGGCGAGCGCGCGATGGAGACGATGACTGCTTCAGGCATGAGAACTCCTCGTGAGATGGATGGGGACTTTCGGTACACGTTACGTGGTGGCCCGGCAGGGCCGGCGCGCGACCGACCGCCGGGCGGACACCCGGCCGCGGGCCGGGTGTGCCGGGTGCCGGCTGCGGTCCGGTGTGGGCTCGCGGCCGATGATCTGGGATCATGGCAGGTATGCGTATCGCTGATTCCGTCGTCGATCTGATCGGCGACACCCCGCTGGTCCGGCTCAACAAGGTCACCGAATCCGTCCCCGGCATCGTCGCGGCGAAGGTCGAGTACCTGAACCCCGGCGCCAGCTCGAAGGACCGCATCGCGGTGAAGATGGTCGACGAGGCCGAGAAGGCCGGGCTTTTGAAGCCCGGCGGCACCATCGTCGAACCGACCTCCGGCAACACCGGGGTGGGGCTGGCGCTGGTGGCCCAGCAGCGCGGCTACAAGTGCGTGTTCGTCTGCCCGGACAAGGTCTCGGAGGACAAGCGCGACGTGCTCAAGGCCTACGGCGCCGAGGTCGTGGTGTGCCCGACGGCGGTGCCGCCGGAGCACCCGGACTCGTACTACTCGGTCTCCGACCGGCTCGCCGAGGAGCTGCCGGGCGGCTGGAAGCCGAACCAGTACGCCAACCAGGCGGGCCCGGCCAGCCACTACGAGACCACCGGCCCGGAGATCTGGCGCGACACCGACGGACGTGTCACCCACTTCGTGGCGGGTGTGGGCACCGGCGGCACCATCGTGGGCACCGGCCGGTACCTCAAGGAGATCTCCGGCGGGAAGGTCAAGATCGTCGGTATCGACCCGGAGGGCTCGGTCTACTCCGGCGGCACGGGCCGGCCCTACCTGGTCGAAGGTGTCGGCGAGGACTTCTGGCCGCCGGTCTACGACCCGGCCGTGCCCGACGAGATCATCGCCGTCTCCGACGCCGACGCGTTCGAGATGACCCGGCGGCTGGCCCGTGAGGAGGGCCTGCTGGTCGGCGGCTCCTGCGGGATGGCCGTGGTCGGGGCGCTCGAGGTGGCCCGGCGCGAAGGCCCCGACGCGGTCGTGGTCGTGCTGCTGCCCGACGGCGGACGCGGCTACCTGTCGAAGATCTTCAACGACAAGTGGATGGCCTCCTACGACTTCCTGCGCACCCCGCTGGATCCGAAGGCGCCGGAGGCGACCGTGGGCGAGGTGCTGCGCGGCAAGTCCGGGGAGCTGCCCGACCTGGTGCACACCCACCCGTCGGAGACCGTGCGCGATGCGATAGAGATCCTGCGCGAATACGGGGTCTCGCAGATGCCGGTCGTCGGCGCCGAACCGCCGGTGATGGCCGGCGAGGTCGCCGGTGCGGTGTCCGAGCGCGAACTGCTCTCCGCGGTGTTCGAGGGCCGGGCGAACCTGGCCGACTCGGTCCAGCAGCACATGGAGCCGGCTCTGCCGCTGATCGGTGCGGGCGAGCCGCTCGCGGCCGCCTCCGAGGCGCTGAGCGAATCCGATGCGCTGATGGTGATCGAGGACGGCAAGCCGGCCGGGGTGATCACCCGGCACGACCTGCTCGGCTTCATCTCCAGCGGATCCTGACCGCACCGACCGCTCCGCCGACGCCGCGGCTCGCCCCGATGCCGGGGGCGGGCCGCGGCGTCGTCGTGTCCCCGGCGTGCTCGGATCCTGCCGGACCCCGCGCGCCTTCGCCCGACCGGGCGCGTCGGCGCAGCGGGGTCACCCGATAGGGTGGAGTCATGAGTGAGCAGCGCAGTCAGGCACATTCCACCTCCTGGCAGGGGTTCTCCACCCGGGCCGTGCACGCGGGCTACGAGCCCGATCCGCTGACCGGTGCGGTCAACGTGCCGATCTACGCGTCCTCGACCTTCCAGCAGGACGGTGTGGGGCAGATGCGGGACGGGTTCGAATACGCCCGCACCGGCAACCCGACCCGACGCCCGCTGGAGGCCAACCTCGCCGCGGCCGAGGAGGGCACCTTCGGCCGGGCCTTCGCCTCGGGCATGGCCGCCACCGACACCCTGCTGCGCGCCACCCTGCGCCCGGGCGATCACCTGGTGATCCCCGACGACGCCTACGGCGGCACCTTCCGGCTGATCGACAAGGTGTTCAGCCAGTGGGGCATCGAATACTCGGTCGCCCCGGTCTCGGATCTGGACGCGGTGCGCGCGGCCATGCGCCCGACCACCAAGCTGGTGTGGATCGAGACGCCCACCAACCCGCTGCTGAGCGTCGGCGACATCGCCGGGCTCGCCGCCGTCTCCCACGACGGGGGCGCGAAGCTGGTGGTCGACAACACCTTCGCCTCGCCCTACCTGCAGACCCCGCTGACCTGGGGCGCGGACGTGGTGCTGCACTCGACCACCAAGTATGTCGGCGGGCACTCGGACGTGGTCGGCGGTGCGTTGATCACCGACGACGAGCAGCTCGATGCGGACCTGGCCTTCCTGCAGAACGGTGCGGGCGCGGTGCCCGGGCCCTTCGACGCCTACCTGACCCTGCGCGGGATGAAGACGCTCGCGGTGCGGATGGAGCGGCACTGCGACAACGCCGAGAAGCTGGTCGAGTTCCTCGCCGGACATCCGGCGATCACCAAGATCCACTACCCGGGTCTGGAGTCGCACCCCACCCACGCCGCGGCGGCCAAGCAGATGCGCCGGTTCGGCGGCATGATCTCGGTCGAGCTGGCCAGGGGCGAGCAGGCCGCGCTCGACTTCTGCGCCCGCACCACCTTGTTCACCCTCGCCGAGTCGCTCGGCGGGGTCGAATCGCTGATCGAGCACCCCGGCGCGATGACCCATGCCTCCACGGCCGGCTCGCAGCTGGAGGTGCCGGCGAACCTGGTGCGCATGTCGGTCGGCATCGAAGACGTCGGCGACCTGATCGGCGACGTCGAGCAGGCGCTGGAAGGCCTGTGATCGGAACGTCCTGACATCCGGCACGAAGCCCGGCCCCGGTTCTGCGCAGTGCTACGCAGGACCGGGGCCGGATGCTTCGCCGGCGGCAGATCGGTCAGCCGCGTTCGGCGCGCAGCGCCCGGATCTCGGCGAGCAGCTCGTCGTGGGCGGCGCGCCACTGGCCGACGGTCACCGGCCGGGCCTGCGCGTAGACCTCGAACACGATCGAACCGCTCGGGCTGAGCGTCGCGCGTTCGACGTCGGCGAGCCGGTGCGCGCCTTGCCGGTGCAGGGCGGTGACCACGTCGTGGCGCCGGATGCCCAACCTCGTCAGATCGGCGACCACCTCGCCGCCGCGCACCAGATCCACCGACCGGCCCTCGGCGATGCGGGCGCTGCGCTGAGACCGGTTGGCCACCCGCACCCAGACCGCGTTGAGCCCGACCAGCAGCGCGGCGCCGAGCAGCCCGCCGGTGAGCGAATCGTCCGGGCCGATGATCGCGTTCTGCACCACGTTGGCCAGCACCAACACCACGACCAGGTCGAAGGAGTTGAACTGGGCGAGGTCGCGCCGACCGGCCAGCCGCAGCAGGACCACCAGCCCGCCGTAGACCGCGACCGTGCGCAGCGCCTTGTCCCACACGGGGATCTGCATGAACCAGATGTCGTCCCACATGCCCGGAGTATCCCGCCGTCGGCCGGGGGCGGGTGCCGATTCGCGACGGCGCGAAGCGCGGCCGGTGGGCCGGAGCGCTGCTACTGTTGACTCAGAGTCAACAGTAGGTGGGGGTGACGCGATGACCACGGTGGGATCGCAGACCGACGACCGGACCGTGGCCGGGGAGCCGCGCGCCGAGACGACGGCGCCGCAGCACCCGCGCTACGACGCGGTGATCGTCGGTGCCGGCTTCGGCGGCATGGGCGCGGCGATCGCGCTGCGCGAGCTGGGGTACGACGATCTGCTGATCGTCGACCGCGAGGACGATCTGGGCGGGACCTGGCACGTCAACCGCTATCCGGGCCTGGCGGTGGACATCGCCTCGGTGACCTACTCGTACTCCTTCGCGCCCAATCCGCACTGGTCGCGCCTGTACGCACCGGGCAGCGAACTCAAGGCCTATGCCGACCACATCGCCGACACCTACGATCTGCGCCGCCACATGCGCTTCGGCGCGGCGGTCGAGGGCGCCCGGTGGGACGGGCAGGCGAAGATGTGGCGGGTGCGCCTGGCCGGTGGGGAAGAGGTCACCGGCCGCCTGCTGCTGACCGCCACCGGTTTTCTGTCCCAACCGCGCACCCCGGACATCGCCGGCATCGACGACTTCGCCGGCACCGTGGTGCACACCGCCGACTGGGACGATTCGACCCCGATCGACGGGGCGCGCACCGCGATCATCGGCACCGGGGCGACCGCGGTGCAGCTGATCCCGGAACTGGCCGCGCGGGCCCGCGCGCTGACCGTCTACCAGCGCACCCCGATCTGGGTGCTGCCGAAGATCGACCCGCCGATCCCGCGGGTGGTGCGCGCACTGTTCGCCAGGTTCCCGGCCACCCAGCGCGCCGCCCGCCGGATCAGCGACCGGATCCTGGAACAGGTGCTGATCACCGCGGTGCTCGACTTCCGCCGGGGTCGCTGGCTCAACACCGTCGCCAAGAAGATCGCCGCCGCCCATCTGTTCTGGCAGGTGCGCGACCGGAAGCTGCGCCGGGAGCTGACCCCGGACTACGACTTCGGCTGCAAACGGCCTACCTTCTCCAACCGCTACCACCGCACGCTCACGGCCGAGAACGTGCACCTGGACACCGCCGGCATCGCCGAGATCACCGCACACGAGATCGTCTCTACCGACGGCACCCGCACCCCGGTCGACGTGCTGGTGCTGGCCACCGGCTACGACATCTGGCAGGTCAACTTCCCTGCGATCGAGGTGCGCGGACGCGACGATGCGGATCTGGGCCGGTTCTGGCGAGACGAGGGGTTCCAGGCCTACGAGGGACTGGCGGTGCCGGGCTTCCCGAACTTTCTGACCCTGGCCAGCCCGTACTCCTACAGCGGACTGTCGTACTTCACCACGATCGAATCGCAGATGCGGCACATCCGCCGCCTGCTGGGCGAGCGCGACCGCCGCGGCGCCGACACCTTCGAGGTCACCGCCGAGGCCAACGCCCGTTTCCTCGCCGCGGCGCGGGCGCGCCTGGGCGATTCGGTGTTCACCCTGGGTGCCTGCGACGGCGCCCGGTCGTATTACTTCAACCAGCACGGCGAAGCCGCACTGCTGCGGCCGACCACCACCGGCGAGGCCTTCCGTGCGGCCCGATCCTTCCCGCTCGCCGACTACCTTTTCGACTGAATACGCCGGCGGGCCGCCGCCCCGCGGGGGCGGTGCCCACGTGGCCCGCGCGGCCCGGCCTCCGCAGAGGGGACCGGGCCGCGCGCCGGACGATCTCGGGGGATCAGTCGAAGTAGTAGTCCTCGAGGAAGTCGACGCTCAGCGTCCACAGACCCGAGGCGTCGACCGGCTTCTCCACACACAGATTGCCGGTGACCGTCTCACCCGGTTCGACCTCGTCGTAGTAGTACAGGTCCTCCGGGATCGTGCCGGCGCAGAATCCGCCGTGGAGCTCCCCGTCGTCGTCCTCGAATCCGGCGGTCAGCGCCATCCACACGTCGGTGGCCTCGCTGCCACGGTTGGTCGCCTCGATCGGGAACAGCCAGAACTCGGTATCGGAATCCGGCGGAGTCGCGCTCGGCGTCTCGGCCCGGATCTCGTCCCAGCCCTCATAGGGCTCGAAGACCGCGACCTCCCAGTCGCCCATCCGCTCCGCGGTGCCGAAACCGAACGGCGCACTGCGTGAACCGTCGGCGCTGCCCGACGACCGGCCGCGCCGCGGCGTGGAGGACGGGGCGGAGGAGGGCGAGGACGACGGGGAGCTGCCGGGCCGGTCGGGGCGCGCCGAACCGCTCGGATCGGTGCCCGGCGCGGACCAGGGCGAGGATCCGGACTGCGAGGACGAGGACTGTCCCGTATCGCTGTCGTCGTCGCCGTCGTCATAGACGGTGAAGTGCAGGATCAGCCCGGCGGCCAGCCCGGCCGCGGCGATCGCGGCGGCGGCCCCGCTGAGCACCCGCGGGGTCTTCCGCCACAGCAGGAGCGCCAGCCCCAGGGCCAGGCCCACACCGGCGACGATCCAACCGGCCAGCGCGGTCGCATCGATGCACGCCAGCGCGGCACCGGCGATCGCGACCACCAGCGCCGCGACGCCGAGCCACAGCCCGGCCGGCGATCGGCCGCCGCCCGACGGGGGCGGGGGCTGCCCGGGCCCGCCCGGAGGCTGGTGCGGCGGCCACCCTCCCGGTCCCTGGGGTCCGGGCACCGGGTGACCGGGTCCCGGCCCGGCCGGGGGATAGCCGGGTCCCTGCGGCGGGAAGCCACCGCCCTGCGCGGGCGGCGGGCCGACCGGCGGCACACCGCCCAGCGGCGCGCCCGGCTGGGGCGGCTGCCCCGGGCCCTGCGGCGGCGGGCCCGAATATCCGGGCTGCGGCGGATACCCGCCGGGATGGGGGTAGCCGCCCTGCGGCGGGATCGCACCCGCGGGCGGACCGGCCGGATACGGCGCGGGCCGGCCCGGTCCGGGCTGGGGCGGCGGATACATTCCGGGCGGCGGGTACGCCCCGGGCGGCGGACCCGCCGAGCCTGCCGGGCCGGTGGTCTGATCGCCACCGGTGGGGGCCGGGGGAGCGGAGTCCGGTCCGGGCGGCCGGGCCCACGGATCGTCCGGTCCGTTCCCGGAGTCCGGCCGGTCGGGAGGTGGCTGCGTCATCGGCGGTCCTTCGTCTTCGGGGGCATCCGGTCGGCCGAAACGTCCGTGCACAGTGGTCGGCGCGCTGGGATCCCGGCCCGGACGGGGCCGAGGACGCGAGCATAAAACAGGCGGCCGAGGTTCTCAGCGCGGACGACCACCGAGTGGATCAGCCGGCGTGCGCGACGGTGGCCGAGTCGCCGATCGCGGCGGTGGAGGTCCCGATCATCTGCTCGAGGAAGCGCAACTGTTCCTCCCGTCCGCGCCGCCCGGCCCGCTCCAGCCCGCCGGGCAGGAACAGGGCCGCGGCCGAGCGGGCCAGGTTCACCGGGATGCGCATCGCCGGATACCAGGGCAGCACCAGGGTGGGCAGGCCGAGCTCGCGCATGGTGCGCGGGCCCAGGTAGGTCGCGGTGATCGACAGGTGCAGGGCCCGGGCGACCTTGCGGCGCAGACCGGTCGGCGCGGGCAGATGCCAGTCCAGCGGGTCGGCCGCCATCGGTTCGACCAGCTGCCGGGTGGTCTCGTCCGGTGCCGAGAGCGCCCCGAGGGTGTGGTGCAGGATGCGCACCCCGTCGCGGAAACTGCGCGGCAGCCAGTAGTCGTCCACACCCATCAACCAGCCGACGTAACGGGTGGTGTGCGCGATGTCGTCGAGCTCGCGCGGGGAGAGCACCACGCCCATGGCCAGCCCGCCGGTCGCCGGGGCGATGAGCGCCCCGACCAGGGTGGCGGCCATGTCCGTCTGGTTGATCGGCAGTCCCCAGTCCTCTGCCTGCCAATCGGACCGGCGTGAGACGTAGCGGCGCACGAACTCGTGGATCATCCGCACCCGCAGCGTCGAGCGGTAGCCGACCCCGCCCGGCTCCAGGCCGCCGTCGTCGGTGACGTCCAGGGCCCACTGCAGGGTCTCGGCGAAGCGCTTGTTCGACCCCTTCTTCATCACCCCGGTGCGCAGCAGCGTCTGGTTGAACGAGGAGAACTGGTAGCCGCCGAGGAAGGACACGTCCCGGGCGATGTAGGTGCCGTCGGCCCCGCCGCGGCGCAGCGACCGCTGCCCGCGTCGCACCCGCGCGAAGTCCACCCACTCCGGCGGGTTCTCGGCCATGGTGAAGAACTCGCGCATCGCCACCGGCACGTCCGAGGTCCGGGCCAGGCCGTCGCGGGCGACGGTCTCGAACAGTTCCTTCTGCTCCGCCCCGTCGGCTCCGCTCATCGTGTCGACCAGACGGGCCATCGCCGGATCGCCCGCGGTCAGGTCCGCACCGATGCGGTCCCACTGCGCCTGGTCGGACGGGCCGATGCGCAGGGCGGCCGCGACCAGTCGGATGCCCATCGGCACCGGGCGCGGCGCGTCCGGGTGCCGGGACGGGACGGATGCAGAGGTTGCGGACATGGCGGTCCCTCCCGAGGAGAGCAACGGATAACGGGTGTTTCCTGAAAGTGTAGACACCGGTAGTGTGATGTCAATGACACGTGCACCGGTGGAGCGCGCCTACGGCGGGATCAGTGCGGCCGACCGCCGCGCCGACCGTCGCGCACGCCTGCTGCAGGCCGGGCGCCTGCTCTGGGGCCGGGGCGGGCAGACCGCGGTGACCGTGCGCGGGGTGTGCGCGCAGGCTGGACTGACCCCGCGCTATTTCTACGAACACTTCTCGGATCGGCACGTGCTGCTGTGTGCGATCCACGACCAGGTGGTCGCGCAGGTCGTCGAGGTCCTGGTCGACGCCGGCGACGACCGGGGATCGGTGCTCGGCGCACGACTGCACGCAGCGATCACCGCGATGCTCGAGCTGATCGCCGCCGACCCCCACATCCACCGGATCCTCGCGGCAGAACCGGAGCCCGGCACGGGCCTGGCCACGCGCCGGACCGCGCTGGTCGACGCGGTCACCGACGTGGTGGTCGCCAGCGCCCCGGAGGTGGTGCGCGGGCCGCTGCCCGACCCGGCGCAACTGCGGCGTCGCGCCCAATTCATCGTCGGCGGGGTCGACGCCGTGATCGGCGACTGGCTGGGCGACCCGGTCGACGCGCCCACCGAGGTGGCCGCCCAGTGCGCGCAACTGGCCGTCGCGGTCGTCGCCGGCCTGGCCTGACCGGCGAGGCGCCGGGCGGAAGACCGGCGGGGGCGGGGGACGGCTGTCAGATCACCCCGGCCGCGCGCACCAGGATCACCGCGAGGACCGCGGCGATGAGCAGATACATCACCCAGTTCACCGCGCGCAGCGATCGATCGCTGATCGGCGGGAACATCTGGGCGCGCTGCTGCGCGCGGTACTGCGCGAGCGGGATCGGCATCGGGCGGTGCGCCGCGGCCGCCAGGGGCCGTGCGAAGGCTTCGAAGGTGGTCGGTGCCGGTTGTGCGCTCATGGTCCTCGTCCTTCCGTCCGGCGGTGCCGGGGCGGACGGGCCGCGCCCGGACTCATACCCCGATGGTAATCGAGATCACACCGCCGGTGGGGTGGTCGGGTGATGCGGCCGCCCTCGGCCGTGCCCGCGGTGGTGGGCCCATGACGATGGCATCAGCGCTGCGCGGCCCGGGCCTCACCGGCCGAGTGGTGCTGCTCGGCCGGTGAAGCCCGGTGCCGCCGGCCAGTTCCAGCAGCGCGGCCAGGGCGGACTCGGCGCCCGGCCACACCGCACCGGCGTTCGTGGCCCGGCCGGAGTCTGGAGCGACGGGGACCGGGGCGTGGTCAGTCGGCGCTGAAGAAGGTCGGTGAACCCATGATGGTCGACACGGTCCACAACCCGTCGGCCCCCGCGGGGACCGAGACGCAGACGTTGCCCTCGGCCGTGCCGTCGGCATAGAGCTCGTCGATCTCATCGAGCGGATCGGGCAGCACGCCGCAGCGGTCGGAGTAGGTCCGATTGTCCGTGCCGACGAACTTCACCGTCAGCGCACTGCCGGGCCTTCCGGTGTCGTCGCCGACATAGGTCGCCGTGACCGGGACGATCCAATACTCCATCCCGTCGGCGGGCGGATCGTTGAACCGGTTGGCCTCCGCGACCTCCGCGGCGGCTTCGCGCGGTGGGGCCAACGTGATCTCCCAGTCGTCGTTGGTCACGGTCTCACCGACCTGCAGCGGGGTCTGTCGCGTGCCCGGCTCGTCGGCCGGGGCGGTGTCGGTGGTGCTGGGGGTGACGGCTTCGGCGGTGTCTGCAGGTGCCAGGTCGTCACTGCTGAACGCCTCGTCCACGGCGTCGCCGATCACGGTGAAGAACACGATGAACCCGACGATGGCGCCGATTACCGAGACGACCAGGGCCCAGGCGCTGGTGGTCTTCGACAGGTCGGCGCGGGTGATCCCGACGATGCCGAGGACGAACGCCACGGGAAGCAGGATCCACCCGACGATCAACGCACCGGGGATGCAGGCGAAGACGAAGCCGATCACTGCCACGATCAACGCGGCCAGCCCGATGGTGTTGCGGGCCGGCGGCTGCGGCGGTCCGAGAGGCGGCGGGACCGGCCGGCCGTGAGGCGGCGGCTGATGCGAAGGCTGCGGCTGGGGCGGCTGTGGGGGCTGAGGAGGCGGGGGAGGGACAGACAAGGACTACTCCGTCAGGGTTCGAGGCGCGGAAGCGCTGTGGGCGCCGACCTGCCGGGGCTCGGTAGGCCGGGGCGGGTCGCTGTGCGACCGGTGATCCCTACCCGACTACAGGGGTCTGACATCCATACCGCCACGCGCTGCCGCGTCCTCCTCCGGCGCCCGGGCCCCGGCCAGGGCCGGACCCGGCCCGGAAGACGCCGCCGGCCCCGCACCGTCAGAAACGGTGCGGGGCCGGCGGGGAAAGCAGTCCGGCGGGGCCGATCAGCCCTGGTAGGGCTCGGCCTTGACCAGGGTCACCTGCACGGTGTTGCCCGACGGCACCAGGTACTCGCGCGAATCGCCGACCTTCGCGTCGATCAGGGCGGCGCCCAGCGGCGACTGCGGGGAGTAGACCTCGAGCTCGTCGGAGTTCGACCCCTCCTCGCGGGTGGCGATCAGGAAGGTCTCCTCGTCGCTGGAGTCGCCGTCGTAGTAGACGGTGACCACCGAGCCGGGCAACGCGACACCCGACTTGGTGGGGGCGACGCCGACCTTCGCCTTGCCCAGCAGCTCCTGGAGCTGGCGGATGCGCGCCTCCTGCTGACCCTGTTCCTCCCGCGCGGCGTGGTAGCCGCCGTTCTCCTTCAGGTCACCCTCTTCGCGGCGCTCGTTGATCTCGGCGGCGATGACGGGGCGGTTGGCGATCAGTCCGTCCAGCTCGGACCGGAGGCGGTCGTAGGACTCCTGGGTCAGCCAGGTCTCCTGGGTCTCGGTCATGGGTGTCGCTCCCTCGAACTCACGTTCGCCGCCACCGGAAGTCCCGGAGACGGCCTCGACGATCGACCGCGGAGGCGACACGGCGCACCGTGCCGACGTCCCCGCGGGGCGAATCGTCCGTATATAGCAGCAATACACGGCTCGACACGAGCCGTGTATGTCCTGATCATACCATCGCCGAGTGGCCCGCCGGATCCTCAAGGCGCGGATGCGGGCTGGACGCGGGGGTGCGACCGGTCAGCTCGGCCCGGCGGTCTCCGGGTCGATGTAGCCGGGGATGTCGTAGCTGCAGCCGTACACATCGCCCACCGCCGGCAGCCCGCGCGCCAGATAGTCGGTGGTGATCTCGACGGTCTTGTCCTCGGTCGGCGGGAAGTACACCTCGCGGCGGGCGACCTCGTAGCCGTCCCGGTCCCGGGCGCGCACCACACAGATCGCAGGCCGTTCGGGGGAGTCACGGGTGAGTTCGACCGCACCGCGCATCGTGTCGTCGTCGATGGTCTCGTAGCGGATCATCGTCGCCTCCAGGTCGTTCGAGCCCATCACCCGGTAGGCGCCGTAGGACAGCAGCCCGCCGAGCACGAGCACGATCGCGACCAGCACGTACATGATGGTCTTGCGGGTCCCGGCCGACAGGCGGGGCTGCTCGTAGCGGGGCGCGGAGGCCGGGGAGGGGGTAGCGCGCGCGGCGTCGTCGGTGTCCATCTCGATAGCTTTCCTACCATGCGCCCCGCTGTGCGTCCGGTCACGGACGGTCGGTCGGTGCGGTCGGCCGACGGCGCAGGCGCAGGCGCAGGGACTAGACTCGGAAGCGATCGGTGCCGGTCCCGCGCGGGCGCGGCCCCGCCCCCGCGGATCGATACTCTTGCGACGCGGACCGTCTTCGAACTTCGAGGTGAGTGAGCAGTTGAGCAGCTACCGGCTGATGGCGGTGCACGCCCATCCCGACGACGAGTCGAGCAAGGGCGCCGCGACGATGGCGCGCTATGTCGACGAGGGACACCAGGTGCTGGTGGTCACCCTCACCGGCGGTGAACGCGGCGACATCCTGAATCCGGCGATGGACACCGAGGGCGCGCTCGAACAGCTGCCGCAGCTGCGGATCGGTGAGATGGCACGCGCCGCCGAGATCCTCGGGGTCGATCACGTCTGGCTCGGCTTCGAAGACTCCGGTCTGCCGCAGGGCGATCCGCCGCCCCCGCTGCCCGAGGGCTGCTTCGCGGTCGTGCCGATGGACGAGCCGGTGCGCCGGCTGGTCGAGCAGATCCGCACCTTCCGTCCGCACGTGATGATCACCTACGACGAGAACGGCGGCTACCCGCACCCGGACCACATCCGCTGTCACGAGGTGTCGATGGCCGCCTACGATGCGGCCGCCGACCCCGACTACCACCCCGAGCTCGGTGAGCCGTGGGAGATCTCCAAGGTCTACTACTCGCACGGATTCATCCGTAAGCGGCTGGAGACCTTCCGCGATGCGCTCGAAGAGGCGGGCCTGCCCAACCCGTTCGCGGCCTGGCTCGACCGGTGGAAGACCGAGCAGGGCGACCTGATGGCCCGGGTGACCACCCAGGTCGAGTGCGGCGCCTACTTCCCGGTACGCGACCGTGCGCTGCTCGCGCATGAGACCCAGATCGACCCCAACGGCAACTTCTTCGCGGTCCCGATCGAGATGCAGCAGCGCATCTGGCCGACCGAGGAGTTCGAGCTGGCCAAGACCCGGGTGTCGACCTCCATCCCGGAGAACGATCTGTTCGCCGGACTGCCCGAGGAGGGGTGACGATGATGCTCGCGACCGCGAACCTGGCGGTGACCGAGGGCGCGATGGTGCTCGCCAACACCTGGGGCAACCCGGACCGCACCGGCGGTAAGGGGCCTGAGTTCGGCAAGGCCGCGCCCGTCGGGCTGGCGGTGATCCTCGGCCTGCTGCTGGCGATCATGCTGCTGGCCCGGTCGATGAACCGCCGGATCAAGGCCCTGCGCGCCAACGCCGAGGCCGCCGAGAAGGCCGGCGTGGAGTGGGGCGCCCAGCCGGACGGCTTCGCCGCCTCCCGGTCCGGCGCCGCGCAGGCGGCCGGTGGTGCGGGAGAGAGTGCCGCCGACGGCGGTGCCGATCGACCGGACCCCGGCAGACCCGACTGATACCGGTGTCGAGCCGGGCGCCACGCTCCTCCCGCCGCGGCGTCTCATCTGTCGAGAACGTCGACATGTCAGCCGGACGTGTTAAGTTTTTGCGAAATTCTTAACACGTCACCGGAACGTGTCGAAAGAGTTGACACATGGGGTGGAGTCCGGAGGTTCCGTACAACGACCTTCTTCCGTTGCCGTGACCGGTGCGTTACGTCTTCCAGGACACACACCGACCGGCCTACGTCGTTAGGCTGGTGGCGTGAGTAATCGACTGGCCGACGCGACGTCCCCTTACCTGCGCCAACACGCCGACAACCCGGTGCACTGGTGGCCGTGGTGCGACGAGGCGTTCGCCGAAGCGCGCCGTCGCGGGGTGCCGGTGCTGCTGTCGGTCGGCTACGCGACCTGCCACTGGTGCCACGTGATGGCGCGCGAATCGTTCTCCGACGCCGAGATCG
>JAJYRZ010000251.1 GCA_021793835.1 Actinomycetes bacterium | reverse complement strand
AGCACGCTCACCGCGAAGTCGGCGTCGTCGTGCCAGGGCTGCAGGTCCCAGGTGGCGAAGCGCTGACGGACCCGCAGGCCCGCCTCGGCGACCACCTCGTCGAACTGCTCCCAGGTCAGGGTGCGCCCCGCCCCGAACCCGACGACGAAGATCCCGTCGTCGGCAAGATGCTTCGCGACCGCGGCGAGCACGACCGGTTCGGTGCCCGGCGCCACGAAGCAGATGACGTTGCCGGCCATCACCGCGGCATCGAACTTGCCGGTCACCCCGCGGGCGGGCAGGTCGAGTTCGGCGAGGTCGCCGACCAGCCAGGTCGGGCCCGGATGGTCCTCTTCGGCGGCGGCGATCAACACCGGGTCCACATCGACCCCGACCACCTCGTGGCCGCGGGCGTGCAGTTCGCCGCCGAGCCGGCCCGGCCCGCAGCCCGCGTCGAGCACGCGCGCGCCGGGGGCGACCATGGCGTCGATCAGCCGCGCCTCCCCGGCCAGGTCGTGGCCCTGGGCGGCCATCTCGCGGAACCGCTGGACGTACCAGTCGGAGTGTCCCTCAGAGGTCTCGGTGAACCATCGCGGCGCAGTGCTCATGGCCGCGATGGTAGCCCTGCGGGACCGCTCGACGCCGCCGTCGTTCTCGCTCGAGCACCTACCCCGCCGGATACACCCGCCGGGCGACCGCCGACTTCTGCGCTCGGGCCGCCGCGACCGCGTCCGCGGTGAACCCGCCCGCGGCGGGCCGGTCGGGGGTGGCGGCCGGATCGGTGAGCACCGTCCACGCCGAACCGGCCGCGGTCAGGGAGGCGTGTTTGACGTCGTAGTAGTCCGGCTCGGTGACCACCGCGATCCCGGAGGCGCCGGCCGCGGCGGCGAGCAGGTGCGGATGGAACCGGGTGGAGATCCACGTCTGACCTGCGGCCGCGGGCAGTCCGTGCCGCCACAGGTGCAGAAACGGCACGAACCGGGCTCCGTCGAGCCGATCGCCGAGCAGATCGAACACCACCCGGTCCCCGCCCGGGATGCCTTCGACCACCGTCACCCGGTCTCCGGGCACCCGCCAGTGGTCCAGAGTGCGCCGGACCAGGGCGGCCAGCGCCTGCGGCCCGTGCAGGCCGTCGGCGGCGAAGTCGTCGGTCCGGTCGGACTGCAGACACAGCACCACCCGGCCCGGTTCCACAGGCGCCGCCGGCCCCGGCGGTGGTTCCAGCGGCGCCGACGCCGTGCCGACCCCGAGCCATACGTCGTCGACCGACAGGTGCCCGGCCGGACCGGCGTGGGCGAGCGACTCCCGATCACGCACGTCGACCAGGTCGAATGCGGACCAGGCCGCGCTCAGCGCCGCGCCGGCCGGCCCGCCGGGCGCCGGGGACAGTCCCTGGCCGGTGGCGTATGCCGGAATCGCGTGCGCGCGGGCCACCGCGGCCACGGCGGCCACCACCGCGACGTGATGCGGCCAGAGTGCGTTGACGTAGCCGCCGCCGAGCAGATGGATCGAACGGGCGCCGTGCAGCACATCGAGCCCCGCGTCCAGGTGCGGGGACCGGCCGAGCGCGGCCGAGCGCGCCACCGTCGGCTCCCACGGCCGCTGCGGATCGGCGTGCGCGGACTCGGCCGCCACCCGCCACAGGGTGTCGGTGACCAGCAGGTGCGGATGCACGCCGTCCAGCAGTACCGCCGCCTGCCCGGGGGTGTGACAGTCCAGCACCACCCGATCATGCGGGTACTGCGCGGCCAGGCGGGCCAGCCACACCCGGGCGATGAGTTCGTCGCCGTAATTCGGATGCCCGGCCGGAGCGACGAGATAGCGGACGCGCGGGGCCTCCGCGACCCGGCCGCGGCGTATGCGCCGCACGATCTTCATTGCGGAAACGGTACCGGCAGGCCGACCTGCCCGTGCGGGGACGACACCGCGCAGTCCGCCCTGTCGTCCCGGTGTCCTGCACACGGGGCGCCCAGTCGCTGTGATCGCCGCCTGCCGGTCTGAGCACGGTCCGACCCCATCGGTCGCCGCGCAGGCGCACAGCCGAAGTGACCGGCTCCGGGACCGGGATGGGCACACCGAGACGGTGGCGGGCCGGCCACACCCGGCCCGCCACCGCACCGCTCACAGCGTCTGGATCGGCAGGTCGATCCGGCCGCCGCCCGCGCGGAACCGCGCGGACTGTTCGGCCATGCCCTCGGCGATCACCGCATCGAGTCGGCGACGTTCGTCCGGACTCATCGCGTCGGCGGCCGCGCGGACATCCGCCGAGATGCGCATCGAGCAGAACTTCGGTCCGCACATCGAGCAGAAGTGCGCGGTCTTCGCCGCCTCCGCGGGCAGGGTCTGATCGTGGTACTCCCGCGCGCTGTCCGGATCGAGCGCCAGATGGAACTGGTCGAGCCAACGGAACTCGAACCGGGCGCGAGACAGCGCATCGTCCCGCTGCTGCGCACGCGGGTGTCCCTTGGCCAGATCCGCGGCATGCGCGGCGATCTTGTACGTGATCACCCCGACCTTGACGTCGTCTCGGTCCGGCAGCCCCAGGTGCTCCTTCGGGGTGACATAGCACAGCATCGCGGTACCGGCCTGCGCGATCATCGCCGCACCGATCGCCGAGGTGATGTGGTCGTAGGCCGGAGCGATGTCGGTGGCCAGCGGCCCGAGAGTGTAGAAGGGCGCCTCGTCACATAGCTCCTGCTGGAGCCGGACGTTCTCGGCGATCTTGTCCATCGGCACGTGTCCCGGTCCCTCCACCATCACCTGCACCCCGTGGGACCAGGCCACGCGGGTCAATTCGCCGAGGGTGCGCAGTTCGGCGAACTGCGCGGCGTCGTTGGCATCGGCGATCGAACCGGGACGCAGCCCGTCGCCGAGCGAGAAGGTGATGTCGTAGCGGCGGAAGATCGCGCACAGCTCGTCGAAGTGTTCGTAGAGGAACGATTCGCGGTGGTGCGCCAGGCACCAGGCCGCCATGATCGATCCGCCTCGGGAGACGATGCCGGTGACCCGCTCGGCGGTCAGCGGCACGTATCGCAGCAGGACCCCCGCGTGCACGGTCATGTAGTCGACGCCCTGTTCGGCCTGTTCGATGACCGTGTCCCGGTAGACCTCCCAGGTCAACGCGGCCGGATCACCGTCCACCTTCTCCAACGCCTGGTAGATGGGCACCGTGCCGACCGGGAC
>JAJYRZ010000043.1 GCA_021793835.1 Actinomycetes bacterium | reverse complement strand
CTCGAGTTGTGTCGTGCGCTGACCGCGAGACCGTGGACACCGCCTTCCCGGGCGACATCGTCGGGCTGGTCAACGCCACCGCCCTCGGGCCCGGCCACACCCTGTACTCGGGTAAGAAGATCGAGTTCCCGCCGATCCCGAACTTCGCGCCCGAGCTGTTCGCGGTTCTGCGCGCACGCTCGGCCGGGCAGTACAAGCAGTTCCGCAAGGCGATGGACCAGCTCGAGTCCGAGGGCGTGGTGCAGGTGCTGCGCAACGAGACCCGCGGGGACGCCTCCCCGGTGCTGGCCGCGGTCGGTCAGCTGCAGTTCGAGGTGGTCACCGGCCGGATGCAGGCCGAGTTCAAGGTCGACACGGTGCTGGAGAACCTGCCGTATTCGATCGCTCGGGCCACCGACGCCGAGTCGGCGCCCGAGCTGAACCGTCAGCGCGGGGTCGAGGTGTTCACCCGCGACTCCGACGGGGCGCTGCTGGCGCTGTTCTCCGACAAGTGGCGGCTGCAGTACATCGCCAAGGAGAACCCGCACCTGACCCTGGACGCGCTGGTCGCCGCCGGCGACGATTAGGTCCGCGCCCGGTCACCCGCCGCGCAGCCACTGCTCGAACGTCGTCTCTCCCAGCCGGGCGTCGGGGCCGGGCAGCAGCGCGTCCGCGGGGACGGCGGCGCCGAAGAACGGGCGGTGGTCCGGCGAGCTGTCGACCTCGACCTGCCGGCCGCGTGCGGCGAACAGCCGGGTGGCCATCTCGTCCAGTCCGATCGGGTCGGGGCCGGCGATCTCGGTTGTTCCGCCGTGCGGCTGCCCGACCGCGGTCTCGGCGATCAACCGGCCCAGGTCGGTCAGCGCGATCGGTTGCAGCCGGGTCGGCGACAGCCGGGCGACATCGCCTTCGGTGGCGGCGTCGACGACGGTCGGCACGAAGTCGAAGAACTGGGCGGAGCGCACGATCGTGTACGGCACCGGTCCCGCCTGCTCGGCCACTGCCGATTCCTGGTCGAGTTTCGCCCGGTAGTAGCCCAGGCCCGGCACCCGGTCGATGCCGAGGATCGACAGCGTCACATGATGCCCCACTCCCGCTTCGCGTCCGGCCTCGAGCAGGTTCGCGGTGGCGGTGGTGAAGAAGTCGCGGGCCGCGTCGTACTCCATGCTGTCGGGGTTCACGGTGTCGACGACGACGTCGGCACCGCGCAGCGCCTCGGTCACCCCGTCGCCGGAGACCACGTCGACCCCCGACGACCGCGATACGGGCACCGCCTGGTGGCCCCGCACGCCGAGCGCCTCGACCACGGCGCCGCCCGCGTGTCCTGTTCCGCCGATGACGATCACCCGCATCGTTCAGATCCCTCCTGTGCGCATCTTCTGCGGCGCGTCTGCACGCCGGTCCACTCGAGGGGTACCCGGTGTGCGCGTCCGCCATGCGGTGCGCCCCGCGTGTGTTACGGCCGGATCCGCCGCCGGCCCGCTGCGGCGTTTGCCCGCAGCACCGGCCGGGTAGACCGGCCATGACAGGTACCGCAGAGGTGTTCGACGACAACCGGCGAGTGACGGGAGGTGTCCGGTGGCGACCACTGCGCCGCCCGATCCGGGCCAGGTGCGCATCACCCGTCCCGGCCGGGTGCTGTATCCGGCCGCCCCAGGCGCCCCGGCGGTGACCAAGGCGACGGTGATCGAGTACTACCGCCGTATCGCCCCGCTCATGCTGGCCCATATCGCCGCCCGGCCGGTCACCCGTAAACGCTGGCCCCAAGGCACCGACGGGTCGTCGTTCTTCGAAAAGCAGTTGCCTGCCGGCGCACCGGAATGGCTCACCCGCGCCGTGCTGCGCCACAGCGCCGGCCCGAAGACCTATCCGGTGTTCGATTCCCCGGCCGCACTGGTGTGGGCCGGGCAGCAGGGCGCGCTGGAACTGCACACCCCGCAGTGGCGCCTGGATCTGCCCGACCCGCAGGCCCAGTCCCCCGGCGACGTGCACGGCTTCCTGGTCACCAGGCTGGTGTTCGATCTCGATCCGGGGCCGGGCACCGACCTGACCGATTGCGCGCGGGTCG
The DNA here is from genome assembly GCA_021793835.1 of Actinomycetes bacterium. Taxonomy (GTDB): domain Bacteria; phylum Actinomycetota; class Actinomycetes; order Mycobacteriales; family Mycobacteriaceae; genus Tomitella. Next base: position 15,510 of record JAJYRZ010000043.1, on the reverse strand, counting down.
CCGGCCGGGTGCGGGAGATCGTCGAGGGCGCCGGCTGGCGGGCGCTGCCGGTGACCTCCGGGTCCAAAGGCATCCACCTGTACGTGCCGCTGCCGCGCGCGGTGCCCTCCGCGGCTGCCTCGCGGTTGGCCCGCCGGGTGGCCGAAGACCTCGCCCGCGCCCACCCCGACGAGGTGACCGCGACGATGGCCAGGTCGGCGCGGATCGGCAAGGTGCTGATCGACTGGAGCCAGAACAACGGTGCGAAGACCACCGTCGCCCCGTATTCGCTGCGCGGCCGCGCCCGCCCGACCGTGGCCGCCCCGCGCACGTGGGCAGAGCTCGACGGGGCCGACCTGCGCCAGTTGACGGCCGACGAGGTGCTCGCCCGCGCCGACGAGCACGGCGATCTACTCGCCGAGTTGGTCGATCCGATTGCCCACGAGGACCCGCCGGCCCCGGTGACCGGCACCGATCCGCTGGCCACGTACCGGGCCAGACGCGATCCGGCGCGCACCCCCGAACCCGTTCCCGCACCCGCGGCCGACGACGCTTCGGCCGCGGCCCGCGACCAGACCGCAGGCACCGCACCGATCTTCGTCATCCAGGAGCACCATGCGCGCCGGTTGCACTGGGACTTCCGGCTCGAGCGCGGCGGGGTGCTCGTGTCCTGGGCGCTGACCACCGGACTGCCCGAGACCTCCGCCCGCAACCGGCTCGCCGTGCCCACCGAGGACCACCCGCTGGCCTACGCCGACTTCGCCGGCACGATCCCGCGCGGCCAGTACGGCGCGGGCACGGTCGCGATCTGGGATCGGGGCACCTACGACACCGTCTCCTGGTCGGACGAGAAGGTCGTGGTCGATCTGCACGGCGACCGGGTGCGTGGCCGGTTCGCCCTGTTCGCCACCGGCACCGACCGGGGCGAACAGCGGTGGATGATCCACAAGATGGATTCCGGACCGGATCCGCCCACCGTGTCCGGCGGTGCCGGATCGGCCGACCGGCTCGCCGGGGGCGCACCTGCGGTCGCCATGCCGCGCGGTCTGGCACCGATGCTGGCCTCCCCCGGCACGATCGACGATCTGGATCCGGATCGGTGGGCCTTCGAGGGCAAGTGGGACGGCTACCGCGTGCTCGCCGAGATCGACGGGCTCGCCGACCCGCCCGAGGTGTCGCTGCGCAGCCGGTCGGGCCGGGACATCACCGCCGAGTTCGCCCGGTTCACCGCGCTGGGCACGGATCTGACCGGCCACCGCGCCGTGCTCGACGGCGAACTGGTGGCCTTGGATGCGCACGGGGTGCCGGACTTCGCGCTGCTGGGCGATCGCACCGCCGACACCGATCTGCGGCTGCTGCTGTTCGACGTGCTCTTCCTCGACAGCCGTGCGCTGACCGGATCGCCGTATCAGGTGCGCCGCCAGGTGCTCGAGGCGCTCGCCCCGCTGCTGTCGGCGGCCGAGGTGCCGGCCGTGCTCTCCGGCGATGCGGCCGCGGCGCTGGCCGACAGCCGCGCCCGCGGCCTGGAGGGGGTGGTGGCCAAGCGGCGCGGCGGACACTATCTGCCCGGCAGGCGCGGCGACGGCTGGATCAAGCACAAGCATCTGGCCGCCGACGAGGTGGTGATCGGCGGCTACACCCCGGGGCGTGGGATGCGGCAGAAGACCATCGGCGCCCTGCTGCTGGGGGTGCCCGATCCGGCCGATCCGCAGCGGCTGCGCTACGTCGGCAAGGTCGGCACGGGCTTCAGCGACGCCGAACTCGTCCGGCTGCGCGCCCTGCTGGACGACCGCGCGGCCGCCCGCAATCCGTTCGACACCCTGCCGCGGACCGAGCAGCGCACCGCCCGCTGGGTGCGCCCGGAACTGGTCGGCGAGGTCCGCCACGCCGGGATGACCGGCGGCGGGCGCCTGCGCCAACCGTCGTGGCGGGGCCTGCGCCCGGACAAGACCGTCGCCGAGGTGCCGGGTGTGCGACAGAAGGGGCACTGACATGCGCTCGATGTGGAACGGGCAGATCTCGTTCGGCCTGGTGACCATCCCGGTCAAGCTCTACACCGCGACCGAGAACCACGGACCGCGGTTCACACAGGTGCACGCCACCGACGCCGGCCGGATCCGGTATCAGCGGGTGTGCTCGGTGGACGGGGCCGAGGTGCCCTACGCCGAGATCGCCAAGGGCGTCGAGACCGACGACGGGCGGCTGGTGGTGCTGACCGAAGACGATCTGGCCGAGGTGCCCGCCCCGACCGCCAAGACCGCCGAGGTGGTCGAGTTCGTGCCGCTGGAGTCGATCGATCCGATCCGGTTCGACAAGAGCTACTACGTCGAGCCGCAGAAGGCGGCGGTCAAACCGTATCTGCTGCTGCGCGACGCCCTCGCCAAATCCGGGCGGGTGGCGATCACCAAGATCGCGCTGCGCCGACGCGAATCGCTCGCTCTGCTGCGGGTGACCTCGGACGTGCTGGTGCTCGAGACGATGCTGTGGCCCGACGAGCTGCGCACCCCCGACTTCCCGTTCCTCACCGAGGACCATCCGCAGGTGCGCAGCCAGGAGATGGACATGGCGCTGTCGCTGATCGAGTCGATGACCTCGGAGGTGTTCGAAGCCGATCGGTACCACGATCAGTACCGCGAGGCGCTCGAGGAGTTGATCGCCGCCAAGGTGGCCGGCGACGAGACGGTGACCGCGCCGGCCGCCGCGGCGCCCGACCGGGCCGACGAGGACGTGTCCGATCTGCTGGCCGCGCTCAGCGCGAGCGTCGCACGCGCCACCGGCACCGCACCCGGTGACCAGACCGGTGATGCGCCCGCGCAGAAGACGGCCGATGAGACCGCGGCGAAGAAGTCGGCGGCCACGAAGAAGGCTGCGCCAAAGAAGACGGCCGCCAAGAAGGCGCCGGCGAAGAAGTCCGCCGCGAAGAAGACGGCGGCGAAGAAGAAGACGGCGGACCGGTCGTGAGCGGCCGGACCGACCGCCGTCGAAGGGAGGCGTCGGGTATGCAGTGCCCCGAGTGCGCAGCCGAGACCGACCACTGTCACGGCACGCTGATCGTGCACGTGGACCGGACCTACGAGTGCACCGACCCGGGTTGCACCTCGCTCGCGCTGACCCGCCACCGGCTCACCGTGGAGTGCACCGAGATCTCCCCGCCGTGCGGGTGCGCGGCGGTGTCGGTCGCCGCGGACCGGTGACCCGCCGCTGCCCCACCGCGCGCTACCCGACCACGGCCTTCAAGAACGTCCGGGTGCGCTCGTGGTCGGGGTCGGTGAAGATCTTCTCCGGCGCGCCGTCCTCCAGGATCACACCCGAGTCGAACATCAGCACCCGGTCGGAGACGTCGCGGGCGAAGCTCATCTCGTGGGTGACGATGAGCATGGTGATGTCGGAGCTGCGCGCCACATCGCGCAGCACGTCGAGCACATCGCCGACCGTCTCCGGGTCCAGCGCCGAGGTCACCTCGTCGAGCAGCAGCACCTGCGGACGCATCGCGAGCGCACGCGCGATCGCCACGCGCTGCTGCTGACCGCCCGACAGCCTGCTCGGGTGCGCGTCGATCTTCTGTTCGAGTCCGACCAGTTCGAGCAGTTCGCGGGCCTGTTCACGCGCCTGGTCGCGGGAGACGCCCAGCACCCGCCGCGGGGCGACGGTGATGTTCTGTTCCACGGTCATGTTCGGGAACAGGTTGAAGTGCTGGAACACCATGCCGATCTCTTTGCGGCGCTCGCGCAGATACCGCTCGGAGGCCGGCACGAGCCTGCCGCGCCGGGGCATGTGGCTCAGCGGCTCGCCGCCGACCTCGATCACCCCGCCGGTGACCTTCTCCAGGGTCATCAAAAGGCGCAGGATCGTGGTCTTGCCCGAACCGGACGGGCCGATCAGGGTCACCCGCTCCCCGCGTCCGACGGTCATGTCCAGATCGTCGAGCACGGTGTGGTCGCCGAAGCGTTTGACCACCTTGTCGAAGCGCACCATCGGTGCGGGGTCAGTAGTGGGCAAGGCGGACCTCCAGTCTGCGCAGCAGCAGCGACGTCGGGTAGCTGGCGATCAGGAAGATGATCCCGGCCAGGGTGAAGGCCTCGACGTAGCGGAAGTGGTCCCCGCCGTAGATCTGTGCGGCGCGGACCATCTCGGTCACGGTGATCACCGACAGGAACGGGGTGTCTTTGAACATGGCGATGATGTTGTTGCCCAGCGCGGGCACCACCGTGCGCACGGCCTGCGGCAGGATCACCTGCTGCCAGCGGGTGCGGGTGGGCAGCGACAGCGCGGTGGTCGCCTCCCACTGCCCCACCGGCACCGCGTCGATGCCCGCACGGTAGGCCTCGGACATGTAGGTGGCGTAGTGCACGCCGATCACCGCGATGCCGATGTAGAGCGGTTCGAGCCACGGCATCCCGATGTAGAAGGCGAGCAGCTGCACCACCAGCGGGGTCGACCGGACGAACGTGGCGGCGAAGCCGACCGGATAGCTGATCCAGCGGGTGGGCGCGCGCTGGATCAGCGCGAGCACCAGGCCGAGCACGATCGCGACGGCCGAACCGATCACGGTGACCAGCAGGGTGATCTTGAACCCCTGCAGCAGCACGGGCAGTACGTCCCAGGCGGTCTGCCAACTCCAGTCCATCAGCGCACACCCCCGCTGTGCATCGATCCGGCGACCGCGATGCCGCCCGGGCCCTGCCCGGTGCGGACCTTGCGCACCATCTCCGCCCAGGTCTCGCGCGGCGGTGCAGCCTGGCCGAGCCGGTATTTGGCGGCGTACTCGATCAGCCGCATCACCCCGGCGATGATCCCGGCCAGCACGAAGTACAGCACCAGCACGATGCCGTAGGCGACCGCGGTGTTGCCGGTGGCGTTGCGCAGGATCTTGCCCTGGAACGTCAGGTCGGCCAGCGTGATCGAGGAGGCGAACGCCGAGCCCTTGAGCAGCTGGATCGACAGCACCGAGAACGGCGGGATCATCTGCACCCACGCCTGCGGCAACGTGACCCGGAAGAACCGTTGGGCCGGCGGCAGGTTCAGCGCCACGGCCGCCTCACGCTGCGGGGCGGGCACCGCGGCCAGCGCCCCGCGCACGATCTCCGCGCCGTAGGCGCCGTAGTTCAGCCCCAGCGCCAGGATCCCGCACAGCAGCGGGGCCAGTTTGAAGCCGAACTGCGGCAGCACGAAGAACAGCCAGAACATCTGCACCACCAACGAGGTGCCGCGGAAGAACTCGATGAGCACCCGCGCCAGCCCGCGCGCGAGCAGCACTCGCGCGCGGGCCAGGGTGCCCAGGGCGAACGACAGCACGAACATCAGTGCCATGCCGCCGGCGGTGAGTTCGACGGTGATCAGCAGGCCGTCGGAGAAGCCGGGCAGTTCCTTGAGTATGTCGTCGAGCATGATCTGCTCACATCACCCCGTCAGATGCCCTCGCACAGGATCTCGGTGGTCAGCTCCGGGTCGGGGATCTCGGCCTCGGTGTAGCCGAACGGCTCGGTCAGCTCCAGGAACTTGTCCTTGTCGCCGGTGATCTCGGTGAGCTTTTCGTTGAAGGCCTCCACCAGCTCGGTGTCGTCCTTGTTGAACGTCGCACCGCCGGCGCCCTCCTGCGGCACCCCGTCGATGACCTGCACGAACGACTCGGTGACCTCCACCGGAGCGTCGGGCTGCTGCTTCTTCATCCAGTTCAGCGACACCGCGGTGAGCGCGAACGCGTCCACCCGGCCGGAGGTCACGGCCTCCATCCCGGTCTGCGCATCGTCGACGGTGGTGGCGTCCATGCCCAGGTCCTCGGTGTAGGAGCCCTCGATCGCCCCGCCCATCACCGCGACCTTCGCCCCGGCCTCCTTGGCCGAGTCCAGGTCGGTCAGGTCCATCGGGTTGTCCTCGGGCACCATCAGCGCCGTGGTGTAGCGGAAGGTCGGCTCGGAGAAGGCGACCTCCTCGCAGCGCTCGGGCAGGATCGACATGTTCGCCGACACCGCGTCGAAGTGGCCGGCCTTCAGGCCCGGGATCAGGTCGCCGAAGTTGACCAGGGTGCCGTCGACGGTGTCGATGCCGAGCTCTTCGTAGACGGCCGAGTCGATGGCGATGGCCGAACCGGTCAGGTCCCCGTTCTCGTCGACGAAGCTGTGCGGGGCCTCCCCGGCGTAGCCGACGGTGATGGTGCCCGAGTCGGTGGCCTCGTCGAGCGTCTCGCCCGAATCGGTGGTCGAGCAGGCCGCGGTCGCTCCGAGCGCTGCGGCCAGGCCGACGGCTGCGGCTGCGCGGCGGGTGCGACGGGCGCGCAGGCCGATCGGGGTGGATGTGGAGGAACTGCTGGTGGACATGGGTCTCCTCGGTACCGTCACGGATCATCACCGACCCGATCGGCCCACCTGTGCCCTGTGCGAGCGAACACCGCCTGCCCCGACGATGCTTCGTCCCGACGGGGCGGCGATGGGCCGGCGCGGGTCTGGCATCTGGCTCAACGACCGTAACGCAGAACACAGCGAAACAACGATTCCGGGACGTTTCGGCTGCGTATCCAGGTCATCGCCGCGGCTGCCGCCTCTTCGGCGGGGTCGGCCGGCCCTGTTTCCGCGCCGGTGCGGGGCGCCGACGGACAGACGGCGGGGCCGGCGCCACGACCTGTCGGTCGCGCGCCGGCCCCGCCGGTCACCGGTCTGCTCAGCTCTGCGGTTCGAACACCTGCTGCACGGCCTGCGCGTCGACCTCGGCCAGGGTGGTCGGCGACCAGGCCGGGTTGCGGTCCTTGTCGACCAGCATCGCGCGCACGCCCTCGCGGAAGTCCGGGCACTTGGTCATCGCGACCGCGACCCGCAGTTCGTTGCCCAGGTTCTCGCCCAGCTCCGCGGTCTGCCCGCCGCGGCGCAGCAGCTCGGCGGTGACCGCCTGCGCCCACGGCGAGACCGCATCCAGCGCCTCGCGGGCAGCGACCCGCCACGGCTCGTCGCCGGAGTCCAGGCGGGCCCGGATCGCGGCCACGTCGTCACCGGCGAAGGCCTCGTCGATCGCGGCCCGGTCGTCGGCCAGCGCCGACTCCAACTCGCCTCGCCCGGCGGTGACGTAGTCCTGCGCCAGGGCGGCCTCCAGGCCGCCGGCGACGATCGCGTCGGCGAATGCGCTGAGCTTCTCGGCCGGCACGTGGTGGGTGGCCAGGCCCGCCTCGAGGGCGTCCCCGGCGCTCATGCGCACCCCGGTCAGCCCGTAGTACAGGCCCGCCCGCCCGTCGATGCGGGTCAGGAAGTAGCTCGCGCCCACGTCCGGGATGAAGCCGATCGCGGTCTCGGGCATGGCCAGCACCGCGTTCTCGGTGACCACGTGGTGGCTGCCGTGCACCGACACCCCGAGTCCGCCGCCCATGTTCACCCCGTCGACCAGGGCCACATAGGGCTTGGGGTAGTCGGCGATCAGCTCGTTGAGCCGGTACTCCTCGGAGAAGTAGCCGTAGACCTCGCCGTTATTGCCGGCCAGCGCGGAGTCGCGGATGGCACGGATGTCCCCGCCGGCGCAGAACGCCCGGTCGGAGGCCGACCGCACCAGCACGGTGTGCACGGCGTCGTCGGTCTTCCAACCGACGAGGGTGTCGTACATCTCGCGGATCATCGTGATGTCGAGCGCGTTGAGCGCCTTCGGTCGGTTCAAGGTCACCACCCCGACCCCGTTGTCCACCGTTGCCTCGATGTATCCGCTCACCGTCGAAACTCCTCTCGTCGCTGCTGCTGGCACCATAGGACATCGCCCTGCCCGCCCGGCCGGGCGCGTGGGCGGATTCACTCCAGTTCGGCCGCGATCTCCATCCACCGCTCCTCGGCGCGTTCCTTCTCGGCCACCACCGCGCTGAGTTCTGCGCCGAGCGATTGCAGCCGTTCCGGGTCCGTGGCCGCATCGGCCAGGGCCGCATGCAGCCGGGCCTCCTCCTCGTCGTGCCGGGCGACGGCGCGTTCGAGTCGGGACAGCTCCTTCTGCAGCGCCCGGTCCTGCGCCCCCGAGCGTCTCGGCGCGGCCTCGGCCGCCCCGCCCGGCTGCTTCCCCGCTCCCGGGGCCGCGGCGCCGCCGCCGCGTCCGGACTGCTCGCGCGCGGCCGCGTCCCGTTCCAGTTCGGCCCGGCGAGAAAGATACTGCTCGATCCCGCCGGGCAGGTTGGTCAGCTTGCCGTCGCCGAACAGCGCCCAGGTCGAATCACAGATCCGCTCGATCAGGTAGCGGTCGTGCGAGATGACCACCATGGTGCCGGGCCAGCCGTCGAGCAGGTCCTCGAGCTGCTGGAGGGTGTCGATGTCCAGGTCGTTGGTCGGCTCGTCGAGCAGCAGCACGTTCGGCTCGGCCATCAGCACCCGGGTCAGCTGCAGGCGCCGGCGCTCCCCGCCCGACAGGTCGGCGATCGGGGTGCGTTGGCGGGCCGGGGCGAACCCGAGCCGCTCGGCCAGCTGCGAGGCCGACAGTTCCTTGTCGCCGAAGGCGACCGAGCGGGCGACGTCCTCGATCGCGTCGAGCACCCGCATGTCGGCGGGCAGGTCGTCGAGTTCCTGGCGCAGCCAACCGAGCTTGACCGTCTGGCCTTCGATGCGTCTGCCGGCGGCCAGCGGCCACGCCCCGGCGAGCACCTTGAGCAGGGTGGTCTTGCCCGAACCGTTGACTCCGACCAGACCGATCCGCTCGCCCGGGGCCAGCCGCCAGGTCAGGTCCTGCACCAGCACCCGGCCGTCCGGATCCTGGACCTCACCGACCCCCGGGGCGCGCACGGTGGCGTCCTCGAGTTCGACGACGACCTTGCCCAGGCGCCGGCGGGCGAACGCGGTGAGCGCGACGGTGTCGCGCGGGGCGGGCACGTCGGCGATCAGCGCCTCGGCCGCCTCGACCCGGTAGCGCGGCTTGGAGGTGCGCGCGGGCGCGCCGCGGCGCAGCCAGGCCAGCTCCTTGCGGGCGAGGTTACGGCGGCGCTCCTCGGCGGCGTCGGCCTGCCGGGCGCGTTCGGCGCGGGCGAAGACCCAGTCGTTGTAGCCGCCCTCGTAGCTCTCCACCTGCCCGCCGACGACCTCCCAGGTGCGGGTGGCCACGGTGTCGAGGAACCAGCGGTCGTGGGTGACCACCACCAGTGCGCAGCGCCGGGCCAGCAGGTGTTCGGCCAGCCACTGCACCCCTTCGACGTCGAGGTGGTTGGTCGGCTCGTCGAGCACCAGCAGATCGAGTTCGCGCACCAGGGCTGCGGCGAGCGCCACCCGGCGCCGCTCCCCGCCCGAGAGCCGGTCGACGGGGGTGTCCATCCCGCGCACCGAGCCCTCCAGGCCCGGGGCTCCGGTCCCGCCGGTGACCTCGTCGACCACGGCGCCGAAGCCGATGCCGCGCAGCACCTCGCGGATGCGTCTGTCGGCTGCCCACTCGTGTTCGGCCAGGCCCAGCGGCCCCAAGATCACTTCGCCGACGGTGGCCCCGCCCGGCAGGTCGCCGCGCTGGGTGACCACGGCCATACGCAGCCCGCCCACCCGGCTGACCCGGCCCGCATCGGGCGGTTCGACCCCGGCGAGCACCTCGAGCAGGGTCGTCTTACCGCCGCCGTTGAGCCCCACCACCCCGATCCGGTCGCCCTCGTGCACGCCCAGTGACACCTGGTCGAGCAGTGGTCGGATGCCGAAGGACTTCGACACCGATTCGAGGTTGATCAGTACGGGGTTGGCCATCTAGGGGCGCTCCTTTTCTTCTCCGGTGACTGGATCGAGCACGGTCGCGCCCCCGGCCGGTCCGGTGGCCAGCCGCACCGTGCGGCAGGCCCCCTCCCCGACCAGGTCCACCGACACCGTCATCGCCGACTCGTGGTCGGCGCACAGAAACACACACGTCGGCCCCGAACCGGAGACGATGCCGGCGAGCGCCCCGGCCCGCCGGCCCGCATCGAGGGTGCGGCGCAGCCGCGGGGCCAGTGTCACGGCCGCGGCCTGCAGGTCGTTGCCCAGCGCTGCGGCCAGTGCGTCGGCGTCGCCTGCGGCCACGGCCTGGAGCACCGGGGCCGGATCGCCCACGCGCGGCCGGGTGCCCTTGTCGCGCAGCCGGTCGAGTTCGCCGAACACCTCGGGGGTGGACAGGCCGCCGTCGGCCATGGCGATCACCCAGTGGAAGGTGCCGCGGGCGAGCACGGTGGTCAGTTCCTCCCCGCGACCGGTGCCCAGCGCGGTACCGCCGGTGAGCATGAACGGCACGTCCGAACCCAGCTGTGCGGCCAGGGCGTGCAGCCGGTCGCGCTGCAGTCCGGCCCGCCACAGGCGGTTGAGCGCGAGCAGCGTGCCGGCCGCATCGGCGCTGCCGCCGGCCATGCCGCCGGCCACCGGGATGCCCTTGGTGATCTCCAGGCGCGCGCCGGGGCTGCGCCCGATCGTCTCGGCGAGGAGGGTCGCCGCCCGGTGCGCCAGGTTCGTCTCGTCGGTGGGCACCTGACGGGCGCCCTCCCCGGAGACGGTCAGGGTGAGCTCGTCGGCCGGGTAGGCGGCGATGCGGTCGTACAGCGACAGGGACTGGAAGACGGTCGTCAGCTCGTGATAGCCGTCGTCGCGCAGGTCACCGACGCCGAGGTGCAGATTGATCTTCGCCGGGACCTGCACGATCACCGGTGGGGACACGACACTGAGCACACCGACCAGGGTAGTCGGTGGCGCGCGGCGGCCCCGCCCGGCCGGGTGCGGTCCGGGCGGGATCAGTCGGTGAAGCGCCCGCCCTCGGCGGCCAGGCGCGCCAGCAGCGGGGCGACCGCGTCCGGGGTGTCCCCGCGCACCCGGCGCAGCGTCTGCGCGACCTCGGCGAGTCCGGCCCGATCGGCGTGGAACATCGGCCCGCCCCGGTGCCGGGGGAAGCCGTAGCCGGCCAGGTACACCACGTCGATGTCCGAGGCGCGCGCGGCGATGCCGTCACCGAGGATGCGGGCGCCCTCGTCGGCCAGGGCGAACACCAGCCGGTCGACGATCTCGGCCTGCTCGAAGGTCTGCGGCCGGACGCCGAGAGCGCGGTGGTGATCGGCGACCAGGTCGGCGACCTCGGGGCTGCGGGTACGGCTGCGCGGACCGTCCGGGTAGTCGTACCAGCCGGCCTTCGTCTTCTGCCCGAACCGGCCGCGCTCGCACAGTGCGTCGGCGAGGGTATCGCGCGGAAAATCCGGGTCGGCGGCATAGCGGCGCTTGCGGTTGGCCCAGCCGATGTCGAGTCCGGCCAGGTCGCCGACCGCGAACGGCCCCATCGCGAAACCGAAGTCTTCGATCGCGGCGTCGATGTCCACCGGGTCGGCCCCGGCGTCGACCAGGGCGGTGGCCGCGGCCCGGTAGGCGGCCAGCATCCGGTTGCCGATGAACCCGTCGCCCACCCGCGCGACCACGGTGGTCTTGCCGAGCTTCTTGCCGACCGCCAGCGCGGTGGCCAGCACGTCGTCGCCGGTGCGGTCTGCGCGCACGATCTCCAGCAGCGCCATCACGTCGGCGGGGCTGAAGAAGTGCATGCCGAGCACGTCCTCCGGCCGGGAGGTGACGGCCGCGATCGCGTCGACGTCGAGATAGGAGGTGTTGGTGGCCAGCACCGCCCCGTCCCGGGCGATCCGGTCGAGTGCGGTGAACACGTCTTTTTTGACCTCGAGGTCTTCGAAGACGGCCTCGATGATCAGATCCGCCTCGGCCAGTGCCTCCAGTGAGCCGGCCCCGGTGATCGCGGCGCGCCGGGCCGCCGCCTGCGCGGCCGAAAGCCGGCCCCGGGCCACCCCGCGTTCCAGGTTCGCCTCGATCGCAGCCAGCCCGGCGGACAGCGCCTCGGGGTCGGTGTCGACGACGGTGACCGGGATGCCGGCGGCCACCAGTGCCAGGGTGATGCCCCGGCCCATGGTGCCCGCACCGATCACCCCGGCGGTGTGCACCGGGCGGGTGGCGGTCGCCGGGTCCAGGCCGGGCACCTTGCGGGCGGCGCGTTCGGCGAAGAAGGCGTAGCGTCGGGCCTTGGACTGCGGGCCGGCCTCGAGTGCGACGAACACCTCGCGGGCCGCGGTCATCGCCGTATCGAACGGCTCGGCGACGGCGCGGGCCACCAGGTCGATCCCGGCCACCGGGGCCCGGTCGCCGCGGGCCCGGGCCCGGACGGTCTCGCGCAGTGCGGGCAGGCCCGCCCCGCCCATCGGGGCCAGGTCGCGGGTGCGCGCGGGCGGGGTGTCGGCGCGGGCGAGGCGGCGCGCGACGTCGGCGGCCGCGGCGATCACCGCGTTTTGCTGCGCGGCCGGGTCGGTGTCGGCGGGCACCACGGCGGCCAGCAGGCGCTGGCCGGGCAGCGCGGCCAGTTCCGCGGCGGTGCGCGGGCGTCCGGAGCTGATCATCTGTGCGGCCTCGTCGGCGTCGATCACCCGGGGCAGGCGCACCGTGCCGCCCGAGCCGGGGATCAGTCCGAGGTTGACCTCGGGCAGGCCGAGCCGGGCGGTGTCCACGGCGACCCGGGCGTGGGTGGCCAGGGCCAGTTCGAGGCCGCCGCCGAGGGCGGTGCCGCTGATCGCGGCGACCACGGGTTTCGCGCTGTCTTCGATCAGCGCGATCACCTCGCGGCTGGTCGGTGTGGCCAGGGCGCGGTCGGTGCCGAACTCGGTGATGTCGGCGCCGCCGGAGAAGATCCGCACCGATCCGGTGAGCACCACCGCGATCACCGACGGGTCGGCCAGTGCCCGGCCGATGCCGTCGGCCACGGCCGCCCGCACCGCATACCCCAGGCCGTTGACCGGTGGATTGTCGATCTCGATGATCGCGACGTCGCCGTCGACCCGATATTCGGCCGCCATCTCGCCCACTTACCTTCCGCTGATCGTCCGCGCTGTCGGTTCCCCCGGCAGGTTAACGCGCCCGGGCCGGTCCCACCCGACGGTGCGTCGGGGCGGGTGGCCCGGCGACTCAGGGGGCCGTCTCGGCCAGCCGCACGAAGTCGGCCACCCCGATCTGTTCCCCGCGGGCCGAGGGGTCGATGCCGGCGGCGCGCAGCCGCTCTTCGGCGCGCGCTGCCGAACCGGCCCAGCCGGCCAGGGCGGCGCGCAGGGTCTTGCGGCGCTGGGCGAAGGCGGCGTCGACGACCGCGAACACCGCGCGGCGATGCTCCTGGGCCCCCATCGCCGCGATGCCGTCGGCCCAGGGCGAGCGGGCGTAGGCGTCGATGCGCACCAGGCCCGACTCGACCTTGGGCACCGGCCAGAACACCGATCGGCCCACCGAGCCGGCGCGGCGCACCTGACCGAAGTACCGGGCCTTGACGCTCGGCACCCCGTAGATCCGGCCGCCCGGTTCGGCGGCGAGCCGTTCGGCGACCTCGAGCTGGACCATCACCACGGTGGTGCGCACCGCGGGCAGTTCGGCCAGCAGATGCAAAAGCACCGGCACCGCGACGTTGTAGGGCAGGTTGGCCACCAGCGCGGTCGGGGCGGTGGGCAGGTCGGCCGCGGTGACCTGCAGCGCGTCGGACTCGATCACGGTCAGGTTCTGCGCGAGCGTGGGCGCCCGGTCGGTGACGGTGGCGGGCAGTTGGCGGGCCAGCGGCGGATCGATCTCGACGGCGATCACCGCGGCGACCGCCTCGAGCAGTCCCAAGGTCAGCGAGCCCAGGCCCGGTCCGACCTCGATGACGGTGTCGGATGCGTCCAGGTCGGCCGAGGCGACGATGCGGCGCACGGTGTTGGCGTCGTGCACGAAGTTCTGGCCGAGGGTCTTGGTGGGCCGGACAGACAACCGCGCCGCGAGCTCGCGGACCTGGTTGGGTCCGAGCAACGCGGCGCGGTCGTGGTCTTCATCTACGGGCACGAGACGAATCTAGTGCACGCGGCGGGCGCCGGGCCCGCCGGTCGGGGGAAGGTCAGCGCAGTCCGGCCTTGGCACTGCAGGTGGGCCAGGCGCCCCAGCCCTGCACGGCCTGGACCTTCTTGGCGATCTCGATCTGCTGTTCGCGGGTGGCCTGGTCGGCGGTCGGCGCGTACTGGCCGCCCCCGAAGGCGTTCCAGGTCGACGGGGTGAACTGCAGGCCGCCGTGGAAACCGTTGCCGGTGTTGATCGACCAGTCGCCGGTCGACTCGCAGTGGGCGATGGTGTCCCAGACCCCGTGCGGCTCGTGCGGAGCCTCCTTGGTGCCCACCCGCACCGTGGCCGGCTTGCCCGGCTCGTGGATGTCCTCGTCGATGATCTCGCGCTCGGTCTCTTCACCGTTGACGGTGGTCACCTCGTAGGTGGCGGTGCGGTCCCCCGGCACGGCCTCCTCCTCGACGACCTCCTTGCCCTTGGCCATCGAGTCGTCCTCGATCTCGATGCGCTCGGGCTCGAACTCCTCGCGGACGGTCTCCTTATCGGTGCGGATCCGCTCCACGGTGACCGTCATGCCCTCGACGATCTCCTCGTCGGCGCCCGGATCGGTGGTGTCGTCCTGCTCCAGGGGCTCGCCGAGCCGCTCGAGCATCTCGGCCACGGTCGCCTCCGGGGTCTCGATCTCGGTGGTCTTGTCCCCGTCGGTCAGCACGACCTTCTTGGGCAGGTTGACCTCCAGATCCATCCCGTCCAGCGGCAGCCGCTGCGAACGCGAGGCCGAGACCTTCACGTCGTCCGGCGAGTAGGCGAACTGACGCAGCGCGTCCTCGACCGTGGCGGCGGTGGTCCACACGGTCTTCTCTTCACCCTCGACGGTGATGGTGATCTGCTTGGCCCGGTTCAAGGTGACCGAGTCGCCGTCCGACAGCGAGGTGCCCTGGGCGGGCACGACCCGGTCGCGGTCGTCGAGCTCGTAGCCGGACGAGGCGAGCACCGAGTCCAGGTCGCTGCGGAAGGTCGTCAGCTCGACCGTCTCGCCGTCGACCTCGAGCGTGATCGTCTTGTGTGCAGCGACCGCGGTGGCGCCCCCGGCGACGAGGGTGACCAGTGCAGCGCCGGCGACGACGCGGATCAGCGCGGCACGGCTGCGGTTGATGCGGGTGATAAGCGACATGAGGTTCCAGTGTTCGTGGGTCCCGGTCAGAGGCTCCGCGCCGCACGGCGATCGGATCGTGTGGATCCGAATGCTGTCTCCCCGAGCTCTTCCGGGGGTATGCGGCCCGGTGGTTCTGCCCCATCCGGCCTTCTCGATCACAGAACGGTAACGGTACCGGTGTCAGGCGATCAACGGCTTTCCCGAAACCGCGCTCCACCCCCACCCGAAAACGATCGACCACCTGCGGCTTTCCGCGAGTGTGAGTTCCGCTACCCTTTACCATCCGCCCCACGGGTCACCGTTATCGGGCCTCGACGGGTCGCACGTCCGCATCTATATAACGCTCCCGTACAGGGGCACGGGGGCCCCGGCCGGGGGCGGGTCAGTCGCCGAGGCGGTAGACCCGGCGCGCGTTCGCCTCGGCCGCGGCGGCCAGTGCCGCCGGGTCCTGGTCGCGCAGCGAAGCCAGGGCGTGTGCGGTGTAGACCACGCAGTACGGCTCGTTGGGCGCCCCCCGATACGGGTGCGGGGTCAGATAGGGCGCATCCGTTTCGACCAGCAGCTGATCGTCGGGCACCAGCCGAGCCGATAGAT
>JAJYRZ010000250.1 GCA_021793835.1 Actinomycetes bacterium | reverse complement strand
GACCCCGGCCGCGGAGAGCCATTGGGCGCCGCCAACCTCGCTGGCCGGGGAGTTCACCCCGTGGGCGGTGGTGGCCTCCCGCTACGGACTCGCTCTGGCCGACGCCGAGGGCGCACCGATCGACGGCGCCGAGGCCGTGCGTACCGCGATCTGTCTGACCGGGGCCTGGGCGGGCGAACTGGCCCGCGGGGCCGACACCGGCCCCGTGCCCGGCGCCGGGCCCTACGACCTGGACGAGACGATCGCCGCGGTGCTCGACGACGGGCCGGTGGCCACCGACGTCGCAGGCACCGGACATCTCGGCGGCTATCAGCGCCTGGGGGCGCTGCGCGCGGGCGTGCTCGACGGCCCCACCGCCTGCCACTGAGCGGCCGCGGTCGGCGGCGCTCACACCGTGCCGTAGCCGACGAACCAATCGGGCTCGATCCGGTAGAGCCGGATATCGGCACCCCAGGTGAGCGGATCGGAGCCGTAATGCGCGATCCAATGCGCCCGCGTGGCCGCCCAGTGCGGATCGTCCGGCCCGAGCCGGACGGCCCGGCCGTGACAGAACACACCGAGCCGTTCGCCGTCGAGGTGCGCGGCGCTGACCTGAGGCCGCACCGCCAGATGCCGGGCCTTGACCGCACGTCCGTCGGTGCCGAAGGTCCATCGGCCACCCAGGAAGTGCCCGTCGACCCCGCTGACCCGGGGCCGGCCGTCCGCGGTCACCGTCGACAGTGCGAGCACCTTCATCCCGGCGAGTGCGCGCACCACCTGCGCGGCGTCCAGCCGGCGCGGCCCGGCCACGATCTCGCGCAGATGTGCCCCGGCGCGCGCATGCGAGGCGTCCATCAGCTGCTGCAGTGCGGCCAGCTCGGCCGGTGTCTCCTGCACTGGAACTCCCTCACCCGGTCGCCTCATCGGCGCCACCGGCAGGCGGCGCGGCCGTGCCGGCCAATTCGGCCACCCCGCGGGTCCGGAAATCCTGCAGGCGGCGCCACGCGGTCCGCTGCCCGGTGCCGATGTCCACCAGCAGCTCGAACAGTCGCGATTCGGGGGCCTGCTCGGCGATCTGCGCCAGTCGCACCGCCGCCTGTCGATACGACCGCCGGTAGGCGGCCGAGAGCACCGCGTCGATGTAGCCGGGCAGCGCCTCGGGCGGCGCCCCGACCAGGGTTGCGTCGGTGAGGTTGCGGATCAGGTTGCGGGCCGCAGCGCCGGTCAGATCGCCGCCGCGCTCGAGCTCGTTCATCACCATCGGCGCATGATGGGGCCGGCCCTGCCGGGCCAGGTCGCACACCAGCTCGAACAGCCGCCCCATGCTCGGGGTCCAGAAGTCCTCGGCGGTCAGCCACTGCCCCGCCGCCACCGCCTGCTCGGCCGGTGACCACACCAGCGCGCAGATCAGGAACTGTTCGAGCTGCTCGGCGATCTCGCCGGAGACCTCCCACGAGGGCGCCTGCGCCCCGCCGTCGCCGGTCGCCGGGTCCTCGCCGCCGGGCGGCGGGTTCACCGTCTCGGTTCGATCGTCCACACCCGTCCCCCTCGGTCGCGCCGCCCCCGTGCTGTGCGGTCAGTGTGTCACCACCGACTGACGATCACCGACGGTTCGCCGCGGCGCGGAATCAGAACAGTGCGTTGGCCAGATCGCGGCGGGCCGCGATGACGAACTCCTCCGCCGGGTCGAACAGCTCCAGCAGTTCCAGCAGCCGGGCGCGGGCGGTCTTCTTCGCCTCGGCGTCGCCGCTGCGGATCACACCGATCAGGCGGGCGAAGGCCGCCTCGGGGCGCTGACCGAGCAGTTCGACATCGGCCGCGTCGAGTTGGGCGGCCACATCGTCCCGGTCCGCGTCGGCGGCGCCGACCGCGGTCTCGGGCACCTGCTGGGCCCGGGCGAGGAAGCGGATCTGACGCACCGCCGGCCCGGCCTCGGGATGGTCCGGTTCGCTGTGCAGGATCGCCTCGTAGGCGGCGACCGCGCCGTCGAGGTCGCCCTCCTGGGCCATCTGCTCGGCCGCCACCAGGCGCGGATCGCGTTCGGGCTCGGCCTGCTCGGCCTCCGGTGCGCCGGAGAGTTTGCCGGCCACCGCGTCCTCGATCGCGGTGAGCCACTGGGTCAGTTCGTCCTCGGAGATCAGTCCGGTGAAGGCGTCGATCGGCTGGCCGGCCGCCACCGCGATCACCATCGGCACCGCCTGCGCCTGGAAGGCCTGCGCGATGCGCGGTGCGGTGTTGACGTCCACGATCGCCAGCACCCAGCGGCCGCCGTCGGCGTTGGCCCGATCGGTGAGCAGCTGTTCGAGCTGCACGCACTGCGGATGCCCGGGCACGGTCAGCAGGACCACCACCGGCACCTGCTGCGAACGCACCAGCACCAGCGGCTCGAAGTCCGGCTCGGTCACCTGCATCACCGCGGCCGGGGCACCGCCCGGGCCCGGCTCGGCGGCAGGGTCGGTCTGGGGCCGGTCGCGCAGACCCGACAGGTCCACGGCACCGGCCATGGCGGCGGCCATCGCGGCCGAGGGCATCGACGAAGAACTCGGTCGTGTCACGTCTGCCAGTCTGCCACGAACCTCCCCCACCCGGTCGACGCCGGGTGGGCCATCGGCCCGGGTCCGGGAGCGATCAGACTCCGGCGTCGGCGTCCGCGCCCACCGCCGCATCCGCGGCCGGGGCGGCGGACAGTTCGGCCAGTCGCCCGGTGCGCTGCGCCCAGACCTCGAACACCACCGAACCGAAGGGCGGCACCGAGGAGACCAGCGCCCAGAAGGTGACGGTCTTGTTCCAGCCCAGCGGGGCGGCGACCGCGAGGGTGATCAGCAGGAACGGGATGAAGCCGAGCACACCGTGGATCATTCCGGGAACCATCACGGCCTCCTCGTAACCGAAGCCGTACTTGGCGATCATCCCGGCCAGCAGCGCTGCCCAGGTCAGGGCCTCGAACCAGGCGATGAACCGGAACCGCTTGGCCGGGGTGGACAGATCGAAGAACGCACGCATGCCGCCCATCATGCGCCAGCCCGCGGCCCGGGCGCCCGTACGCGGCGGCCCGGGCGGTGAAGATCACACCGCCCGGGCCGCCGCGTTGGTCTCGCCGCGCGCCGGCTACGCCCCCGGCACCGAGATCAGCAGCGCATCGCCCTGGCCGCCGCCCCCGCACAGCGCCGCGGCCCCCAGACCGCCGCCGCGTCGGCGCAGTTCGTAGGCCAGGGTGAGCACCACGCGCGC
>JAJYRZ010000042.1 GCA_021793835.1 Actinomycetes bacterium | reverse complement strand
CCGACTTCCCCGGCGCCGCCGGCCCCGCCACCCGGCTCGAGCTGTCGACCAGCTGGCGCAACCCGCCCGAGGCACTGACCCTGGCCAACGCGATCTCCGCGCCGCTGCGCAGCACCGGGGTGCCGGTGGGCACCCTGCGCCCGCGTCCCGGAGCGGGCCCGGGCGCGCTGAGCGCCGCGCTGTGCGCAGACGTCGAAGCCGAACGGGCCTGGGTGGCCGCGCAGATCGCGGCGCAGTTCACCGCGGCCGCCGAGCGCGGCGACCCCGCGCCCACCGCTGCGGTGCTGGTGCGACGCAACCGTGACTCCGCGCCGATGGCCGAGCACCTGCGCGGCCACGGACTGCCGGTGGAGATCGTCGGCCTCGGCGGTCTGCTCGACGAACCCGAGGTCAAAGACGTGGTCGCGATGCTGCGACTGGCCGCCGACCCGACCGCCGGCTCCGCGGCGATGCGGGTGCTCACCGGCGCCCGGTTCCGGCTGGGCGCGGCCGACCTGGCCGCGCTGGGCCGGCGGATCCGCGACCTCGACCCGCAGGCACCGGCCGCGGGCGCGGAGATCTCCGACGGCTTCGACCTGGCCGATGCGGTCGCCGCCGCGATCCCGGCCGACGAGGCCGACAAGCCGGGCTTGGGCGATGCGATCGCCGACCCGGGACCGGCCGACCGCTACTCGGCGGCCGGCTACGCCCGGATCGCGGCGCTGGCGGACGTCCTGCGCTCGCTGCGCCGCCGCCTCGGCCAACCGCTGACCGAGATCGTCGCCGAGATCGAACGGGTCTCCGGCGTCGCGGTGGAGGTCCGGGCCCGCCCCGGCGAGACCGGACGCGAACACCTCGACGCCTTCGCCGACGTCGTCGCCGACTACGCCGCCGACCCGCGCGCCACCGTGTCCGGTTTCCTGACCTACCTCGAGGCCGCCGAGACGGTGGAGAAGGGCCTGACACCCGGGGAGGTGCGGGTCGATCCCGACCGGGTACAGATCCTCACCGTGCACGCCGCCAAAGGCCTGGAATGGGAGGTGGTGGCGGTGCCGCACCTGGTGTCCGGGGTGTTCCCCGCCGATCGGGCGGCCGGTTCCTGGCTGGGCGATGTCACCGAACTGCCGCCGCAACTGCGCGGGGATCGGGCGCGCGAACCCGGCCAGGAGGGGGTACCGGTGCTCGCACTGGACGATGTCAACGACCGCAAGGCGCTCGAGGACGCCCTCGACGCGCACCGCAAGGCGCTCACCCGGCGCCGGTTGGAGGAGGACCGCCGACTGTTCTACGTCGCGGTCACCCGCACCGAACGGGTGCTGCTGCTGTCCGGCCACCACTGGCCCGAGACCGGCAAGGCCAAAGGCCCCTCCGACTTCCTCACCGAGGCCCGCACGGTGCTCGAAGACGGCGTCGGCACCGTGGCCAGGTGGGCGCCCGAGCCCGAGGAGCGCGACAATCCGCTGGCCGCGCAGATCCGCACCGCGGCCTGGCCGGCCGACCCGCTCGCCGAGCGGCGCGCCCCCGTACTCGAAGGCGCCCGCATGGTGCTCGACGCGCTCGCCGCCGGAGGGGTGACCGATCCGGCGCAGATCCCGGCCGTGCCGCCCGCACCCGAGGACGACCGTGATCCGGCCACCCCACGGGACCCGGGCACCGAGGCCGACGCCGATCCCGAAGGCTGGGCCCGCGACGTCGATCTGCTGCTGGCCGAACGCGCCGCGGCCGAACAGGACGCGGTCGAGGTCGAACTGCCCCGACAGCTGTCGGTCTCGGACCTGGTGGTGCTGCGCCGCGACCCGCAGGTGCTGGCCGCGCGGCTGCGCCGGCCCGTGCCGTTCAAACCGAATCCGCGAGCCCGCCGCGGCACCGCCTTCCACACCTGGGTCGAACGGCACTTCGGCGCCACCAGACTGCTGGACTTCGACGACCTGCCCGGGGCGGGGGAACCGGAGGTCCCCGACACCGACCTGGCCGCGCTGCAGGAGACCTTCCTGGCCTCGCGATGGGCGCTGCGCACCCCGGTGGAGATCGAGGTGCCGTTCGAGATCGCGGTGGGCACCACGATGCTGCGCGGCCGGATGGACGCGGTCTTCGCCGACCGCGACGGGGGCTGGACGGTGGTGGACTGGAAGACCGGGGCGCCGCCGACCGGGGCCGAGGAGCGGGCCGCGGCCATGCAACTGGCCGCCTACCGGGTGGCCTGGGCGGAACTGGTCGGTGCGCGGACCGGCTCCGCCCCGCCGCTGGAGCAGGTGCGGGCCGCATTCCACTACGTCCGCCACGACCGCACCGTCGTGCCCGAAGACCTTCCCACAGGGACGGGGTTGGCCGAACTTCTCGCCACACGCGGCGCGGAGCAGCCGAAGGATTAGGCTGCCGGACATGAGGAGACGAGCCGGACGGAGGCGACGCTGATGGCGGGACGCTTCCGGCGCAGGCTGCGCCTGGACGACGAACTGACCGATCGTCCCGACTACGACCTGGTCAACGTCGTCCATGTGCCGATGCGCCAGGTCAGCCCGGCACGCAACATGGCGGTGCGCCTGGCGCTGGGGATCGGCATGCTGGTGCTGTCCGCGGTGATCATCTGGGCGCAGCGCGCCGGCTACCAGGACGTGGCCTATCCGGACGAGGACGGGTCCAAGATGACCTTCCTCGACGCGCTCTACCACGCCACCGTGTCGGTCACCACGACCGGTTTCGGCGACATCTCACCGGTCAGCGAATCGGCGCGACTGGTCAACATCTTCGTCATCACGCCGCTGCGGATGCTGTTCCTGGTGGTCCTGGTCGGCACCACGATCGAGGTGCTCACCGAACGGTCGCGGCAGGCGTTCAAGATCCAGCGCTGGAGGCACAGGATGCGCGACCACACGGTGGTCATCGGTTACGGCACCAAGGGACGCACCGCGGTCGACGCGCTGCTCGGCGACGACGTCCCGCCCGGCGAGATCGTGGTGGTCGACACCGATCCGGGCATCCTGGAGAAGGCCACCCACGCCGGGCTGGTCACCGTGCAGGGCTCGGGATCGAAGGCCGACGTGTTGCGCCTGGCCGCGGCCCAACGCGCCTCGTCGATCATCGTCGCGGTCAACCGCGACGACACCGCGGTGCTGGTCACCCTCACCGCCCGCGAGGTCGCGCCGAAGGCGAAGATCGTCGCCGCGGTGCGCGAATCGGAGTACGTCCATCTGCTCGAGCAGTCCGGCGCCGACTCGGTGGTGGTCTCCTCGGCCACGGCCGGACGGCTGCTCGGGGTCGCCACCATCACCCCGACGGTGGTGGCGATGATCGAGGACCTGCTCACCCCCGACCAGGGCTTCTCGATCGCCGAACGCCGCGCCACCGAGGAGGAGGTCGGCGGTTCGCCGCGCCATCTGCGCGACATCGTGCTCGGGGTGGTGCGCCAGGGGAGGCTGCTGCGTGCCGGCACAGCGGAGGTCGAATCGATCGAGTCCGGCGACCGGCTGCTCTACATCCGCAAGAGCTGACCGCCGCGCGGATGGCACAGTGGGCGCTGTGATGGATTTCCGATTGCACGAGCCCCCGCTGCTCTCGCGGCGCCCCCTCGACCGGCCGCTGGCCCTGCGGGAGGATCCGGCCGCCCTCGACGCCGGTTGGGCCGGCGCGAAGGTGCTGCGCCTGTCCGGCCGGGGCAAGGTCCGCGGCGACCACGACGGGCTGCACTACGTCACCGGGGCCGAGGTGTCGGCCATCCGACCCGACTCGGCCGTCCTGCTCGGCCGCCAGGGCGACCGGCACGTGTGGGCCGTCCACGACGATTCGGTGGCCGCCGATCCGGTGCCCGGTGAGATCGACGCCGCTCCGCAGGTCGCGGACCTGCGGGTGCTCGGTGCGCTGCTCGACGAACAGCAGACCGGGGAACTGGTCACGGCCCAGGCCCTGCTCAACTGGCACAGCCGGGCCGGCTACTGCGCGCGCGACGGGCAGCCGACCACGCCGTCCTCGGCCGGCTGGTCACGGATCTGCACCCGCTGCGGGGCCGAGGAGTTCCCGCGCACCGACGCGGCCGTCATCTGCCTGGTCCACGACGGCGCCGACCGGGCGCTGCTGGCCCGCCAGGGCTCCTGGCCCGAGACCCTGTTCTCGCTGCTGGCCGGGTTCGTCGAGGCCGGCGAGTCGGTGGAGGCGTGCGTGTCCCGGGAGATCGCCGAGGAGGTCGGGCTGGAGGTGCGCGAGATCCGCTACCTGGGCAGCCAGCCGTGGCCGTTCCCGCGCTCGGTCATGCTCGGATTCCACGCCGTGGCCGACCCGGACACCCCGCTGGTGTTCTCCGACGGCGAGATCGCCGAGGCCGAATGGTTCACCCGCGACCAGGTGCGCGAGGCCCTCGAGCGCGGGGACTGGTCCGCGGCCGAACGTCACCGTCCGGCGCTGCCCGGATCGATCTCGATCGCCCGCGGGATCATCGAGGCCTGGGCCTACCCGGAGGGGCTGCCGGTCCGATGAAGACGGTGACTGTACGTACCCGGCGCGCGGCCGAGGAGTTCCCGCGCACCGACCATCTGGCCTGGCACCTGGCCGAGGTGGCGGCCGACCCGGTCGCGGTCGAGACCGAGGTCGCGGAGATGATCGTCAACCGGATCATCGACAACGCCGCCGTCGCGGTCGCCGCGATCGCACGCCGCCCGGTCGTAACCGCCCGGTCGCAGGCGCTCGCACACCCCTACCTGCCCGGGGCCGAGGTGTTCGGGGTGCCCGGCACCTATTCGCCCGAGTGGGCGGCCTGGGCCAACGGGGTCGCGGTGCGTGAACTGGACTTCCACGACACCTTCCTGGCCGCGGACTACTCGCATCCGGCCGACAACATCCCGGCCGTGCTGGCCGTGGCCCAGCACACCGGCCGCGCGGGCGCCGACCTGATCCGGGGACTGGCCACCGCGTACGAGATCCAGACCGATCTGGTGCGCGGGATCTGCCTGCACGAACACAAGATCGACCACGTCGCCCACCTGGGCCCGTCGGCCGCGGCCGGCATCGGCACCCTGCTCGGACTCGACCCCGCGGTGATCTATCAGGCGATCGGGCAGGCCCTGCACACCACGACCGCCACCCGACAGTCCCGCAAGGGCGAGATCTCCTCGTGGAAGGCCTATGCGCCGGCCTTCGCCGGGAAGGCGGCCGTGGAGGCGGTGGACCGGGCGATGCGCGGCGAGGGTGCCCCGGCACCGATCTACGAGGGCGAGGACGGGGTGATCGCCTGGCTGCTCGGCGGGCCCGAAGCCCGCTACCAGGTGCCGCTGCCCGCGCCCGGGGAGCCCAAGCGCGCGATTCTGGACAGCTACACCAAGGAGCACTCGGCCGAATACCAGAGCCAGGCGGTGATCGACCTGGCCCGCCGGATGCGCGGGCGGATACCGGACCTGTCGCAGGTGGTCTCGATCGTGCTGCACACCAGTCACCACACGCATTACGTGATCGGCACCGGATCAAACGATCCGCAGAAGTTCGACCCGCGTGCCAGCCGCGAGACCCTCGACCACTCGGTGATGTACATCTTCGCGGTCGCCCTCGAGGACGGGGTGTGGCACCACGAGCGCTCCTATGCGCCCGAGCGGGCCGGGCGCCCGGAGACCGTCGCGCTGTGGCACAAGATCTCCACGGTCGAGGATCCGGAGTGGACCCGCCGCTACCACGCCGATGATCCGGCCGAGAAGGCCTTCGGTGCGCGCGCGGAGATCACGCTGGCCAGCGGGGAGACGATCGTCGACGAACTCGCCGTGGCGGATGCGCATCCGGCCGGAGCGCGGCCCTTCGCCCGCGATCAGTACATCGACAAGTTCCGCACGCTCGCCGAGGGCGTGGTCGACAAGGCCGAGCAGGACCGGTTCCTCACCGCCGCGGTCGAGGCGGCCGACCTGCCGGCAGGGCAGCTCGGCCGCCTCAACATCGAGGTCGATCCGGAGGTGCTGGCCGCGGCGCGGCCCGTCGCCGACGGGATCTTCTGACCCGCGGCGACCCGGTGGTCAGTCCCGGGGCAGACCCAGGCGGCGCAGCACGCCCTTGATCGGCGGGTTGGTCGCCGTCTGCCCGTCCGGGAACTTCAGGGTCGGCACCACCTGGTTGCCGTCGTTGACCGAGGCGACGAACTCGGCGGCCGCCGGGTCGTCGTCGATGTCGATCTCGACGAACGGGATGTCGTGTTCTTTCAGCTGCGCACGCAGCCGGGTGCAGTACGGGCACCAGGACGTGGCGTACATGGTCACGGTGCCGGGAGTCGCTGTAGTGGTCACGTACCGGCCAACGCGAAGCCCGGTCCGGTTATTCCCGGTAGGACCGGAGTCGGATGCGGCTGCCATGATGGGGCCATGGCGTCAGTGCTCGAAGGTCTCGATCCGGAACAGACCGCGGCCGTACTCGCCCCGCGTGGACCGGTGTGCGTCCTGGCCGGTGCGGGCACGGGGAAGACCCGCACGATCACCCACCGGATCGCGCATCTGGTGGGCAATGGTCACGTCGCGTCCTCGCAGGTGCTCGCGGTGACGTTCACCTCGCGGGCGGCCGGGGAGATGCGCTCGCGCCTGCGCGCACTCGGGGTGGGGGATGCCACCGGCGGCGCCGTGCAGGCCCGGACCTTCCACGCCGCAGCGCTGCGTCAGCTCCAGTACTTCTGGCCGCGCGTGGTCGGCGATGTGCCCTGGCAGCTGCTGGACCGCAAGTTCGCGGTCGTGGGCCGGGCCGCGAACCAGACCGGGGTCTCGACCTCCACCGAGTCCATCCGGGACCTGGCGAGCGAGATCGAATGGGCCAAGGCCTCGCTGATCGTGCCGGAGAACTACGCCGAACAGGCGAGCCGGCTCCACCGCGACACCCCGGTGGCGCCCGAACAGGTCGCCGCGGTCTACAGCGCCTACGAGCAGATCAAGGCCGGGGAGGCGGCACTGGACTTCGACGATCTGCTGCTGCACACCGCGGCCGCCCTCGAGGAGTCCTCGGCCGCGGCCGAGGAGTTCCGGGACCGCTACCGCTGCTTCATCGTCGACGAGTACCAGGACGTCACCCCGCTGCAGCAGCGTCTGCTCGACGCCTGGCTGGGCGGGCGCGACGATCTGACCGTGGTGGGCGACGCGAACCAGACCATCTACTCGTTCACCGGCGCCAGCCCGCGTTTCCTGCTCGATTTCTCCCGTCGCTACCCCGATGCCGCACTGGTCCGGCTCGAACGCGACTACCGCTCCACCCCGCAGGTGGTCGAATTGGCCAACCAGGTCATCGGGGCGGCGAAGGGGCGGATCGCCGGCACCCGGCTGAAGCTGATCGGCCAACGCCCCCCGGGCCCGGCCCCGACGTTCGCCGAATTCGACGACGAACCGGCCGAGGCGGCCGCGGCGGCCGCGCAGATCCGGAAACTGATCGACGACGGGGTCTCGGCCGCCGAGATCGCGGTGCTCTACCGGATCAACGCCCAGTCCGAGGCCTACGAGCAGGCGTTGTCGGAGGCGGGCATCCCGTATCAGGTGCGCGGCGGGGAGGGGTTCTTCCAGCGGCCCGAGATCCGGCAGGCGATCGTGGCGCTGCGCCAGACGGCCGAACGTGACGATCTTCCCGACGGCGCCGACCGCGGCGATCAACTGGTGACGCTGGTGCGCGCCGCCTTGGCTCCGGTGGGGCTGACGGCCACCGAACCGCAGGGCGCGCAGGCCCGGGAACGCTGGTCGACGCTGAACTCGCTCGTCCAGCTCACCGAGGACCTGCTCATCGACGAGCCCGAGCTGTCGCTGGCGGGCCTGCTGGCAGAGCTGCGCAGGCGGGCCGACTCGCGGCACCCGCCGGTGGTCGAGGGCGTCACCCTGGCCTCGCTGCACGCGGCCAAGGGCCTGGAGTGGGATGCGGTGTTCCTGGTGGGGCTGACCGAGGGCACCCTGCCGATCTCACACGCGCTCGGCTCGGGCGGCGGGCCCGACGACGAGGCCGCGATCGAAGAGGAGCGCCGCCTGCTCTACGTCGGGGTCACCCGGGCCCGGGTGCACCTGGCGCTGTCGTGGGCGCGGGCGCGCAACGCCGGCGGGCGCAAGACCCGGCGCCGTTCCCGGTTCATGCACGGGCTGGTGCCGGAGGATTCACCGGCGTCGAAGATCGCCGCCCCCAAGCGCGAGCGCCGCCGGCCGCGCTGCCGGGTGTGCGGCAAACCGCTGCTGGGCACCCTGCCGATGAAGCTGGGCCGCTGCGAGGCCTGCCCGAGCGACATGGACGAGGCGCTGTTCGAACGGCTGCGCGGCTGGCGGGTGGAGAAGGCCCGGGCACTGGAGGTGCCCGCCTACATCGTGTTCACCGACGCCACGCTCACCGCGATCGCCGAACGTCGGCCCGAGGACGCCAAAGCCCTGACCACCATCCCGGGCATCGGGGCGGCCAAACTCGAGCGGTTCGGCGCCGATGTGCTGGCACTGGTGCGCGGCGAGGACGTCACCGTCGAGGTCGATCCGGCCTAGAGGAACACGACCGGGCACCGTCCGCTGCGCCCGGTTCGGGCCGGGGCCTTCGGCCCGGTGGCCGCTCAGCCCTGGGCGACCGGATCGGTGTCCGGGTCGAGCAGCATGCGCGGGGCCCACCGGTCGATCACGGTCAGAAACGGGGCCTCGGCGTCGAGCTGGCACAGCATCGCCACCGAGCCCGACAGCACCCGGTGGATCATCAGGTACTCGGCGGGCATGGTCAGCGCCCGGCTGGTCTGGAACTCCTTGCTGCGCAGATCCCCGTAGGTGCCGGCGATCCTCTGCATCCACCGGCGGGTGAAGTGGAAGCTGTCGTGCCGCAACGGTTCGACGAAGGGGCGCAGGAAATCGGTGGCGTCCTCGGCGGTCAGACGCCGGGCGTCACCGACGAATCCGGCCTCGTCCATCAGCGCCACCAGCCGCTCGGGACGGTCGTGCAGGGCCAGACGCACCATGTCCTGTAACACCGTGGGGATGCCGTCCGGCAGGGCGAAGGCGGCGCCGAAGTCGAGCACCCCGAGCCGGCCGTCGGCAAGGACCAGGAAGTTCCCCGGGTGCGGGTCGGCGTGCATCAGGCCGCAGCGGGTGGGGGAGGAGAACAGGAACTCGCACAGCCGCAGCCCGGCCAGGTTGCGGGTGTCCTGGTCACCGTCTGCCACCACCTGCGACAGCGGTGTGCCCTCGAGCCATTCGGTGACCACCACCTGCGGGCTCGAGGCGACCACCCGGGGGATCACCACCGCGGGATCGTCGGCGTAGGCGGCGGCGAAGGCGCGCTGCCGGTCGGCCTCGATCCGGTAGTCCAGTTCCTCCTCGGTGCGGGCGGCGAGTTCGTCGATCAGCGCCTTGACGTCGGTGCCGGCGGCGAAGGGTTTGAACACCGGGGCCAGGCGGCGCAGCTGCTTCAGGTCCGAGCGCAGGGCCGCGTCGGCGCCGGGATACTGCACCTTCACCGCGACCTCGCGCCCGTCGGCCCACACGGCCCGGTGCACCTGGCCGATGGAGGCGGCCGCGGCGGGGGAATCGTCGAAGGAGGTGAAGCGTTCACGCCAACCGGTACCGAGCTGCTGGTCGAGCACCCGATGGACCTGCGCGGTCGGCATCGGCGGGGCGTCCTTCTGCAGCTTGGTCAGCGCCTCACGGTAGGGCTCGGCGATCTGCTCGGGCATGGCGGCCTCGAACACGCTCATCGCCTGACCGACCTTCATCGCCCCGCCCTTGAGCTCGCCGAGGACGGCGAACACCTGCTCGGCGGCCTTGGCGGCGAGCTCGGCTTCGATCTCGGCGCGATCCTGACCGGTCATCCGCCGCCCCAGTCCGGCGGCGGCGCGGCCGGCGATGCCGAGTGGGAGTGCGGCCATACGGGCGGAGCGGGCGACGCCGCGGCGGGGTATCTCGGACACGAGGCCATTGTTCCTGATTCGGGGCCGGTCAGCATCGCAGTGCGCTGTTCTGCGGTATTCCCGGGGCGCCCGGCCGCCCCGCAGGGGCAGGCCCGGTGCGGTGTCCAGTGCCTGCCCAGGATCGCCGGCCGGGCCAGATCCACCTCGACGGTGTGGTCGACGGTGACCGGCCGCACGGCGCCGGGTGACCCGGATGACCAGCGGCGATAACGGTCGGTCTCGCTCACGGCGGTACCGGCGGTGGCCAGCACGGTGGCCGGATCGCCGTGGCCGGGCCGGCGCTGCTGCTGGTGCAACAGTTGCGGCCAGGCCGGGTCCCGGTCGGTCCGGTGCAGATCGGCGCAGCGCAGACAGCTGGTGCGCCCGGGCAGCACCAGGGGGCCGACCACACCGACCCCGTCGCGCAGCCGCACCGCCAGATGCGGCACCCGGTGGGTGTGCAGGTCGGCCAGCAGCTGCCGGTGGCCGGTCACCTGGTCGACCAGCACCACCAGCCCGCCCGCCCAGCGTTCGACCGCGGGCCGGTCGGGTCGATGATTGCGTTCGAGTACCGCCCCGTGTCCGGTCAGCGCGCCCGCGAGCTGATCGGCCAGGGCGCCGGCGCCCAGCAGCAGGATCCGGCGCGCCGGATCGGACCGGTCGGCGGTGCGCGCGACCAGCAGCCGGGCCCGCGCCAGAGCGGCGACCACATGGGCCACCGGCGCTTCGGGCACGGCCAGGCGCGTGCACAGCCGCGCCAGATCCACTGTGCCGTCCAGCCGGGAGAGCACGCGGTGCAGATCGGCGGAGTCCAGCGGTGCGGGCGGACGGATCAGCACCGCGCGTTCGGGGTCGATGCCGAGCTGGACGTGCCCGTCCGGACGGGCGACGACGATGCGGGTCGGGTCGAGCAGCGGATGCGGCGAGTTCATGGCCCGACCGTGTCACCCCGCACCTGCCGTCAATCGCGTGCGATCCGGGTTATCCACAGGCCCAGACTGCCTGTGACCTGCGCGGACGGGGCGCGGCGCGGATCGGTGGTTACGGCGGTGTCATCGGCGGGCGTTATGTTCGTGGGCGTGGACACCGTCGAGCAGTCTTCCGGTCCGGGCCCGCTGGAGATCCGTCGCAGCGCCCGGCGGCGCCGCACGGTCAGTGCGCGCCGCGAGGGCGACAAGACCGTGGTGCTGATGCCGGCCGGTCTGTCGGCCGCCGAGGAGCAGCGGCTGATCGACCAGGTGTTGGGCCGACTCGAGCGCAGCGAACAGCGGGCGGCGGCGCGCGCCACCCTGTCGGATGCGGACCTGGAACGCCGTGCGGCGGCGTTGTCGCAGCGGTGGCTCGGCGGGCGGGCCCGCCCGTCCTCGGTGCGGTGGGTGCCCGAGATGCGCACCCGATGGGGATCGGCCACCCCGGCGACCGGGACGATCCGCATCTCCGCGGCCGTCGCCGAGTTCCCCGACTACGTGCTCGACTATCTGCTGGTGCACGAGCTCGCACATCTGGTGGTGCCCGGCGGCCACACGCGTCGGTTCTGGGCGGCGGTCGAGCGGTTCCCGCGCACCGAACGGGCGCGCGGCTACCTCGAGGCCCGCGCGCACGCCGCTGGCCGGCCCGCCGAGGGCGACTGTGCCCCGGACGAGTAGGCGGGCGAGTGGGCGGTGGCCCCGCCTATCCGCCTGCCCCGACGCTACTGCGGGTCATCTGTGTCCGGCGCGTCGTCGCCGGAATCCACGTCGCCGTCGCCGGAGCCGGATTCGCCCTGTTCGCGCATGAGCTTTTCGATCGAGCCGATCGGATCGTCCAGATCGCTCGTGCCGTCGTCGAGCAGCCGGTCGACGAAACCGGCCGGGTTGTCCAGATCCTCGGCGCCGGGCAGCAGATCGGGGTGATCCCAGACCCGGTCGCGGCGCTCGGACCCGACCGCCTCGGTGATCTGCGACCACAGCGCGGCCGCCTCGCGCAGCCGGCGCGGCCGCAGTTCGAGCCCGACCAGGGTGGCGAAGGTCTGCTCGGCCGGCCCGCCCCCGGCGCGGCGCCGACGCAGGGTCTCCACCAGTGCCTCGGCCGCGGGGATGCGGTCGCCGAGGGCGGTGCGCACCACCGTCTCCACCCAGCCCTCCACCAGGGCCAGCAGCAGCTCGAGCCGTTCGAGCGCCTGGCGCTGGGCGGGGGTCTCCTGCGGCTGGAACACCCCGCCGCCGAGCAGGTCCTGCAGCGCGGAGGGGTCGGTCAGCGCCGACGGATCCAACCCGCGCGCGGCCTCCTCGATCGCCGAGATGTCGATGCTGATCCCGCGCGCATACGTCTCGACCGCGTCGAACAGGCCCGAGGCCAGCCACGGCACGTGATGGAACAGCCGGTGGTGGGCGGCCTCGCGGGCGGCGAAGAACAGCATCACCTCGGCGCGCGGCAACTCCAGGCCCTCGCCGAACTCGGTGATCGCGGTCGGCAGCAGCGCCGCGGTGCCGACCTTGCCCAGCGGCAGGCCGATATCGGTGCTGGTGAGCACCTCGCGCGCCAACTGGCCGAGCGCCTGACCGAGCTGGGTGCCGTAGGCGGCGCCGGACATGCTGGTGAGCATGCCCATCATGGGGCCGGCGAACTGCCGCATCTCCTCGGGCATCGCCTCGACCCACATCGAGCCCATGCGCTCGGCGACCGGGTCGCACAGCCGCTTCCAGGTGTCGATGGTGTGGTCCACCCACTGCCCGGCGGTCCACACCTCGGTGACCGTGACCCCGGTGGGCAGGGCGGTGGCCCCGTCGAGCCACAGTTCGGCCAGGCGCACCGATTCGGTCACCGCCTGGGTCTGCTCCTCGGTGAGCACCGGGTTGCCGGCGATCGTGGTGTGCGCGGTGCGGGCGGCGAGCTTGTAGTCCACGGCGCCGCCCTGCTGACCCGAGGCCATCGACCCGCCCATGCCGGACAGCATCTGGCCGAACTGGGAGAGCATCTGGCCGAGCTGGGCGGCATCGAATCCGGCGGCGTCCCCGCCGGCGCCGGTGAAGAAGCCGAACGGGTCCTGCGACCCGCCCTGCTCGCGGCGGCGACGAGCCTCGTCGTCGTCGCCCTCGTCACCCGGATCGGACGGGCCGTTGAAGCCGAACGGCAGATCAGTCATGTGCTCAACGGTACCGGGCGCACCCGCGGGTGTGCGGGGTGCACGCTCGCGGCGAACAACCGGGCCACGACGTGATGCGCGCAGGCATCTATCCTGGCCGGGTGAGTCGACGGATTGTGACGGCCGGAGCCCTGCTGCTGCCCCTGATCGCGCTGGTGGTGGTCGGGCTGACCGTGCCGGTGCCCTATGTCGCGATGGGACAGGGCCCCACCGTGGACACCCTCGGCGTCACCGACATCGAGGTCGAGGGGGACGACGGGCCCGAGGTCGTCACCGTGCCCGTGGTCGAGGTGACCGGGGTGGAGACCGACGAGACCGGCGGGCATCTGAACATGACCACGGTCGCGGTGCGCGACGGGCTGACGCTGTTCGACGCGCTGGGTTACTGGGCGAGCGGGGACACCGGCATCGTCCCGCGCGATCAGGTCTACGCCCCCGGCAAGTCGCGTGACGAGGTCATCGCCGAGAACGAGGAGGACTTCCTGTCCTCCGAGCAGGCGGCCGAACTGGCCGCGATGCGTTACCTCGGCGAACTCGACACGATCGTCACTGAGGTCGGCGAGGACTCCGGGGCCTACGGGGTGCTGGAGGACGGCGATGTGCTCCTCGCGGTCGACGGCGCCCCGGTCGAGGGCGGCAGCCTGGGTCTGCTGGAACTGCTCACCGGTGTCGAGCCGGGGCAGACGGTGCAGGTCACGGTGCGGCGCGACGACCGTGAGCAGGATCTGGAGGTGATCGCCGGGGAGCCGGTCGGCGACCGCGACGGCGCGTCGCTGGGGGTTTCCATCGCCGAGGAGATCACCTCGCCGGCCGAGGTGTCGTTCAACCTCGCCGGGATCGGCGGACCGTCGGCGGGACTGATGTTCACCCTCGCCCTGATCGACATGCTCAGCCCGGGCGAGCTCAACGCGGGACTGTTCGTCGCCGGGACCGGTGCGATCGACGAGTTCGGCACGGTCGCCCCGATCGGCGGGATCCCCTACAAGATGGCGGCCGCCGACGAGGTCGGTGCGACGGTGTTCCTGGTGCCGGCCGACAACTGCACCGAGGCGGTGCGCACCGCACCCGACGACCTGACCCTGGTGCGGGTGGACACGGTCGACGACGCGATCGACTCGATGGCCGCGATCGGGGCGGGGCGCGACGCGCCGACCTGCTGATCGGCCTTTGCTCGGCCGCCGCCGGGGCCCCGGCCACCGGGCATCGGGGGGCGTGACCGCCGGGCGCGGTCAGTAATCCGGTTCGGACTCCTCCAGCGAGGCACGCACCAGATCGATCAGGTCCTCGCCCATGCCCGGCTGGTGCAGCAGTTCGATCTCGGGCGCGAACCCGGCGTCGGCGGCCGCATCGGTCTCGTCATCGGCGAGCTGCAGCATGGCCACCCCGCGACCGTCGCGCAGCGCCGCGGCGAACATCCGGCCGGTGCGACGATCGGGGTGAGTCGCGGCGGCGTCCGGGGTCGGCGAGGCGCCGGGCGGGAGCACCGTGACCTCGCGCACCAGCACCGCACCGGCCACCGCGTCCGGCCACCGGGTGCCGGCCACGATCTCCTCGAGCGCCTCGGGATGCTGATCCAGATCCTCGTGCAGCGGCTCCTGCTCGACCACCGTCAGACCGGCGTCGTCGAGGGCGTGCAGCAGGGACGGATCCTGCTCTGCCAGCAGTGCTGTGGGCACCAGGGCGAACATCTGCGGGCGCCCGCCCCACGGCTGGTCGGCCAGGTGTTCGGCGCATTCACGGATCGCGCGCCCCAGATCGTCGAGCGAGTAGGCGCGGGTGTCGGCATCGTCGTGCATACCCGCATCGTCCCACCCCGCGCGCGGGCAGCGGGAACCGTCCCGGGCCTGTGCGCGTTGGCATGGTGCGCACCGGGGGTAACCGGTGGGCCGGCGGTTCCGTAGAGTCGGACCCGGCGATCCGTCGGCAGACGGATGCGGCGCCGGCGCGCGAGGGCGGGCCGACGAGGTGGATGGAGAGTGAAGCTGTGGGCATGCGTCCTACCGGCGGGATGCCGCAATTGTCGCGGCGCGCGAAGATCTTCGTGGGGATCGGTGTCGCACTGGTCCTCATCCTGCTGATCGGCCCACGCCTGCTGGGCACCTATATCGACTGGCAGTGGTTCCGTTCGGTCGGCTACAGCTCGGTGTTCACCACCCAGCTGTGGACCCGGGTGGTGATCTTCTTCGTCGTCGGGCTGGTGGTCGGCGGCATCGTCTTCGCCTCGATCCTGACCGCGTACCGCACCCGCTCGGTGTTCGTGCCGATGTCGGACTCCCACGATCCGGTCTCGCGCTACCGCGAACTGGTGATGGCCCGGCCCAAGACCTTCGCGCTCGTCCTGCCGATCCTGGTCGGAGTGATCTCGGGCCTGGTCGCCCAGGCGAACTGGCAGCAGGTCCAGCTGTTCTTCAACGGCGGGGACTTCGGCATCACCGATCCGGAGTTCGGCAAGGACATCGGCTTCTACGTCTTCACCCTGCCGTTCGTGCAGTCCGTTCTGACCTGGATCTTCGTCGCGCTCGGGGTGTCGTTCTTCGCCGCGCTGATCACCCAGTACATCTTCGGCGGGATCCGGCTGGCCTCGGAGTCGGGCAAGCTCACCCGGGCCGCGCGCACCCAGTTGGCGGTGATCGCCGGGCTGTTCCTGGTGACCAAGGCGATCGCCTACTGGTTCGACCGTTACGCGCTGCTGGCCTCGGACGCCAAGCTGCCGATGTTCACCGGCGCCGGCTACACCGACATCCACGCGGTGATGCCCTCGAAGCTGATCCTGCTGGCGATCGCGGTGATCTGTGCGGCCGCGTTCTTCGGTGCGATCGTGCTGCGCGACCTGCGTATCCCGGCGCTGGCCACCGCGCTGATGGTGGTCTCCTCGGTGCTGATCGGTGCGGTCTACCCGCTGATCGTCGAGCAGTTCTCGGTCAAGCCGAACGCGGCCCAGAAGGAAGCGGAGTACATCACCCGCAACATCGACGCCACCCGTGACGCCTACGACATCACCGAGGACAACGTCACCTACGAGGACTATCCGGGAGTGAGCGAGCTCAACCCGGCGGAGGTGCCGGAGGACCGCACCACGATCGAGAACATCCGGTTGCTGGATCCGAACATGGTCTCGCCGACCTTCACCGCGCAGCAGCAGCTCAAGAACTTCTACGGTTTCCCGCAGATGCTCAACCTCGACCGCTACGAGGTCGACGGCGAGCTGCAGGACTTCGTGGTCGCCGCCCGTGAGCTCGCGCCGACCTCGTTCACCGGCAACCAGACCGACTGGATCAACCGGCACACCGTCTACACCCATGGCAACGGTTTCGTCGCCGCGCGGGCCAACACGGTCAAGGCCGCGGTCGGTGACGGGCAGGAGGGCACCGGCGGCTACCCGATCTACGAGGTCTCGGACCTGTCGATGCAGTCGCAGATCGATGCGCTCAAGGTCGATCAGCCGCGCGTGTACTTCGGCGAGCTGATCGCCGAGCAGTCGCAGGACTACTCGATCGTCGGCGGGCCGGCCGACGCCGATCCGCGCGAGTACGACACCGAGACCGAGCGGTACACCTACGACGGCGCCGACGGGGTGCCGATCGACAACTGGTTCCACCGTCTGGTGTTCGCCGCCAAGTACGGCGAGCGCAACATCCTGTTCTCCTCCGCCATCGGCGAGGACTCGAAGATCCTGTTCAACCGCGACCCGCGCGACCGGGTCGAGGAGGTCGCCCCGTGGCTGACCACCGACACCTCGGCCTACCCGGCGGTGGTCGACGGGCGCATCAAGTGGATCATCGACGGCTACACCACCTTGGAGAACTACCCCTACGCCCAGCGCAGCGAGCTCGACTCGCTGATGAGCGACAGCGTGGACGCGGTGACCGGCCGGCCGCTGCCGAGCAAGCAGGTCTCCTACATCCGCAACTCGGTCAAGGCCACCGTGGACGCCTACGACGGCACGGTGACCCTGTACGAGTTCGACGAGGACGATCCGGTGCTCCAGGCCTGGAGCAAGGTCTTCCCGGGCACGGTCGAGCCCAAGAGCGAGATCTCCGACGAGCTGCGCGCACACCTGCGCTACCCGGAGGACCTGTTCAAGGTCCAGCGCGAGATGCTGGCCAAGTACCACGTCAACGATCCGAAGGACTTCTTCACCAACGACGCGTTCTGGACGGTGCCCTCGGATCCGACGGTGGAGACCGACAAGAACCAGCCGCCGTACTACCAGCTCAACGCCGATCCGGAGACCGGGGATCCGCAGTTCGTGCTCACCAGCCCGATGCGCGGTTACGACCGGGACTTCCTGTCGTCGTACATCTCGGTCGCAGCCGACCCGGAGAACTACGGACAGTTCACGGTGCTCAGGTTGCCGACCGACTCGATCACCCAGGGCCCGCAGCAGGCGCAGAACGCGATGGTCTCGCACTCGGACGTCTCGACCGAGGTCGCACTGCTCGAGCAGTACAACAAGATCCAGTACGGCAACCTGCTGACCATCCCGATCGCCGACGGCGGGGTCATGTACGTCACCCCGCTGTACACCGAGCGGCGCAGCACCAGCGGCAACACCTTCCCGCAGCTGTCCCGGGTGCTGATGAGCTACACCGACAAGAACGGTGACGTGCGCGTCGGTTACGGCAACACCGCGCAGAAGGCGCTGGCGCAGATCTTCGGTTCCGAGACCGCGGACATGGCGACCCGGCCCGAGGCCTCCGGCGGGGCACCGCTGCAGCCCGACGGGGAGAACGCGGCGGAGCCCGACGGCACCCCGGAACTGCCCGACGACGCGGTCGCCGGCGACGACGACGCGAAGGACGACGACGCCGCCGACAGCGCCGCCTCCCTCGCGCCCGCCCCGACCGGCGACGAGAAGGCCGCGGTGGAGAACATCGACCGGGCCATCCGCAAGCTCAAGAGTGCGCAGACCTCCGGCGACTTCGCCGAGTACGGCAAGGCGCTCGAGGAGCTCGACGAGGCGGTGGCCGAGTACGAGAAGGTGACCGGCAACACCGGCGACTGACAGGCCGGATCCCGCGGCGGCCCCGGCCGGTGAAACCCCAGCGTGAGCGGGGTCACCGACCGGGGCCGCGGCGATTTGCCCGGCGGGTGGGCGTGTGGGTAGTGTGGGCTTCGCACCGCGGGGTGGAGCA
>JAJYRZ010000249.1 GCA_021793835.1 Actinomycetes bacterium | reverse complement strand
CGATGCGCCCTGCCGCCCCGCCCGTGATCGCGCGCGCGAAAGAGATAGAGACCTGTCAGAGGCTTCCGCCGGACGGCAGGATCTGGATCTGCTCGAAGACTGTGTCGACCGCCTCCTGGTACTCCGGGTTCTGCGGATCGGGCCCCTGCGCGGTGACCACGATCGCGTAGCTCGCGCCTTCGGTCTGGTAGACGGTGATCAGGGCGGACAGCTCGGACTCCTCCGGCCCCATCACCTGCGCCGTCGCCTCGACCCTCTCGGTGTACAGCCCGCAGACCTCGGTCGACGACCGGTCGAGGACCGTGCCGCCGATCTGGTCGTAGCCGGCCACCTGCGCGTCGACGATCTCCTCGGCGTCACCGTCGAACCCGGTGACCTCGTCGAACACGACGTTGATCACCGGCACGGTCTCCGCGTCGTGGTCGGCCAGATGGGGCGCGCCGATCATCCCGCGCACCATCTCCGAGTCCATCATCGTGTTGCGCTCCCAGCCCTCGGGCAGCGGCAGGCGCACCAGCGGCTCGGCGTCGCTGTGCCCCTCCAGTTCGAGCAGCTCCACGGTCGGCTCAGCGCAGTCGCCCAGCTCGCTCTCCGCGCCCGACGACCCGGCCGCGGCCGAGGTCGTGCTCGCGGCCGCCGAGGTGGAGCTCTCGCCGCCGGAGGCGGAGTCGTCGGAGGCGTCGGAGGAGCAGGCCGCGGTCGCCGCCAGCGCACCGGCGCACACCAGCGCGGTCAGGGTCGGAACCAGTCGACCGCGCTTGCCAAACATCACTTTTTCACTCATGGTCGAGCATCTTATGCACCCCGCTCGCCGGTCCCGGCTCGGCATGGCGGAACAGTTGCCGGACAACCCTCGGTGCCGTCTACAGTGAGCACACCGGACGGGCGCCGAGCTGCGGCACCGCCTGACGAAGGAGCACCTGTGGTGACCACGTTCCCGCGCATCCGCATCGCCGGTCTCGCCATCGCGGCCGCGGCCGCGGCGACCCTGCTCACCGGCTGTTCCGGCAACGCCGGCGGCGACACCACCTGCCAGGAGTTCTTGGCCCAGGACTCCGGTGAGCAGCGGGACACGATCACCGAGTTCCTCGAGTCCGAGGACGAGTCGACCCAGGGGGTAGCGGTCAATGCGGCCATGCTCGCGGTCAACGGCTACTGCCAGACCGTTGGTGACTCGGACACTAAAATCAAGGACATCAACGAGGCCGGGGCGGCGCAGCTCGACGATCTGATGGGCCTGTTCGGCTGATCGGGTAGCGGGGCCCGCCCCGCCGTCTTCGCAGCGCTGCGAAGCCTGTCTATTGCACCGCTGCGAGACCGCTTCTACGCTGGTCCTATGTCGAAGACGTACGTCGGATCCCGGCTGCGCCAGCTGCGCAGCGAGAAGGGGCTGTCACAGGTCGCGCTCGCCCGTTCGCTGGAGATCTCGGCCAGTTATCTGAACCAGATCGAGAACGACGTACGCCCGCTGACGGTGTCGGTGCTGCTGCGCATCACCGAGGTCTTCGGGGTGGATCCGACCTTCTTCGCTCCGCGCGACAACACCCGGCTGATCGCCGAGGTGCGCGAGGTGCTGCTCGACGAGCAACTCGACACCGATCCGGACGCGGCCGAGATCGCCAAGCTGGTCGCCGACCATCCGGAGCTGGCCCGCGCCCTGGTCACCCTGCACCAGCGGTATCGCACCACCACCGATCAGCTCGGGGTGCTCAGCGAGGGCCGCCTGGGCACGCTCGGGACCACCGGCATCATCTCGATGCCGCACGAGGAGGTGCGCGAGTACTTCTATCAGCGGCAGAACTATCTGCACGAGCTCGACGTCGCGGCCGAGGAGATGACCCAGCGGCTGCGTCTGCACCGCGGGGACGTGCTGCGCGAGATCGCCGAACGGCTGACCACCCAGCACGGGGTGACGCTGGTCAAAAGGATCGATCTGGGCGACGACGTGCTGCACCGATACGACCCCGAGACCCGGACGATGGAGTTCGCCGCCCAGCTGCTGCCCGGGCAGCGTGCCTTCCGCATGGCCGCCGAACTGGCCTATTTCGAACACGGCGAACTGCTCGACCAGATGGTCGAGGAGGCCGGTTTCACCACCGCCGCGGCCGAGCGGATCGGCCGGATCGGGCTGGCCAACTACTTCGCCGCCGCCACCGTGCTGCCCTACCGGCAGTTCCACGATGCGGCCGAGGAGTTCCGCTACGACATCGAACGGCTGTCGACCTTCTTCTCGGCCGGCTTCGAGACCGTGTGCCATCGCCTGTCGACCCTGCAGCGGCCGCAGCTGCGCGGGGTGCCGCTGTCGTTCGTGCGGGTGGACCGGGCCGGCAACATGTCCAAGCGCCAGTCGGCCACCGGCTTCCACTTCACCGCCTCGGGCGGGACGTGCCCGCTGTGGAACGTCTACGAGACGTTCACCGAGCCGGGCAAGATCGTCCGGCAGGTCGCGCAGATGCCGGACGGGCGGCCCTATCTGTGGGTGGCGCGCACGGTCTCGCGCCGGCCGGCCCGCTTCGGCCAGCCCGGCAAGATGTACGCGATCGGGCTCGGCTGCGAACTGCGCCACGCCCACCGCCTGGTCTACGGCGACGGCCTCGACCTGTCGGGGGCGGCTGCGACCCCCATCGGGGCGGGTTGCCGGGTGTGCGAGCGGCGCAACTGCCCGCAGCGCGCGTTCCCGCAGATCGGCAAGGATCTCGACATCGACGAACACCGCTCGACGGTCACCCCGTACACCGTGCGCTGATCGGTGTCACACCCTGCCGATCCCCGCCCCGCGCTGATACCGTCGGTGCGCAGCGGTGCAGGTGCGTGTGGCACCCGCGCCGACCGGTCGCGGTGAGGAGCACGAGGGTATGAGACGTCGCCATGGGATCGACCTGCACGGACGCCGGGTGCTGATCACCGGCGCAGCGCGCGGCATCGGGGCGGCGCTCGCCCGCCGGCTGCACGCCCGCGGCGCCCGTGTCGCACTGGCGGGTCTGGAGCCGGAGCTGCTGGCCGAGGTCGCCGCCGACTGCGGGAACGCGCCCTGGCGCGAATGCAACGTTGCCGACAACGACCAGGTCGAGCGGTCCGTCGCCGAGCTGGTCGCCGAGCTCGGCGGGCTGGACATCGTGATCGCCAACGCCGGTATCGCCGCCCAGTTGCCGCTGGTCGGCGGGGACGTGACCGTGATGGAGCGCACCGTCCAGGTGAACGTGATGGGCGCCTACTACACGCTGCGCGCGGCCGGTGAGCACATCGCCCACCCGGGCGGATACGCACTCGCCGTCTCGTCGGCGGGCGCCGCGGATCAGCTGC
>JAJYRZ010000041.1 GCA_021793835.1 Actinomycetes bacterium | reverse complement strand
GGTAGGCTGGTGCACGGCACCGCCGGCGGCGGGCAGACCAACTGGGGCACCTACGTCCCGCTGCTGACCCGGCACGGGTTCTCGGTGTTCACCCTGACCTACGGGGCGCCGGCCGGCGCGCCCTGGCCGCTGTCGGCCTTCGGCGGGGTGACCCCGATCGAGGAGTCGGCCGCGGAGTTCGGCGCCTTCGTCGACAAGGTGCTCGCCGACACCGGCGCGGAGCAGGTCGACGTGGTCGGCCACTCGCAGGGCACGCTGATGCCGAACTACTACGCGAAATTCCTCGGCGGGGCCGACAAGATCCGCCGCTACATCTCGCTCGCCCCGCTGTGGCAGGGCACCGAGGCCTTCGGCCAGCTGCGCGGACTGATCGGCGCGGTCACCCTGCGGCTCGGGGTGGACACGGCGCTGACCGTGCACTCGGTGCCGCAGATGATCGCCGGTTCGGAGTTCATCACCCGGATGCACGAGGGCGGTTCGCCGTACGTGCCGGGCATCGAGTACACCAACATCTCCACCCGGCACGACGAGTTCGTCCGCCCCTACACCTCCGGCCAGCTCGAAGGCGGGCCCGAGCACACGGTGACCAACATCGTCGTCCAGGACGGCTGCACGAGCGACTACAGCGACCACCTGGCCATCTGCGGATCCCGCCGGGCGGCGACGATCGTGCTCAACGCTCTAGACGACGAGGATCAGCACCGGGTGCGCTGCGAGGTCGTCCCGCCGCTGTTCGGCTGAGCGGCCGCGAGACCGGACGAAGCCGCCGGGCGGGGTCAGCGCCCGAACAGCGAGCGGAACAGACCGCCGCCGGCGGCGGGGGCCGGGGCCGCGGGCTCACAGGTGCAGCGCTGGTTCTGCGGAACGCCGGCCATCACCTGGTCGACGTGCTCGCCGCAGCCGCCCCAGCCGGTCTTGCCGCACTGGTCGCACTTGACGGGGTAGCACATGGGTCCTCCTCGGGATCGGATACTTCGCACCATACCCTTGGGGGTATAGGTTCGGCGGGTGGGATCGATCACGGTCCGCAGCCGCCGTGCCCCCGGGTGGCAGTATCGGCCGTGTGAGCACCGCGAATCTGACCCGGACCGAGACCGCCGCCCGCGCCGCCACGATGGTGGTGCGCCACTACCGCGTCGAGATCGACCTCTCGGCCGCCCGCGACCCGGAGGTCGGCACCTTCCCGGTGACCGCCACGCTCGCCGTCGACGTGCTCGGCGGCCCGACGTCCACCTGGCTCGACTTCCTCGGCGGTGAGGTGACCGGCCTGCGGATCGACGGCGCCGACGCCCCGATCGACTACGACGGGGCGCGTCTGACCCTGCCAGAGCTGTCGGGCCGTCACACCGTCACCGTCACCGGCCGCGCCCGCTACTCGCGCTCAGGCGAGGGGATGCACCGCTTC
Organism: Actinomycetes bacterium; assembly: GCA_021793835.1. Taxonomy (GTDB): domain Bacteria; phylum Actinomycetota; class Actinomycetes; order Mycobacteriales; family Mycobacteriaceae; genus Tomitella. Next base: position 16,872 of record JAJYRZ010000041.1, on the reverse strand, counting down.
GTCGACCCGGCCGACGGCCAGACCTACCTGTACACCCAGTACGAGCCGTCGGATGCGCGCCGGGTCTTCCCCTGCTGCGAACAGCCCGACATCAAGGCCCCGTTCACCTTCCTGGTCACCGCCCCGGCCGACTGGACCGTGCTGTCCAACCGCAGCGCGCTCGCCCGCCGCGAGGTCGGCGCCGATACGGTGCAGACCGAGTTCGCGCCCACCCTGCCGATGTCGACGTTTTTGACCGCGATCGTCGCCGGCCCCTACACCGGGGTGCGCGGCACCTGGCGCCGCGGGGAGCTCGAGGTGCCGCTGGGGGTGTACTGCCGCGCCTCACTGGCCGAACATCTGGACGCAGGCGAACTGCTCACCCTCACCCGCCAGGGCCTGGACTTCTTCCACGAGGCGTTCGACCACCCCTATCCGTGGGGCAAGTACGACCAGGTGTTCGTGCCCGAATACAACCTGGGCGCGATGGAGAACCCGGGCTGCGTGACCTTCACCGAGTCCTACGTCTTCCGCGGGGAGGCGACCGCCGCCCAGCGCGAGGGCCGGGCGGTGACCCTGCTGCACGAGATGGCGCACATGTGGTTCGGCGACCTGGTCACCCCGCGCTGGTGGGAGGACCTGTGGCTCAAGGAGTCCTTCGCCGACTACATGGGCCAGCTCGCCTGCGCCGAGGCCACCGAACACCGCGACGCCTGGGTGTCGTTCGCCGACCGACGCAAGGCCTGGGCCTACGCCCAGGACCAGTTGCCGACCACCCACCCGATCGTCGCCGACATCACCGACCTGGAGGCGGCCAAACTCAACTTCGACGGCATCACCTACGCCAAGGGCGCCGCCGTGCTCAAACAGCTCGTCGCCTATGTCGGCCGGGACGCCTTCTTCGCCGGGGCGCGCGCCTACTTCGCCGACCACGCCTTCGCCGCGACCACCCTCGACGATCTGCTCGTCGCCCTCGAACGCGCCTCGGGCCGGGACCTCGGTGAGTGGACCGCGGCCTGGCTTAAGACCACCGGCATGTCCACCCTGCGTCTGGAACGGGGCGGCGACCGGTGGCAGATCACCCAGACCGATCCGCGCCCGCACCGCATCGCCGTCGGCTCCTACGCCCCCGGCCCCGACGGCACACTCGAGCGCATCGCGCGCACCGAGATCGACCTTCAGGCCGCGCGCACCCCGATCGAGCTGCCCGAGGCGCCGCTGCACCTGGTCAACGACGACGACCTGACCTACGCCAAGATCCGGCTCGATGAGGACTCGCTGGCCACCGCCGAGGCCCGGCTGTCGGACATCGGTCCGGTGCTCGCCCGCGGCCTGGTGTGGGCGGGGCTGTGGGACGCCGCCCGCGACGGCGACCTGCCGGTGGAGCGCTACCTGGAGATCGTCGCCCGGCACGCCCCGGGCGAGACGCGCGACGGACTGCTGGCCTCGGTGCTGGCCCACGCCGAGTTCGCGATCACCCGCTATCTGCCGGCCGCCGCGCGCGACCGGTGGCGCCCCCGCTGGGCACAGGTGTGCCGGGAGGCGATGGCGGCGGCGCCGGCCGGCGGGCTGCGCCTGGCCTGGGCACGCGCCTGGGCGACCGCGGCCGCCACCGCGCCCGGCGAGGCCGACGAGATCCTCGCGATGCTGTCCCCGAGCGGCGGGCAGGACGGTGCGGTGCCGGATCAGGACCTGCGCTGGTCGATGCTGACCGCCCTGGTCGCCGCGGGCCGGGCCGGCGAGGACGAACTCGACGCCGAACTCGGCCGCGACCGCACCGCCTCGGGGCGCATCGCCCGGCTGCGCGCGCTGGCCGCCCGGCCCGACACAGAGCAGTTCACCGCCGCATGGGAGCGGGCGATGACCGATACGGCGCTGACCAACGACGAGCTCGACGCGATCATCGCCGGCCTGCGCACCGGGGATCGCCGCGCGGCGTGGGCGAGCAGGGACGAGGACTATTTCGCGGCGCTGACCGGACTGTGGTCGACCCGCAGCATCGAGATCGCACGCCGGCTGGTGATCGGGCTCTACCCCGACGCCGACGACACGGCGGCGGTCGACCGGTGGTGGGACGCCCATCCGCAGGCCCCGGCCGCGCTGCGCCGACTGATCGCCGAACAGCGCGACCACCAGCGCCGCGCGCTACGGCTGCGCACCGGCGCCCAGGCCTGACCCGACCGGCCCCGGGCGCGGTACTCAGCCCTGCGCGGCCGTGCCCTGCGCCGGAACCGGCGCGTCCGTATCGGTGGTGGTGTCGGCCGCGCCGCCCTTGTCGCCGCCGCTCCCGTCGCCGCTGAACAGGGCGACCAGCACGGCGCCGACCACCGCGGTGGCGAAGGCGGTGTAGGCCAGCCAGCCCAGATCGTGCTTGGCGGTGTCGCCGAGGAACAGGATGCCCACCATGCCCGGGATCGCGACCTCGCCGACCACCAGCATCGCGGTCACCGGGTTGACCTGGCCGACCTGCAGGGCGACCGTCTGCAGATAGAAACCGACCGAGCCGGCCACCGCGATCGTCCAGGCCGCCGGATCGGAGATCAGGGTCAGCAGGTCGAACGGGTCCAGCCCGTCGAGCACGCGCACCCCGATCGCGATCAGACCGAACATGACGCCGGCGAACGCGCCGCCGACCAGTCCGCCGCGCCGGCCCAGCCGGTGGGTGGCCACGATCCCGATCACCGACAGTCCGACCGTGATGGCCAGCAACGTCCAGTGGAAACCCGTCCCGTGCCCGCCGTCGCCCTGCTTGGCGGCCGAGAAACCCATCGCGGCCAGCGACCCGATGACCAGGCCGATCGCCGCCCAGCCGGTGCGCGAGATGCGGTTGCCCAGCAGCACCGCCCCCAGTAGCGCGGTCACCACCAGGTTCGCGGCCACGATGGTCTGGGCCAGGAACAGCGGGAGGAACCGGGCCGCGGCCGCACCCCCGGCGAAACCGAGCAGCAGGAACAGTGTGCCCAGCAGGAACTGCGGGGTGACGAACGTGCGCGCGGTCGACGCCAGACCGGGTGCCTGCCCGTCCTGGTCCTGATCGACGTGCTGCGCCCCCATGTACCGCAGGACGGTGGACACGCCATAGGACACCGCCGCACCGCTGGCGACGGCGATTCCGACCCAAAACACTGCTGATCCCCTGTCGTTGGTCCGCCGCGGCGGGAACCGGGGCGCGGATCGTCACTCTTCCAGGCGGCGATCACGCCCCGGCGGGCGGGCTGTAGACCCGGCCGGGTCAGACCGGGTAGCGCAGCAGCGCCGCCACCTGTCCGGCCTCCCCGTTGGGCATGTCCTCCCCGCGGACCGCGCGCACGGTGGCGCCCGACAGCAGGGCGCGGCGGGCGATCTCGTCGACCACACCGTATTCGTCGGCGCCGTTCTGCTCAGTGAAGGTCACCGTGCCGGTCTCCGGATCGATCGTGCCCGGCACGAGCGCCTCGAAGTTGACCAGTAGATCGGACACCGCCCCGTAGGTGGCGGCCTTGGCGGCGTCGGCCACATCGGACACCGCGCGACCCTGCCCCTGCCGGTCGGCGAAGGTCTTGCGGATCTCGAACAGCTCGTCGCGGTAGTGGTTGTCGAGCACCGTGCGCACCTGCGCGGCCAGATCGGCCGGGGTGAGCGCCTCCGGGTTGCCCTCGATGCCCTGATCGAGCAGTTCCGGATAGCTGTTGGCGGCCCGGAAGATCGAGGCGGTCGGTTCGGCCGCGGCCAGCACCAGCGGCAGACCGGAGCCGCGCAGCACCGGCCGCAGCGCGTGGTCCACGGCGCGGGCGTACTGGCGGATGCGCAGCTTGCGGCCGTCGGCGGCGTGCAGTCGGCGCCGCGGCACCCCGCCGGCCGGATCCTCCCGGCCGATGAACTCCTCGACCCCGCCGGGCATGTCCGGGGTGTCGATCACCGTCGGCTCCTGATCGGCGAACACGTGCACCAGCCGCGCGTCGTTCTCCGACAGGGCGAGCACGAAGGCCGACTGCGGGAAGGTCGTGGTGCGCAGCATCGGCTTGAGATAGAACCGGTCGCCGACCTCGGTGACCGCGGGCAGCCGGTTGGGCAGCCGGTAGGTGCGCACCCGCTCGGTGGTGGCCAGCACCACCAGGGTGCGGGACTGGAAACGCCAGAACTCGGGCCACTCGGTCAGCTCTTCGAGCGAACGGGCCAGTGCGGCGCGCACCTCGGCGTCGTCGATCTGCTCCAGCGCGGACTTGACCTGCGCGGAGAACTCCAGCTGCAGCCGGTCGTGATCGGTCACCGCATGATCGGTGGGGGTGTAGATCGAGATGCAGACGGGTCCTGCGGTATCGGCCAGGTCGACGATCTCGTCGCGGCCGGGGATGTCGGTGTGCGCCATGGATCCTCCTTCTCGGACGGGTCGATTCCAGCCTATAGACGCCCGCCGACCCCGGGGCCGGACTCGCACAGCAGCGGGCCTCGGCGGGCACGGAAGGAACACCCCGCAGACGGCCGATGCCCCGGATCCGCAGCGGATCCGGGGCATCGAGGCGGTGGGCGGGCGGCGCCCGCGGCGCGCTACTTGCGCACGATCACCGACGAGCCGTGGCCGAACAGGCCCTGGTTGGCGGTGATGCCGACCTTCGCGCCCTCGACCTGACGGCCCTCGGCCTGGCCGCGCAGCTGCCAGGTCAGCTCGCACACCTGGGCCAGCGCCTGCGCGGGCACGGCCTCACCGAAGCAGGCCAGACCGCCCGACGGGTTGACCGGGATGCGCCCGCCGATGGTGGTGTCCCCGGCGCGCAGCAGCTCCTCCGCGGTGCCGCGCTCGGCCAGCTGGAGGTCTTCGATCCAGTCCAGCTCGAGCGCGGTCGACAGGTCGTAGACCTCGGCCACGTCGACGTCCGACGGGGAGATGCCGGCCTCCTCGTAGGCGGCGTCGCCGATCGACTCCTTGAACGTGCGCTTCGGCGCCGGCACCACGTTCGCCGAGTCGGTGGAGAAGTTCGGCATGTCCATGATCGTCTGCGGGAAGGTCGGGGTGACCGTGGAGATCGCGGAGATGCGGACCAGATCGGTCAGCCCGTTGCGCTTGGCGTAGGCGTCGGAGACCAGCACCACGGCCGCGCCGCCGTCGGAGGTGGCGCAGATGTCGAGCAGGTGCAGCGGGTTGGACACCACCGGAGAGGCCAGCACGTCGTCGACCGAAACCTCCTTGCGGTAGCGCGCATAGGGGTTGGCCAGGCCGTGCTTGGCGTTCTTGACCTTGACCTGAGCGAAGTCCTCGTTGGTGGCCCCGTACAGGTCCATCCGGCGACGGGCGTTGAGCGCGAAGTAGGCCGGGTTGGTCATGCCCATCAGGCGGAAGCGCAGCCAGTCCGGGTCGTCCCAGCGCTCACCGGCCACCGGGGCCAGGAAGCCCTTCGGGGTGGTGTCGGCGCCGACGACGACGGCGACCTCGCTCATCCCGGCCAGGATGCGGGCACGCGCGGTGTCCAGCGCCTGGGCGCCGGTGGCGCACGCGGCGTAGGAGGTGGCCACCCGGGCGCCGTTCCAGCCGAGCGCCTGCGCGAAGGTGGCGCCGGCGACGTAGCCGGCGTAGCCCGAGCGCACCGTCTCCCCGCCGACGATCAGGTCCACGTCCTGCCAGTCGATGCCGGCGTCGGCCAGCGCGGCCCGCGCGGCGACGACACCGTATTCGACGAAGGGCTTGCCCCACTTGCCCCACGCGTGCATGCCGACACCGGCGATCGCGACATCGTTGCTCATGCCTTGCTCCCCTCGGAATCGGCGGTGACCGGCTTCCAGCGCCAGATGGTGCGCTCCCCGGTCTCATCGGTGTACAGGGTCTCCACGACCAGTTCGACCTCGGCGCCGACCGTCAGGTCGTCCACGCCGTAGCCGTCGGCGACCTGGCCGAGCACGACGATGCCCTCGGGCAGCTCGACCGCGGCGAGCGCGAACGGCTCATAGGGGTCGGCGGCCGGGATGTAGGGGGCCGGCGGCTGGTACTGGGCGTCGGTGTACGACCACACGGTGCCGGTGCGCGACAGCTCGGTGTCGGCGAACTCGGTGCCGGCGCACGCCGGGTTGGGGCAGAAGGTCGTGGCACGGGGGAACGACAGGTTCCCGCAGGTGGTGCATTTCGTGCCGATCAGCCGGGGCTCGGCCCCGGTGGTGAACCAGCCTTCGATGGCCGGTGTAGCGGCGGTGGACATCAATGACCTCACTAGATGATCGGGGTCGTTTCTCGCACGCCTGCCGGTCCTCTTCCGAAGGCCCGGCGGCAGGTGACGGTGGCGAGTATCCCACGTCGGGCCGCGTAGCCCGACGTGCACTCTCACCGAGGCGGAAAACGGGCCGGGGCGACCACCGCGCTCCCTGTGCAGGGAGGCGACGATCGCCCCGGCCCGGTACCGGTGGGTCGGTCAGGACTCGTCGGACGAGTCCTCCGCGGAGCCGCCGGAGCCGCCGGAGCCGCCGGCGGCCTCCTCCAGGTCGTACTCCGGATGGCTGGCCGCGTAGGCCTGCCCCTCCGCCGACTGGGCGAACTCCGGGGTGTCGAAGAACTCCCCGCCCAGCGGGTCGACCGGTCCGGCGCCGTGCGCGACGGCCACCGCCCCGGTCTCCGGGTCGCGGTCGAGCTGATCGGCCGGGATGTTCTCCACCGCGATGAGCATCGAGTCCGCGGCGACCGGGGTGGTCACCGGCTCCGGATCGCGGTCCAGGCCCGCGAAGGTCGCCGAGAAACCGGCCATCCGGCGCGGCGTGGTCGGCGGTGCGGTCGAACCGGTCTCGATCGTCCGGTCGTCGCGCTCGGCCGCGGGCTCTGCCGCGGTGCCGGCGGTCGGGATGACCGGGCCGCCGCCCGGCGTGGTGACCCGCACGTACTGCGGCGAGGTCTTCACGTCGTAGCGGAAGGCCTTGAGCAGCGATATCACCGCCAGTATCAGCACGATCGAGAACGGTACGGCCGTGGCGATCGACGCGGTCTGCAAGACCGTGAGCGAGCCGGTGCCGCCGACGACCAGCAGCACCGCGGCCGCGACGCCCTCGAGCACCGCCCAGTACACGCGGGTGACCTTCGGGGTCTCGATGTCGCCGCCGGTGGCGAGCATGTCGATCACCAGCGAACCCGAGTCCGAGGAGGTGACGAAGAAGAACACCACCACGATCACGGCCAGCAGCGAGGTGATCGTCGCCAGCGGCATCGAGTTCAGCAGCTCGAACAGCGAGGTGTCCATGTCCAGCTCACCGCCGGGGGCGACGTCGCCGTGCTCACGCTGCCGCTTGATCGCCGAGTCGCCGAAGATGGTGAACCACACGGTGGCGATCAGGGTCGGGGCGATGATCGTGCCGAGCACGAACTGGCGGATCGTCCGCCCGCGGGAGATGCGGGCGATGAACATGCCGACGAACGGCGCCCAGCTCATCCACCAGCCCCAGTAGAAGATGGTCCAGCCGTTGGCCCAGGTGTCGTCGCCCGCCCACGGCCAGGTCGCCAGCGACACCGACGGCAGTTCGGAGACGTAGCCGCCCATGTTCTGCACCCAGGCCTGCAGCAGGAACAGGGTGGGGCCGAGCAGCAGCACGAAGATCGCCAGCGCAGCGGCGAAGCCCATGTTGATGTTCGACAGCCACTTCAGGCCCTTGGTCACACCCGAGACCACCGACAAGGTGGCCATGCCGGTGACCACGGCGACGATGATCACCGTGATCCAGTTGTTGACCTCCAGCCAGCCCAGGTAGCTCAGGCCCGCGGAGATCTGCTGGACACCGAAGCCCAGCGAGGTCGCGATGCCGAACAGGGTGCCGACGATCGCGATGACGTCGACGGCGTGCCCGATCGGGCCCTCGACACGCTTGCGGCCCAGCAGCGGCTCGAGCAGCCAGCGGATCGACAGCGGGCGGCCCTTGCGGTAGGTCATGTAGGCGATGCCCAGGCCGATGACCACGTAGATCGACCAGGCGTGCAGACCCCAGTGGTACATGGTCAGGTCCATCGCCTGGTTGGCAGCCGCAGCGGTGTCGGGCTCGGCCGTACCCCTCTCGGGCGGGAACAGGTAGTGCGACAGCGGCTCGGCCACGCCGTAGAAGACCAGGCCGATGCCCATGCCGGCGGAGAACAGCATCGCGAACCAGGACACGGTGGAGAACTCGGGCTCGTCGTCGTCGCGGCCGAGCTTGATGTTGCCGACCTTGCTGAACGCGCAGTACAGCGCGAAGACCACGAAGATCGTGCCGGCGAGTACGTACCACCAGCCGACGCCGTCGCCGATGGCGTCGCGCAGGTCGGTGAAGGCGTCGGCGGTCTTCTCGCTGCCTTGCACCTGGGAGAACACGATCGAGAAGACGATCAGCGCGATGATGATGATGGAAGCGGGGATGAAGACGGGCTTACGCAGTCCTCTCCACGCTTCGGCTACGGAACGCAATACGGTCAGCTCCTCGTCGGTGCGCGCAGCCGTGCTCTACGCCCACCGGGAAATACGGCCATCGGGCGCGGATGAGACGCGGGATGCGCGTGTGCTCGTGGTCTGTGGCCGAACTCTGACCGTAGGGCGGTTGAGCGCAGGTCACAAGCCGAAAGCGTGTAATCGGCGCGCGATCGGGTATACGTGGCGGCGTGTAGAGCGGCACGTCCGTCCATGATCCGACCAGGTAGTGGGCCGTTTTTCAGATTCCCGTCCGTCCCGGCACGGAGGCGGCGTCCGCCGGCACCGAAGCCGGGGCGCGGTGGCGGAGAGACGGAACTACTTGTGCCGGTAGCGGCTGCGCCCCATCAGGATCCCGGTCACCCAGCCGATCAGCAGCACGACCAGCAGGATCAGCCAGGTCGGCCCCTCCACGCCCAGGCCGTAGATCGTCACGCTGGTGTGTTGCCGGTTGGTCAGCACGAAGATCAGCGCCAGGACGGCGATGACCGCCCCCAGCCACTGGGCGGGGGTGATCTTCTTGAACAGATCGCTCACGGTTCTCACCTCGGTGACAGGCCGCGTGGAGCGGGCGCTCGGGCGGCGGGGCGGAGTGGGGGACGGTCAGGACAGCGCGCGGTTCTTCAGGTGCTCGAACTCGCTCTCGGTGATGGCGCCGGAGTCCAGCAGCGCCTTGGCCTCGGCGATCTGCGCGGTCGGGGAGGTGCCGGCGATCGACCGGATGTAGTCCTGCTGGGCGGTCTCGAAGGCCTGCTCGGCGACCTGTGCCCGCTTGGCCATGCCGCCGCCGCGCACGATCAGGTACACCAGTGAGGTCAGCAGCGGGATGATGAACAAAAACACCACCCACACGGCCTTGGCCCAACCGCTCAGATCGTGGTCGCGGAACAGGTCGGTCAGGATCGTCCACAGCAGCATCAGGTACGCCAGGAAGGCGAAGGCGACGATGATCAACCACAGGAAATCGAGGAACTGCACGGTGGGCAGGCCTTTCTGACGAGGAGTCGGCGGCCGACCTTCACGCGGCGTCGGCTGAGGTGATTGTTTCCGGGCGGGAGCAGCGCTGTCAATGGTGTGACCAGCCCCGGAGCCGGTACGCCGCGGTGTCGGGCGGCGCGGCTATCATCGCCTGCCGAAAGCGGTGTCGCGGCACGGTCCGCGACCGGAGCGGAAAGGAGCGGCCGGGAAGATGACCGGGCCCGTGGAGGAACTGCGTTTTCAGGCGCAGACCAAGCAGCTGCTGGATCTGATGATCCACTCGATCTACTCCGACAAGGACACCTTCCTGCGGGAGTTGATCTCCAACGCCTCGGATGCGCTCGACAAGCTGCGGCTGGCCGCCTTCGGCGACAAGGACCTGAAGGTCGACACCTCCGACCTGCACATCACCTTGGAGACCGACGCCGAGGCGCGCACCCTGACCGTGCGCGACAACGGTGTCGGCATGTCGCGGGATGAGGTCGTGGACCTGATCGGCACGCTTGCCCGTTCGGGCACCGGGGAGCTGCGCGCGGCGCTGGCCGAGGCGCAGGACGCGGCCTCGCCCGAGGCGCTGATCGGTCAGTTCGGCATCGGCTTCTACTCGGCCTTCATGGTCGCCGACGAGGTCACCCTGGTCACCCGCAAGGCGGGCGAGACCGAGGCGACCCGCTGGCGCTCCGACGGCGGCGATACCTACACCATCGAGACGCTCGAGTCCGCGCCCCAGGGCACCGCGGTCACCCTGCACCTCAAGCCGGTGGACGTGGAGAACCACCTGCTCGACTACACCGACACCGCGGTGCTCGAGCAGATCGTGCGCCGCTACTCCGACTTCATCTCCTGGCCGATCCGCACCGTGCGCACCGTGCCGGCCCCGCCGCCGGCCGAGGGCGAGGAGCCCGGCTCCCCGACCGAGGAGACCGTCACCCTCAACACGGCCAAGGCGCTGTGGACCCGCCCGCGCGCCGAGGTCACCGACGAGGAGTACACCGAGTTCTACCGGCACGTGGCCAAGGCCTGGGACACCCCGCTGGAGGTGATCCCCTTCGCCGCCGAGGGCACCTTCGAATACAAGGCGCTGCTGTTCCTGCCGTCGCAGCCGCCGATGCAGATGTTCCAGACCGAGCGCCGCCACGGTGTCGCGCTGTACGTCAAGCGCGTGTTCATCATGGACGAGTGCCCGGAGCTGATGCCCGAGTACCTGCGCTTCGTCTCCGGCGTGGTCGACGCCCAGGACCTGTCGCTGAACGTCTCGCGCGAGGTCCTCCAGCAGGACCGCCGCCTGGCCGCGATCCGGCGCCGCCTGGTGCGCCGGGTGCTGTCGGTGCTGGCCGGCCTGCGCGACGACCGCCCCGAGGACTACCGCACCTTCTGGGCCGGCTTCGGCGCGGTGCTCAAGGAGGGGCTGATCTCCGATGCGGACAACCGGGAGGCGATCCTGGATCTGCTGCTCGCCGCCTCCACCGGGCGCCCGACCGACACCGACACCGATGCGGCTGCGACCGACACCGCGGCCGCCGACACCGAGGCCGGGGACGACGACGCCGCCGCGGATCTGACCACCCTCGCCGAGTACGTGGGCCGGATGGGCGAGGAGCAGGAGGCGATCTACTACCTGGCCGGCGCCTCGCGGGCCCAGGTGGAGGCCTCCCCGCACATGGAGGCCTTCCGGGCGCGCGGAATCGAGGTGCTGGTGCTCACCGACCCGGTCGACGAGGTGTGGGTCGAGCACGTGGGCACCTACCGGGATCTGCCGCTGCGCTCGATCGCCAAGGGCGCGGTCGACCTGGATCCGCAGGACGAGACCGCCGACGCCGAGACCGACGAGCGGTTCGCCGGGCTGCTGGGCCGGCTCACCGAACTGCTGGCCGACAAGACCAAGGACGTGCGGCTGTCGCACCGGCTCACCGAGTCGGCCGCCTGCGTGGTCGGCGACGACTACGACATCACCCCGGCGCTCGAGCGGATGCTGCGCGCCTCCGGCCAGGAGGTGCCGCCGGTCAAGCGGATCCTGGAGCTCAACCCCGCGCACCGGCTGACCGCGGCGATGGAGCAGATGTTCACCGAGGACCCGCAGTCCGGACAGCTGGCCGAGACCGCGGAGCTGGTCTACACCCTGGCGGTGATCGCCGAGGGCGGCGAGCCCGAGGATCCGGCCGGATTCGCCCGCACACTCGCCGATCGGCTCGCCGGTGGCGGGGCCTGACGCGATCGTCCGCGGTGTGCCAATCTGTACGGCATGACCGATGACACCCCGGTGACCTCCGCGCCCGGCGCGGCAGACGATCCGTCCACTCCCGAGTTCTGGGATGCCCGCTACGGCGAGAGCGACCGGCTGTGGAGCGGTGAACCCAATCCGCAGCTGGTGGCCGAGATCGCCGAAGTCGAAGCCGGCACGGCCGTCGACATCGGGTGCGGGGAGGGCGCGGACGCGATCTGGCTGGCCCGCCGCGGCTGGCGGGTCACCGGGGCGGACATCTCGTCCGTCGCGCTCGAACGGGCGCGCGCCCACGGCGACCAGGCCGGGGTCGAGGTGGAGTGGGTGCAGACGGACCTGCTCGCCTGGCAGGCCCCGGCCGACGGATTCGACCTGGTGAACGTGCAGTTCTTCCAGCTGGCCGAGCCCGAGCGCACGGTCGCGCTGCGCCGCTTCGCCGCCGCGGTCGCCCCGGGCGGGCTGCTGCTGGTGGTCGCCCACCACCCGGTGCACGCCGAGACCGGGGTGCCGGGACCGCCGGCCGACCGGCTGTACACCCCCGAGGACGTCACGGCCCTGTTCGCAGCGCCGGAGTGGGAGACCGTCACCGCCGAGACCCGCACCCGCACCGCCGCCGGGCACCACAGCGGGACCACCGAGTTCACCGACTCGGTCGTGCTGTTGCGCAGGGCACGATGAGCGCCGGCGGGCCGAAGGTCACCGTGCAGGTGCCGGTGCGCATCGACGACCTGACCCCGGCGATGCACGTCGGCAACGCCTCGGTGGTGCGCATCCTGGAGGAGGGCCGCGCACTGTTCCTCGGCCACCCGGACGGGGCGCGGCGCGGCTTCCACGGCGGCCTGCTCGAGGTGCTCGACGGGCGCATCGAGATGCTCATCGCCCAGCAGACCATCGAATACGTCGACGAGATCTTCTACGCCGTCGACCCGCTGCACATCACCTACTGGCTCGGCCACCTGGGCACCTCCTCGGCGACGGTGTGCATGGAGGTCTACCGGGAGGACCCGGCCGCCGGTACCGGGCCGGTGGTGCGCGCCGAGGCGGTGATGGTGCTGATCGATCCGCAGACCGGCCGGCCCTGGCCGATGGACGAGACGGTGCGCACGCGCTTCGCCGCCCACCTGGACACCCCGGTCGCGCTGCGGCCCCGTCCCGGGACCGGCGCATGACTGCCGGGCAGCAGCCGATCGACGAGGTGGTCGGTGTCGACGGGCCGATGCAGCCGCTGCCGGGCACCGGGCCGGGCTATCGGCGCACCCGCAGCGTGCGCACCGGCGACTGCGACCGCGACGAACGCCTCCGCCTGGACGCGGTGGCCCGCTACCTCCAGGACGCGGCCACCGACCACATCGACGAGCTCGGGCTGACCGCCACCGACGGGGTGTGGGTGGTGCGGCGCACCGTCATCGACGCCGTCGCCCCGATCCGGCGCGGCGCGACGATCGAGTTGCGCCGCTGGTGCTCGGCGATGTCGACCCGGTGGGCGACCATGCGCGCCGACCTGACCGACGAGGCGGGCGGACGGATCGAGACCGAGGCCTTCTGGATCAAGTTCGATCCCGACACCGGCATGCCCGCGCGCATCAGCGAGGAGCTCGAGGCCGATCTGGTCGCGCACACCCGCCAGAACCGGCTGCGCTGGCGCGCCCTGCTGCCCGACCCGGTGTCCGAGGGGGCGACGACGGAGCACTTCCCGCTGCGCAGCACCGACATCGACATGATGCAGCACCTGAACAACGCGGTGTATCTCGAAGTGATCGAAGGACTGCTGGCCCGGACGCCCGCGCTGCGCGACCGTCCGCACCGCGCGGTGATCGAATACCTCAAGCCCATCGCCCCCGACGCGCAGGTGCAGATCGCGGTCGAGACCGGCGCCGACCGGATCGGCGTGTGGTTCGTCGTCGACGGGGTCGAACACGCCCGCGCCGCCGTGCTCGCGCGGGACTGAACCCGCCCTGTGAAGGAGACGGGTATGGAGCCCACCGCAGCGGCCCCCGCGCGGCCCGGACGGACCCGGGTGTGGCGCTGGCTGCTGCCCGCGGTCGTGGTGATCGTCTGGCTGGGTATCGGCGGGGCCGGCGGCCCGCTGATCGGCGCCCTGGCCGGGGTGCAGACCAACGACCAGGCGAGCTTCCTACCGGCCAGCGCGGAGTCGACACAGGTCGCCGAACTGCAGCGGCGTGCAGCCGATGCCGAGCAGGTGCCGGCGATCGTCATCGCCACCCGCGGCGGCGACGAGGTGACCGAGGCCGATCTGGACCTGCTGTCCGACCTGGCCGACTGGGCGCAGCGCGAAGACGTCGCCGCACCGGGCCCGCCGCCCGCCCCGGCCCCGGACGGTGCGGCCGGGCAACTGGTGCTGCCGGTCGATGCGGCCGATGCCAAACAGGCGGTGCGCGACCTGCGCGCACAGATCGACCGCATCGCCCCGGCGGGACTGTCGATGCTGGTGACCGGCCCGGCCGGGCAGGCCGCCGACCTCAGCGCCGCCTTCGCCGGGATCGACGGCCTGCTGCTGCTGGTCGCCGGCGGTGTCGTCGCGGTGATCCTGGTCGTGGTCTACCGCAGCCCCCTGCTGCCGCTGGCGGTGCTGATCAGCGCGGTGCTCGCTCTCGTACTGGCCGGCGCCGCCGTCTACGGGCTCGCCTCGGCCGGTGCGCTGACCTTGGACGGGCAGAGCCAGGGCATCCTGTTCATCCTGGTGTTCGGCGCGGCCACCGACTACGCGCTGCTGCTGGTGGCCCGCTACCGGGAGGAACTCGCCGCCGGCGACGGAGTCGTCGCCCCGATGCGCAGGGCCTGGCGGGCGGTGATCGAACCGATCGCCGCCTCGGCCGGCACGGTGATCGTCGCGGTGCTGTGCCTGCTGCTGTCGGACCTGAACTCCAACCGCAGCCTGGGCCCGGTCGCCGCGATCGGCATCGCGGCCGCACTGCTGGCCTCGATCACCTTCCTGCCGGCGGTGCTGGTGCTGCTGGGCCGGGTCGCGTTCTGGCCGGCCCGCCCCGCGGCGGTGCGTGCGGCGGCGGACCGGCCGGCGGCCCGGCGCGGCGCCTGGTGGAAGGTCGCCGATGTGGTGGTGCGCCGACACACCGCGGTGTGGACGGTGACCGCGGCCGTGCTGGTGATCGCCGCCGCCTTCGCCCCGCAACTCGACGCCGACGGGGTGCCGCGCTCGGACTTCTTCCTCACCGAGGTCGACTCGGCGCGCGGCCAGGAGGCGCTGTCCGCGCACTTTCCCGCCGGTGCCGGCGCCCCGGTGGTGATCTTCGCCGACCGGGCCGCGGGCGCGCAGGTCCGCGCGGCGGTCGACGGCACGGACGGGGTGGAGCCGGGCAGCACGCGGATCGTCACCACCGGCCCGCCCGGGGCCGACCCGCAGACCGTGGACGGGCGGGTGCAGATCCAGGCGACGGTGACCGATGCGCCCGACTCCGATGCGGCTGAGGACACGGTGCGCCGGCTGCGCACGGCCGTGGACGAGGTGCCCGATGCCCGCGCCCTGGTCGGCGGGACCACCGCACTCCAGCTCGACACCCAGGACACCGCGGCGCGCGACCGGGCGGTGATCGTCCCGGTGGTGCTCGCCGTGGTGTTCGTGCTGCTCGCCCTGCTCATGCGCGCCCTGGTGGCCCCGCTGCTGCTGCTCGGTTCGGTGGTGCTGTCCTACGGCGCTGCCCTCGGGGTGTCGGCGCTGGTGTTCACCCACGTGTTCGGCTTCCCCGGCGCGGACCCGACCGTGCCGCTGTTCTCGTTCGTGTTCCTGGTCGCCCTCGGGGTGGACTACAACATCTTCCTGATGACCCGGGTGCGCGAGGAGGCGCGGCACCACGGCACCCGGGAGGGCGTGCGCCGGGGCCTGGCGGTCACCGGCGGGGTGATCACCTCGGCCGGACTGGTGCTGGCCGCGACCTTCGGCGCCCTGGCCGTGTTGCCGCTGCTGTTTTTGGCCCAGATCGCGTTCATCGTCTCCTTCGGAGTGCTCGTCGACACCTTCCTGGTGCGCTCCCTGCTGGTGCCGGCCGCCACCGTCGGGCTCGGGCGCGCGGTGTGGTGGCCGTCGCGGCTGGCGCGCGGCCCGCAGTCTGCGGCACCGGCCGGGCGGGACTGACCCGCCTCCGCTCCTGCCCGTTCCCGGCCGCGCCCCGGCGGGGCCGGGAACGGGCAGACCGGAACGGTCGGACCGGTGCGCTATCGTGCGGATTCATCAGTGGCGAGACCGATACGGCCCCGCGCAGCCCGGGCCGGGCCGCCGCGCGCAAGGGGCGGGAGACAGGGGCGCGAGACGATGACGCAGCAGCCGTGGGACGAGACCGGAGCGGGGCCGGGACAGGGCCAGGGCGGACCCGGGTGGGGCCCGCCGCCCGGACCCGGACCGCAGGGCGGATGGGCGCCCGCCCTGCCCCGGCCCGCCGAGCCGTGGCAGGCCGGCCCACCGCCTCCGGTCGGACCGGGTGGTCCGGGTGGCCCGCCGCCGAGCGGCCCGGGCGGAGGGGGACCGGGCGGCGACTCGGGCGACGGCGGCCCGGGCGGCGGCCGGGTGCTGCTGTGGCTGATCGTCATCGCGACCCTGGCGGCGGCGATCATCGCCCTGGTGGTGGTGCTCGTCGTGGTCAACACCGGCGGCTCCGGTGATCGTCGCGCGGCCGACGGGTACCGCACGTCGGACCCGCTGAACCCGGGATCGACGTCGTCGAGTCCGCTGTCGACCGGGCCGTCGTCCAGCCCGCGCTCCTCCTCGTCGACCACCACGACGACCACGACCACCCCCTCGTCGTCCTCGACGACCACCACGACGACGACCACCACTACGACACGGCCGGTCCGGCTGCCTTCCGGCGTGGACCTGTGCGCGGAGGACGAGGACGGGATCGAACTGCCCAACGTCGGGGCCCGCTCCGGAACCACCAGCTGCCCCTTCGCCGAGGAGGTGCGCATCGCCTACCTGCAGCAGCCCGACCGCGACGGCCAGGTGACCGTCGAGGCGGTCAGCCCGGTCACCGGCGACACCTACACGATGAAATGCAGCGGATCGGCGCCGGTGGTGTGCACGGGAGGAAACGATGCACGGGTCTACCTGTACTGATCGGCGCCCGGCACCCCGCCTGCGCGCACTGGTGGTCGGCGTGGCCGCCGCGGGTGCGCTCGCCGGTTGCACCATCCCCACCGACACCGATCCCGGGGAGACGCCCGCGGCGCAGACACCCGCCGTGGAGACGACCGCCGACGAGGTCGGACCGGCGCCGGGCGAGACGGAAGACGCCGCGCTCGCCGCACAGTCCCAGCGCTTTTCCGAGGAGTTCGACGAGA
>JAJYRZ010000040.1 GCA_021793835.1 Actinomycetes bacterium | reverse complement strand
GAAGGCGTCGAGAACCTTCATCCTGGCACCGCAGGACCCGCCTACATGTAGTGGTCCCCGCCCACCCCACCGATCACCGCGCTACGCACTCCGGAACCGGAAGAGCCACGATAGGTCTCGGTCAGCCGCCGAAGGTGTTGTGCGCGCAGCCGAACTTGATGGACGTCGCCACGATGTCGTCCGCGGTGTTGTCGCGGGTCTGGTTCAGCCCGTAAGCCACCACGACCGCGTTCGGGTTCTTCGCCGCGATCTGGGCGAGCGTGCCCTTCTTGTCCTGCCCGGAGTGCGGCCCGTCGCCGGTCAGCCAGAAGCCCTCCGGGTCGTGACCGTCCCAGACGACGGTGCCGAAGCCGAGCATGCCGCCGGACTCCGAGCCGAGCACCCGCAGCTGGTAGGCGGGCTGCTTGTCACTGGAGGTCTCGAAGCCGAGCTTGGTCTGGTCGACCGCGCCGAGGGGCACCACGACCCGCTTGTACAGCGAGGTGCCGTTGTGGCTCTCTCCGAAGTGCAGGCCGTCGCCCTCGATGGTCGCGGCGTTCTCGTCGCTGGGTGTGAACCAGCCGAGCATCGGGTCGAACTCACCGGTCACATCGTCGGGGATGACCGTCTGGTCGCCGCACTGCACGCCAAGTCCGCCGGTGTGGAAGATGCCCTCCACCGAGCCGGTCACATCGGCCGAGGCGCCGGTGGCGGCGCCGGCGGCCAAGACTGCGGCCGTGCCGCCGATCGCGGCGATGCGCTTGATCGTGTTCATCGGGTTCTCTCCCCATCTGGTTCGGGTCCGCCGCCGAATCGGTGATGCCCGGCCCCGGCGACGGCGTGGAGGGCGGTGCGAGGACCTGTCCCCCGCGAAAAACCGTTCCCGGCCGCTCCGACTGCGTCGACGGTAACCGGGGACACCGACAGGAAGGAAACCCTTCGGTATCGGTCTGACCGCTCCAGACGGCACGGATCCGCGCCCTACAAAAGATGACCGACCAGGTCGCGCGGCGGTTCAGAAGTCCCAGTATCGGCGCCACTGCGCGGCGGTGATCCGTCCGTCCCCGGCTTCCGGTTCGGCGGCGTGGATGCGCGTCTCGGCCGCGCGCACCCGGGCGATGAACGCGGTGGTGGTCCGGCGCAGCCGGTCCTCGGCGTCGTCGCCGCCCGGGGCGATGTGCACCACGCGCATCTCCTCGGGCACCAGGTCGTCGGGCAGTCCGGCATCGGCGATACGGGCCAGCACCTTCTGGGTCAGGGCCAGTGCGGGCATGGCGGCCGCGATCCCGTCCACACACGACCGGCCCGCCCGCTCGGCGGCCTTGGCCTGCTGCCAGGCCCGGTCGCGCGCCTGGGCGTCGATCAGCGCGCCGTCGGCATCGCGGATGGCGGGGGCGCGGCGATCGAGTTTTCCGACCAGCGTCTCGGCCACATCGTCGACGTCGAAGGGGTCGTCCGGGTGGTCGGCGGCGATGCGGGCGTGGAAGAGCACCTGCAGCAAAAGGTCGCCGAGTTCGGCGCGCAGTTCGGCCCGGTCCCCGGACTCGATCGCGTCGAGCACCTCGTAGGCCTCTTCGATCAGGTAGGGCCGCAGCGACTCGTGGGTCTGGGCGGACTCCCAGCTGCCGGCGCGCAGCCGATCCATCGCCGCCACGGCCGCCGCGAGCCCGCTCGGCACCGCGCCGTCGCCGGCGGTCCCGGCCACCGCGTCCTCGCCGCCCGGACGGCCGTCGCCGGTCACCGGACTAGCCTTCCGCCCCGGCCGCCGCGGATTCGGCGGGTGTGGGGTCGGCCGACAGGTCGATGATCCCGGCGGGCTTGCCGTCGAGGGCGAGCAGGAAGTCGACGACGAACTGCAGCAGCGCGGTGTCGCGCAGCCGCTCGGAGCCGACCCCGCCGGTGCGCGGCACCGGCAGCTGCACCGCCTGGGTGGTGGCCCGGTAGTTCGCGCCCGGGTAGATGCGCTTGAGCCGGATCTGTTTAGAGTCCGGCAGCGTCATCGGCGCGACCTTGACCTGGGTGCCCGGGGCGGTGACCTCGGTGACGCCGTACTGACGGCACAGAAGGCGCAGGCGGGCCACGGCGATCAGGCGTCGCACCTCCTCCGGCGGCGGGCCGTAGCGGTCGACCAGTTCGGCCAGCACCGCGGCGATGCCGGCGTCGTCGGTGGCGGCGGCCAGCTTGCGGTAGGCCTCCAGGCGCAGCCGGTCGCCGCCGATGTAGTCGGGCGGGATGTGCGCGTCGACCGGCAGATCGATGCGCACCTCCTTGACCTCCTCGTCGGCGGTGATGGGCTGGCCGTCGGCGATCGCCCGGTAGGCCTCGACCGCCTCGCCGACCAGCCGGATGTACAGATCGAAGCCGACCCCGGCGACGTGTCCGGACTGTTCGGCGCCGAGCACGTTGCCGGCCCCGCGCAGCTCGAGGTCCTTCATCGCCACCGCCATGCCGGCGCCGAGCTCGTTGTTCTTCGCGATCGTGGTCAACCGGTCGTAGGCGGTCTCGGTCAGCGGCTTCTCCGGCGGATACAGGAAGTAGGCGTAGCCCCGGTCGCGGCTGCGCCCGACACGGCCGCGCAGCTGGTGCAGCTGGGCCAGCCCCATCGCATCGGCCCGCTCGACGATCAGGGTGTTGGCGTTGGCGATGTCCAGGCCGGTCTCGATGATGGTGGTCGAGACCAGCACGTCGTATTCGCGGTTCCAGAACCCCTGCACGGTCTTCTCCAGCGCGTCCTCGCCCATCTGGCCGTGGGCGGTGACCACGCGCGCCTCGGGCACGAGCTGGCGGATCTTCGCGGCCGCCTTGTCGATGGAGCTGACCCGGTTGTGCACGTAGAACACCTGGCCGTCGCGCAGCAGTTCGCGCCGGATGGCGGCCGCGACCTGCTTGTCCTGATAGGCGCCGACATAGGTCAGGATCGGGTGGCGCTCCTCCGGCGGGGTGAGGATCGTCGACATCTCACGGATGCCGGCCAGTGACATCTCGAGGGTGCGCGGGATCGGGGTGGCCGACATGGTCAGCACGTCGACGTGGGTGCGCAGCGCCTTGATGTGCTCCTTGTGTTCGACGCCGAAGCGCTGCTCCTCGTCGACCACGATCAGGCCGAGATCCTTCCACTGCACACCGGTGGCCAGCAGCCGGTGGGTGCCGATCACCACGTCGACCTCGCCATCGGCCATGCCGGCCAGCACCTTCTTGGCCTCGGCGTCGGAGGTGAAGCGCGACAGTTCGGCGATGGTGACCGGGAAGCCGGCCATGCGCTCGTCGAAGGTCTGCCGGTGCTGCTGGGCCAGCAGGGTGGTGGGCACCAGCACCGCGACCTGTTTGCCGTCCTGGACGGCCTTGAACGCCGCGCGCACCGCGATCTCGGTCTTGCCGTAGCCGACGTCGCCGCAGATCACCCGGTCCATCGGCACGGCGCGCTCCATGTCGGCCTTGACCTCGTCGATCGCGGTCATCTGATCGACAGTCTCGGTGAACGCGAACGCGTCCTCCATCTCGTGCTGCCAGGGGGTGTCGGCGCCGAAGGCGTGCCCGGGGGCGGCCTGACGCTTGGCGTAGAGCTGGACCAGTTCGCCGGCGATCTCGCGCACGGCCTTGCGCGCCTTGCGCTTGGTGTTGGCCCAGTCCGAGCCGCCGAGGCGGCTGAGCGCCGGCATCTCGCCGCCGACGTAGCGGGAGAGCTGGTCGAGCGCGTCCATCGGCACGTACAGCCGGTCGCCGGCCTGGCCGCGTTTGCCCTGGTATTCGAGCACCACGTATTCGCGCAGCGCCCCGGAGACCGTGCGCGAGGTCATCTCGACGAACTTGCCGATGCCGTGCTGGTCGTGGACGACCAGGTCGCCGGCCTTGAGCGCCAGCGGGTCGACCTGGTTGCGCCGCTTGGGCGGGATGCGCTTGCCCTCCCCGGCCGCGGCGACCCGGTTGCCGGTCAGGTCGGCCTCGCTGATCAGCACCAGCTCGGACCCGGGCAGGATCAGCCCGTGCTGCATCGCCCCGCGCAGCACCGCGACCCGGCCCGGCGTGAATTCTGCACCCGAGGTGATCTCGGCGGCCGGCACCTCGGCCTCGGCCAGGCGCCCGGTGACCCGCGCGGCCGTGCCGGCTCCGCCGACGACGATCGCCGCGCGCCCGCCTGCGCCGACGTGGGCGCGCAGCATCGCGAAGATCGCGCCGATCTGCGCCTCGGATCCGCGCGCGGTCGGGGCGGGCCGCAGGTCCGGGGTCAGTTCCTCGTCCGCGCCCGAGGCCAGTGGGGACACCGTCCACCAGCGCACCCCGGTCTCGGCGGCGCGGGCACGCACCTCGGCCAGGCCGCGGTAGGACGAGGCGCCCAGGTTCAGCCCCTGCGGGTCGAGCGGGGCCGCCCCGCCGACCGAGGCCGCCTCCCAGGCCGCTTCCAGGAACTCCTCGCCGGTGCGCACCAGGTCGGCGGCCCGGGTGCGGATGCGCTCGGGATCGGCCAGCAGCACCGTGGCCCCGTCCGGGAGCCGGTCGGTGAGCAGTTCAAGATCGGTGCCCAGTGCCGGCAGCAGCGCCTCCATGCCCTCGACGGGGATGCCGTCGGCGAGCTTGTCGCACATCTCCACCAGTGCCGCGTCCTCCGGGTGGGCGGCGGCCAGCTGTGCGGCCTTCTGCCGCACCGGCTGGGTCAGCAGCAGTTCCCGGCACGGCGGGGCGACCAGGGCGCCGATCTCCACATCCTCGATCGAACGCTGGTCGGCGACGGAGAAGGCGCGCAGTTCGGTGACCTCGTCGCCCCAGAACTCGGCGCGCACCGGATGGTCGTCGGTGGGGGCGAACACGTCGATGATGCCGCCGCGCACCGCGAACTCCCCGCGCCCGCCGACCATGTCCACCCGGGTGTAGGCGAGCTCGACCAGGCGCTCGGCAAGGGCGTCGAAGTCGTGTTCGGCCCCGACCTTGAGCACCACCGGTTCGATGTCGCCGAGCCCTGCGGCCATCGGCTGGACCAGCGAGCGCACCGCGGTGACGATCACCTTCAGCGGCGGGCCGTAGAGCCCCTCGTCGGGGTGGGCGAGGCGGCGGAGCACCGCCAGGCGCCGGCCGATGGTGTCGGCGCTCGGCGAGAGCCGCTCGTGCGGCAACGTCTCCCAGCTCGGGAACTGGGCGACCGCCTCGCCGAGGATCTCGCGCAGTTCCCGGGTCAGGTCGTCGGCCGCTCCCCCGCCGGCGGTCACCAGCACCACCGGGCCCGATTCGGCCAGCGTCGCGGTCAGCAGAGCGCGCGCCGCATCGGGGGCGACGATCGCCGCCTCGGCCCGGTCGGCCGCCGCCGCGATCGCGCGCAGGGCCGGGTCCGCCAGCGCCGCCTCGGCGATCGTGGCGAACGGAACGGGTGAGCCGTCACCGACGGTGGCGGCGGCAGAGGACGTGGAGGTCAACGCACAGACTCCTAGCGGTGGCGGATGCGCGGCGCGCGGCTCGGTCCCGCTCGCACCCGCGGGCGGAACCACCGCGAAGAGCCTAGTCCTCCGGCGCCTTACGGGCCGATCCGGCCAGGCCCGCGCCCTGTTCCCCGAACTCGACGGTGCGCGCGTCCAGCGAGGGGTCGGGCTCAAGGTGCAGCAGCCCGTTCCAGCACAGGTTCACCAGGTGCGAGGCCATCTCCTCCTTCGGCGGCTGGCGCACGTCCAGCCACCAGGTCGCCGAAGTCGACACCATGCCCACCAGCGCCTGGGCGTACAGCCCGGCCAGCTCCCGGTCGAAACCGCGCTTGGCGAAGTCGTTGCCCAGCAGGTACTCCACCTGACTGATCGCCTCGTTGAGCAGTGAGGAGTAGGTGCCTTCGGCCGCGGCGACCGGCGAGTCGCGCACCAGGATCCGGAAGCCCTCGGTGGACTGCTCGACATAGGTCAGAAGGGCCAGGCACACCCGTTCGATGCGCAGCCGCGAGCTCGACGGGAACAGCGGCTTATCGGTCGACAGCGAGGAGGTGATGGCCTTGTTGAGCGTGGCCATCTCGCGGTCGACCACCACCGCGTAGAGCCCCTCCTTGCCGCCGAAGTGCTCGTAGACCACCGGTTTGGACACCTCGGCGCGCTGGGCGATCTCCTCGATGGAGGTGGCCTCGTAGCCGCGCTCGGCGAACAGGGTCCGGCCGATGTCGATCAGTTGTTCCCGGCGCTGGGTACCGGTCATCCGGGTCCGCCGCGGGGTCTGGCCCCGCCCCTGTCCGTCCGCCGCCGGTCGCGTCATCGGTCCCGGGCCCCTTCCCGTCTTGCGTGTCACTTCCGGCCCAGAGTCGACCCCCGCGCCGTGTCATGCCACTATCTAAGCAAGCGGCGCCTTTGTCGCGCCGAACCGACCGGTCCGGTCGGTGATCCCCCGTGGTGTAATCGGCAACACTCAGGATTTTGGTTCCTGCTTTCCTGGTTCGAGCCCAGGCGGGGGAGCTTCTTGCTCGGGGCCCACCGACACCTGCAGTGGCCCGGGTACGGCGGCGGCCGGCGCGCGATGAAGATCACGCGGCCAGGGCGGGACCGTCGGTCGGGGTGAACCGTAGAATCAAGCCGTACTGGTCGACCGTCCAACTCAAGGCCGGGAGATCGCCGCCCTTCCTCCGCAGGAGTTTCCCGTGAAGACTTTCCGCCCCCACGTCCTGGCCGCTGCGATCGCCGCGGTGGGGCTGACCGTCGCCGCCTGCGGCAGCTCCGGCACCGCAGCAGCTCCGCAGACCGAGACCGTCACCGTGACCGCCGAGGCCGATCCGGCCGCCCCGGCCGAGGACGACGCCGCAGCCCCCGCGGACACCGACACGGACACCGAGGCCGAGGGCCGCGCAGAGTCCGAGGACGCGGCGACCCCGGGCGCCCGGTGCGACCTGTCGGCCGGCACCCGGGCGATCGTGGTGCAGGGCTTGATCGACTGCGACACGGTCGACGCCGTCTGGTCCGAGGCCGTCGCCGCCCCCGGTTTCTCCGACCGCTCCAGCCGTACCCCGGCCGGGGACTTCCTGTGCCGGCCGCACCAGCTCCAACCGATCCAGACCGGCTACTGCGAGACCGACCAGGCCCCCTACACCGGCTTCAAGGTCATCCGCGGCGGCGGCCACCACGGTGGCCACCACGGCGGTCGCTGACCGCAGAACCGCACCCTTCCGGCCCTCCCCGCTTCCCTGCGGGGAGGGCCGGAGCGCTTCGAAGGGGCGACCACCGCTCGCCGCCGCAGCGGTCAGGTCCCGGGTGTGAGCAGTCCGTCGAGCAGCAGGGCCGACATCTGGGTGGCGCGCTCGACCTGATCGTCGGCGCCGCGGATGCCGAGGGCGAAGATCGCCGCCCCGGCGATCAGGTCGACCACGGAGTCGACGTCGACGTCCGGGCGTACCAGCCCGTCTTGCCGGGCGCGGTCCAACAGCCTGCCCAGCGCCGTGGTGAACGGGTCGAGCTGTTCGGTGACCAGCCGTTCGCGCAGTTGGGGATCGGAGTGGGTCTCGACCATCAACCCCGGGATCCCGGCGCGGGCCACATCAGTGCCGAATAGCGCATAGGCCCCGTGCACCAGCGCGCGTAACTGGTCGGCGATCGGCACATCCGGCAGGTCGGCCTCCACCGACGGGTAGATCGCGTCGTGGACGATGTGCGCCTTCGACCGCCACCGCCGATACACCGTCGGCCGGCCCACCCCGGCACGTGAGGCGATCGCATCAACCGTGGTGCCCTGGTAGCCCCGTTCGACCAGCAGCTCGCGGGTCGCGGCCAGCACGGCCTGGTCGATCTGCGGGTTGCGCTGCGGCCCCATCCGGTGCACCGGCGGGATCTGCGCTTCGGCGGCCTCGCCCACGTCGGACTCCTTTTCCGTGATCCATTGCACTATGACGCTCTTGCCGTTACATTGTGTCACGCAGGAAGCCGTTACAGCACGTATCGACTCTTCGGGAGGTCCGATGACCGACACCGCCGACGACACCGACCTGAGCGAGGTCGCCCGCCCGTCCGCCACCCGTGCCGACGGCGACCACCTGGCCACGGCCCTCGGCCCCTGGTTGACCGGGGTGCTGGGTCCCGAGGCCGACCCGCACATCGAACAGGTCACCGTGCCCACCGCGGGCGGGATGAGCTCGGACACCGTGCTGGTGGACGCCACCTGGACCGATTCCGGCGACCGGCGCACCCACCATCTGGTGGCGCGTCTGGCCCCCACCGAGGACGCGATGCCGGTCTTCCCCCGCTACGACTTAGGGCTCCAGGCGGAGGTGATGCGGCTGGTCGGCGAGCGCACCGCGGTCCCGGTGCCGAAGGTCTACTGGCACGAGCCCTCTCCGGCGGCGCTCGGCCGGGAGTTCCTCGTCATGGAGCGGATCGACGGGCAGATCCCGCCCGATGTGATGCCGTACGACTTCGAGGGCTGGGTCTTCGACGCCACCGACGACCAGCGCGCACGGCTGCAGGCCGGTTCGGTGCAGGTGCTCGCCGATCTGCACGCGCTGCCCCGGCCGCACCTGGTGCACCCGACGCTCACGGCCGCGGCCCGCGGCGACACCCCGGGCGCCCCCGGCCCGGTCGCCCCGATCTCGGCGCGCGAAGCGCTCGCCGCACACCTGGCCGATCAGCGCGCCTACTTCGACTGGGCCTCGGCCGGCGGGCCCCGTCCCGCGCTGATCGACCGCGGCCTGGACCGGCTCGCACAGACCCTGCCGGAGGTGCCCGGCGAGGCGGTGCTGTGCTGGGGCGACAGCCGCATCGGCAACATCGTCTACCGCGACTTCTCCCCCGTGGGGGTACTCGACTGGGAGATGGCCACCCTCGGCCCGCCCGAGCTGGATCTGGGCTGGATGATCTTCCTGCACCGGTTCTTCGAGGACATCGCCGCCGCCGCCACCCTGCCGGGCCTGCCCGACCTGCTGCGCCGGAGTGATGTGGCCGCCGACTACACCGCGCGCACCGGACACCCGATCGCGGACCTGGACTGGTTCATCACCTACGCCGCCCTGCGGCAGGCGATCATCATGTACCGCATCCAGCGGCGCACCATCGCCTTCGGCGCCGCCGAGGCCCCGGACGATCCGGACCAGATGATCATGCACGCGCCGTCGCTCGCCGCGATGCTCGACGGCACCTATTTCACCGACCTGGCCGCGAAGGGACTGTAGACCGCGCCGATGACCCTCTCACCGATGGACGACTACCCCGTCCACCAGATCGCCGAACCGATCCGTCAGGTCGGCACCTCCGACCGCAACTTCTACGACCGCTACTACTTCAACTGTCAGCCGCGCTTGGGTTCCGGCCACGAGCCGATGATGCTCATCGTCGGGCTCGGCCAGTACCCCAACCTGGGGGTGATCGACGGGTTCGCGGTGCTGCGCCGCGGGGACGACCACCTGGTGGTGCGCGGGTCGAAGGCACTCGGCGACGACCGGATGGACATCTCGGTCGGGCCGCTGCGCATCGAGGTGATCGAGGGCCTGAAGGTCCTGCGGGTGGTGCTCGAGGCCGGCCCGGACAATCCGGCCCTGTCGTTCGATCTGACCTTCACCGCCACCGCCCCGGCCACCCTGGAGGCCCGGCACTTCGTGCGCGAGCTCGAACGGGTCACCTTCGACACCCAGCGTTTCGCCCAGGCCGGCGACTGGCACGGCACCCTCACCGTCGACGGCACCGAGATCGCGGTCACCCCCGAGGTCTGGCTGGGCAACCGGGACCGGTCCTGGGGTGTGCGCCCGGTCGGCGAGGCCGAACCGCCCGGCCGCAAGGCCTCCCCGGAGGTCGCCGGCGAGCACTGCTTCTTCTGGATCTACGCGGTCATGCAGTTCGAGGACTTCGTGATCGTGACGATCATGCAGGAGGACGCGGCCGGTCGGCGCATCGTCGAGGACGCCACCCGGGTGTGGCGCGACCCGGCGCGCGGATCCGAGTATCTGGGCCGGGCCGAACACGACATCGTCTTCGCTCCCGGTGGGCGCGAGGCGGCCTCGGCGACGCTGACCTTCCACGCCCCGCGCACCGGCGGCGGACTGGAGGAGACCCTGCGCGTCCGGGTGACCCCGGTGCTGCCGAACTACCTGGGCGTGGGCACCGGCTACGGGCTGGAGACCGATTGGCGTCACGGCATGTGGCAGGGCGACCTGGTCGTCGAGCAGCAGCGCCAAAGGGTCGACGAGATCGAGGACTGGAAGAAGCTGTTCTGCCCGGTCGACAACCACGCCCGCTTCGAGATCGACACCGACGACGGCACCCTCACCGGCGAGGGACTGTTCGAGTTCGCCATGATCGGGGTCTACCCCCGCTACGGCTTCCACACCATGACCGACGTCGCCGAGTGACCACCGGCTCACCCGCACCACCCGACCACTGCAAGGAGTCCGCCATGCGTATCCGTTCTCTCACCGCGGTCACGGCGATGGCCACCGCCCTGGCCCTGACCGGCACGGGTCTGGCCACCGCCGCCCCGGCCGTCGCCGCCCCCTCGCCCGCCACCTTCGCGGTCACACCGGCCGCGGCGCCCCAGCTCGATTCGCTCGCCAACTTCCGCGACGTCGCCGCAGACGGCGAGATCGGCGGGGTGCAGCTCAACCAGGGCGTGTTCTACCGCGCCAACGCCCCGCGCAAGACCAGCGAGGCCGACCTGGCCACCCTCGAAGAACTGGGCATCACCACCGCCTACGACATGCGCGATCAGTCCGAGATCGATCTGCCGATGATCGGCGGGGCCGACATCCTCCCGGCCGACACCGAGTACCGGCACACCCCGATCGAGTTCGCGAACCTGATCGAGCTGATCTTCCAGGTGCCCACCAAGACCGAGGCCGACGAGTACATGCGCGATACCAACCGCGCCTTCGTCACCGACGCCGACCGGCGCGCCGGTTTCGCCGAGGTGTTGCAGGGGCTGGCCGACGGTGATGATCCGCAGCTGTTCCACTGCACCTCCGGCAAGGACCGCACCGGCTGGGTGTCCTACCTGCTTCTGTCGCTGGCCGGGGTCGACAACGAGGCGATCGTCGAGGACTACCTGCTCAGCAACGACAACCTCGCCGCCGACAACGCCGAGATCCTCGGCATCATGGAGATGACCTCCGGTTCGACCGGCTCGCTGGGTATGGCGAACGCGGGTGCGGTCGAGGCGCTGATGACCGTCGACGAGTCCTACCTGCGCGCCGGCATGGCGCAGCTCGAGGGCGACTACGGCACCGTCGAGGCCTACCTGACCGACGGCCTGGGCCTGGATCAGGGCACCGTCGACACCCTGCGCACCAAGCTCGTCGGCTGACCCGCAGTCGACGAAGACCCGCGGCGCCCGCCGCCCGCACGCCTCCCGGATCCTGCCCCGGCAGACGTGCGGCGGTGGGCGCCGCGGCGCGTTCACGGCCCTTCTCTCCCGCCCCGCACACACCCCGGGGTGAGATCGCTCATGGTCTTGTCGACCGGGTGGGTGGACGCTCGCCCGATTCCGTAAGGTCTACTCTGGTCGCGAACGCCGCACCGTGGCCCGGACCGTTCTCCTCGCCCGCGCGAAGGATCCGCCGCACAGGCCCTGCCGTCTACAAGGGAGTTCTATGCCAGCGCAGCCCGAGTCTCGTGACGCTGCCCTCGCCCTGATCGTTCTGGCCGCCGGTGCCGGCACCCGGATGCGGTCGAAGACCCCCAAGGTGCTCCAGCCCATCGCCGGGCGCACCATGCTCGCCCACGCCCTGCACGCCGCGGCCGGGCTGAACCCCGATGAGCTGGTGGTGGTCGTCGGGCATCAGGCCGAGGCGGTCACCGCGGCCACCGACGAGGTCGCCGCCGTGGTCGGCCGGCCCATCGCCACGGCCTTCCAGGCCGATCAGAACGGCACCGGGCACGCGGTCGAGGTCGGGCTGACGGGCCTGCCCGCCGACTTCTCGGGCACCGTGGTGGTCACCGCGGCCGATGTGCCGATGCTCGACAGCGCCACCCTGGCCGATCTGGTCGACGTGCACTCCCAGCGCCCGCACGCCTCGGTCACCGTGCTGACCACCACCGCCCCGGACCCGACCGGTTACGGGCGCATCGTGCGCGATGCCACCGGTGAGGTCGACGCGATCGTCGAGCAGCGCGACGCCTCGCTCGATCAGCTGTCGATCGACGAGGTCAACACCGGGGTCTACGCCTTCGACGCCGACTTCCTGCGCGAGGCGCTGACCAAGCTCTCGCGCGCCAACGCGGCCGGCGAGCAGTACCTGACCGACGTGATCGCCATCGCCCGCGGCGAGGGCCAGCACGTGCGCGCCACCCACGTCGACGACCGGCACCTGGTGGCCGGGGCCAACGACAAGGTGCAGCTGGCCGCCCTGCACGCCGAGCTCAACCGCCGCATCGTCGAGGACTGGATGCGCGCCGGGGTCACCGTGATCGACCCGGCGACCACCTTCATCGACGTCGGTGTCGAACTGGCCCGCGACGTCACCGTGCACCCGGGGGTGCAGCTGCACGGGCAGACGGTGATCGGCGAGGACGCGGTGATCGGCCCGGACACCACGCTCACCGACGTCGAGGTCGGCGCCGGTGCCGAGGTGATCCGCACCCACGGGTCCGGCGCGCGCATCGCCGCCGGCGCCTCCGTCGGCCCGTACTCGTACCTGCGTCCCGGCACCGTGCTCGGTGCAGACGGCAAGATCGGCGCCTTCGTCGAGGTCAAGAACGCGGTCATCGGCACCGGTTCGAAGGTCCCGCACCTGACCTACGTCGGTGACGCGACGATCGGCGAGCACTCCAACATCGGGGCCTCGTGCGTGTTCGTCAACTACGACGGGGTGGACAAGCACCACACGGTGATCGGTGATCACGTCCGGGCCGGATCGGACACCATGTTCGTCGCCCCGCTTTCCATCGGCGACGGCGCGTACACCGCGGCCGGCACCGTGGTGCGCAAGGACGTGCCGCCCGGCGCGCTGGCGATCGCCGGCGGCGCCCAACGGAACCTGGCCGGATGGGTGGAGAAGAGGTGGCCGCAGACCGCTTCGGCGGCCGCCGCCCGTACGGCACTGGAAAATCAGCAGGACGAGCACGAGGACGGCGAGCAGCGATGAGCGCACTGACCACCGACAACCGCAAGAACCTGATGCTGTTCTCCGGGCGCGCACACCCGGAGTTGGCGGAGGCGGTCGCGGAATCACTCGGGGTGGAGGTGACCCCGCAGACCGCGCGCGACTTCGCCAACGGTGAGATCTTCGTCCGGTTCGAAGAGTCGGTGCGCGGCTCGGACGCCTTCGTGCTGCAGTCCCATCCGGTCCCGCTCAACGAGTGGATCATGGAGCAGCTGATCATGATCGACGCGCTCAAGCGCGGCTCGGCCAAGCGGATCACCGCGATCCTGCCGTTCTACCCGTACGCCCGGCAGGACAAGAAGCACCGCGGCCGTGAGCCCATCTCGGCCCGGCTGATCGCCGACCTGCTCAAGACCGCCGGCGCCGACCGGATCATCACCGTCGACCTGCACACCGACCAGATCCAGGGCTTCTTCGACGGTCCCGTCGATCACATGCACGCCCAGGGCCAGCTGTCGGACTACATCCGCACCAAGTACGGCACCGACAACATCGCGGTGGTCTCCCCCGACTCGGGTCGGGTGCGGGTGGGCGAGAAGTGGGCCGACAACCTCGACGGCGCCCCGCTGGCCTTCATCCACAAGACCCGCGACCCGCTGGTGCCCAACCAGGTGGTCGCCAACCGTGTGGTCGGCGAGGTCGAGGGCCGCACCTGCATCCTGATCGACGACATGATCGACACCGGCGGCACCATCGCCGGCGCGGTGCGCGTGCTCAAGGAGGCCGGTGCGGGCGATGTGATCATCGCCGCCACCCACGGGGTGCTGTCCGAACCGGCCGCCGAGCGGCTGGCCGGCTGCGGGGCCCGCGAGGTCGTGGTCACCGACACCCTGCCGATCGGTGAGGACAAGCAGTTCGAGGGCCTGACCGTGCTGTCGATCGCCCCGCTGCTGGCGCGCACCATCCGCGAGGTCTTCGACAACGGCTCGGTCACCTCGCTGTTCAACGGGATCGCCTGACCTCTTCGCCGCTACTTCCCGCTCGGCCGCGTCCGGGCCCCGCCTGCGTGGCGGGTGCCCGGATGCGGCCGTTTCTCGTCGGTCGGCGGCCGGTGGACGCCGGTGAGCCGCAACCTGCTTTTCCCCCCCGGGGAGAGTTGTCCCACTTCCGTCGTCTGATTGCTGCACCGGCGATCAGGTTCGCTTAGTCTGGCCGCTTGTGACGTCTGCTCAGTCTTCCGCTCAGTCCTACCAGTCCACGTCGATCATCACCTCCGAGAATCCTGACCGCACCTGGGCCCCGGGCCTGTGTGTGTGGTGTGCAGGCGACCACGGCGTCGAGGTCTTCGCCGGCGAGCCGCGCTGCAGTCGGTGCCGCGAACACGAGACCGTCATCGCCGAGGCGCGCCGCTTCATCGGCATGTACGGCCTGCGCCCGCTGGGCGGCTCGCTGGACTCCGATGACGAGGAGGAGCGCGAGTACCGGGTCGGTGCCCGCGACGCCCGTGCCGCTCTGAACGCCGTGCGGCTGGCCGAACAGCCCACCCGTGATCAGATCCGCCGCGCCGTCGAATCCGGTCCCTCGGCCGTCGCCCGTGTCGAGGCGCACGTCATCGCCGACGACGAAGACGAGGCCGAGGCCGAGGCCGACACCGCCGAGGCCGCCGCCGACACCGCGCAGTCGGAGCCCGTCGCCGAGAGCGCCGCGGAGCCGGCCGCGCAGGCCCAGCCGGCGGTCCGGCCCGCCCCGCGCGGGGCTGCGCCGCGGGCGCGCAGCACCGGGCGCCGGACCCGTAAGTCCTCGCCCGCGGTGACCGTGGACCTGGCGACCCTGGAGTCGCGGGTGGGCGGGCTGCTCGAGCAGCTCGACTCGGTCGAGCGCCGCATCGGCGAGCTGTCCGGGCAGACCGGACTGTCCGCGCAGGCGCGGGTGAAGGATCTCGAGCGCGAACGCACCCGGGTGCTGGGCACCCTGGCCGCGCTGGAGAAGGCCCGCCGCGCACAGATGAACTAGGTCGGCCGCCGACGGCCGGACGTATCGTGTCCCGGGAGACCCCGTTCGGGGTTTCCCGGGACATCTGTTCCCGCCCGCCGTGGACCTGGCCGCTAGACCGGCCGGGTCCACCCGCACCCGAGGAAGGGGCACCGGCTGATGATCCGACCGCCGACGAGCGCGGCCGCGCGCAAGGCCTGGCGCACCGGCACGGCCGTGGCCCTGGGCGCGATGCTCATCGCCTCGTCCACCGCGTTGGCCCGGCCGGCCGAGCCGACCGTGGACCTGTACGGATCGGTGCTGATCCATTCGATGACCACCGAGGGCGACCTGCCCGACAGTTTCGAGTGCACCGGGCGCGGAGCCCTGGCCGACATCGCCCCGGGCGGATCGGTGATCGTGGCCGATCAGGATCATGTGCTGCTGGGCAAGGGGCGGCTGACCGGCAGCGTCACCGCCGGGCCCGGCATCTGCGCGTTCGCGATGGTCGTCGAGGATCTGCCGGCCGAGCGTGAGGCCTACCGGGTGCGCATCAGCTACCGCGGCGAGATCCTGCTCGAACCCGATGAGCTCACCGCCCCGGTGGACCTGGTGATCGCCGGTTAGCTCGGCCGCGCGCGGCCCCGGGCTCGGGTCTAGGTGTACTGACCGGAGAGGTTGGTTAAGCGGCTGACGGGTGGCTGGTTCCCGCAGGCTGAGTGTGGCCGGTGGTGATTGTAGGCGTGGAGCCAGGCTGGCAGGCTGTTTCGCCGTTCGGCCTCGGTGTCGTATTTACGCGCATATGCCCACCCGTCGGCCAGGGTGCGATGGAACCGTTCGACCTTGCCATTGGTCTGCGGCCGATATGGACGCGTTCGGGTGTGCTTGATACCGAGATCGGTGCAGGTGTCACGCCACAGATGCGACCGGTAGGCAGATCCGTTGTCGGACAACACCCGTTCGACTGTCACCTGACGCCGGGCAAACCAGTCAACGGCCCTGATCAGCACTCCAGCCGCGGTAGCAGCGGTTTCGTCATCGTGGACTTCGGCGTAACCAACTCGGGAGTGGTCATCGACGACGGTGTGCACGAAGGCGTGCCCCATCTTCGGATTGTGGTGGGAGTTTTTCGGTTTTCCGGGGGTTGCGGACCGGTTCGAATCGCCTTGTCTGCGTCCGACGTAGCGCCAGCCGCCGCCGTCGGGGATGTTGCCGAGCTTTTTGACATCGACGTGGATCATCGACCCGGGATACGGGTGCTCATACCGCCGGATGGGTTCACCGGTAGCCCGATCGACATGCGACAACCGGTTGAGCCGGCAGCGCACGAGGATCTGATGCGCGGTCGAGGGCGCGACTGCGCAGCGAGCTGCGAGCTGGACGGGGCCTTCACGGAGCCGGAGCCGCAGTCGGACCAACCGTTTAGTCACATGCGCAGGGGTTTTGGTCGGCATCGAATGTGGACGTGAGCAGCGGTCGTTCATCGTCCGGTCGCCGGCGCGATATCGGTCGGCCCATCGTTTGACTGTCGGCCATGAGCATTGGAAACGGGCGGCGACTTCGCTGACCGGATAGCCCTCGACGACGACGAGCCGGGCGACCTTGAGTCGGGCACGCGGGGTAAGCGCTGCGTTAGCGTGTGACACGGGAGGGCCCCTTCTTCGAGTGAATCTTCAGCAGTTCCACTCAACCGCGGAAGGGCCCTCCCTTCACACCGAAATCAGATCGAGGTGTCACACCGCCTCGACCAACCTGTCCGGTCAGTACATCTAGGCCAGCACCGCAGGCTGCACGGTGAGCGCGGCCGGCGCGGTGGCCACAGCAGCCGCCTCATCGTCGGTGTCGGTGGCGGGGCCGAACAGCGCAGCGAGGGTCAGCAGCAGTGCCACCACCGCGCAGATCACCGCGGCCACCCGCGCCCCGGGACTGATCACCGGCGGGGTCACCGCCGCGTCCGGGAGCGCGCCGTAGCCGCGCTCCCCGCGCAGGAAGGCCTGATGGCCGGCGTCCGCGCGCGAGCGCAGCTCCTCGGCCTGGGTCTGATGGAAGGCCTTGCGCACCCGCAGTGGGACGCGCACCGAGATCCAGGCGACCACGGCCGCCAGGACCAGCCCCACCACCACGCCGGCCCAGTCAGCCTGGAACAGCGCCGACACCCCGGCCAGCAGCAGGATGTACGCGATCAGCAACCCGACCACGTGGCGGACCAGCAGCATCGACGACTCCCTCTTCTCGGTGTGCGCAGCGCCTGCGCGTGGCGGCCACGAGCGTATCGGCCGGGACGGACACGGGCCCGGCCCCGCGGCGGGTGGCTACGGTGGTCGGACGATCAGGCGCAGGTCACGGTGCCCTACACCCGGCCGCGCACCGCCGACCACCGGGGCCGCGTCTCCGGGAGGCAGGAGTACCGCGATGACCTCGACGACCCCGCAGACGTCCGCCCTGCCGTTGACCGGCGCGCTCAACGCCCGGGATCTGGGCGGGCTGCCCGTGACCGGGGCCACGTGGCCACAGGCCGGGTGCTGCGCGCCGATGCGCTCACCGCGCTGACCGATTCCGACCGCGCGCTGCTGGCCGACCGGGACCTGGGCACGGTGATCGATTTCCGCACCCCGACCGAGATCGAGCTGTACGGCGCGGACCTGCTGCCTACCGGAACCCGGCTGCAGTCGCTGCCGATCCCGGACGTCTCCGCGGACGGGGCGGCCGCGCTGGGGCCGCTGATCCTGGCCGGCGACGTCGACGGGGTCGCGGCGCTGCTCGGCGACGGGCGGGCCGCGCAGATCATGGACGACGGCTACGCGTCGCTGGTGCGCCGGCCGGCCGCGCGCACCGCGTTCACCGCCGCGCTGGCCACCCTCGCCGACACCGATACCGCGCTGCTCTACCACTGCCAGGCGGGCAAGGACCGCACCGGTTGGATGACCGCGCTGGTGCTCACCGTCCTCGGCGCCGACACCGCCGTGATCGTCGACGACTATCTGGCCTCCAACGCCTTCCTGGCCGCGCGCAACGAGGCCCTGTACACCCGGCTGGCCGACGGCGGCATCGACCCGGAGCTGCTGCGGCCGCTGACCGAGCAGCGCGCCGAATACCTGACACGCGCGCTCTCGGTCGCAGCGGAGGACTACGGTTCCATGCGGGAATACCTGCACCGCGGACTCGGTGTCGATGACGCGCGGGCCGACCGGCTGCGCGCCCGGCTCCTGGCCTGAGGGCCGCTCCCGCCACCGCTTCCCCACCGGGATCACCCGATCCCCACCGTCTTTCAGGAGGACCGATGTCCAGCACCGACCGACCCGATCCGCTGCTGCCGCTGGAGGGCACCGACAACACCCGCGACATCGGCGGGGTCGCCGCGCCGGGCGGCACCGTGGCCACCGGCCGGGTGTTCCGCTCGGACAACCTGGCCAAGGCCACAGCGGCCGACACCGCGAAGCTCGCCGAGCTCGGACTGGTGGTCTCGATCGACTTCCGCGACCCGTACGAGCGCAGGTCCGACGGCGAGGACACCCTGCCCACCGGGGTGGAGGCGCTCAAGCTGCCGATCCTGGATTTCGACACCCCCGAGGTCAAGGGTCTGGTCGCCTCGATCACCGCCGGCGACACCGCCGCACTGAAGAACACGCTCGCCGAGATCGG
>JAJYRZ010000248.1 GCA_021793835.1 Actinomycetes bacterium | reverse complement strand
AATGGGACATAACTATCGGTGCGCAACGACGACGTGCGTGCGGTGCTGGCCACCCTCGACGAGCGGGAGCAGCAGGTCATCCGCCTGCGCTACGGACTCGACGACGGTCTGCCGCGCACCCTGGATCAGATCGGCAAGCTGTTCGGCCTGTCGCGCGAGCGCGTGCGGCAGATCGAGCGCGAGGTGATGAACAAGCTGCGCGAGGGCGAGCGCGCCGACAAGCTGCGCGCCTACGCCGGCTGACCTGTGCGCTCCCGCGTGGCCCCTGGCGCGGGACCGATGATCAGGCCGCGGCCGGGCACCGATGTCGGTGCCCGGCCGCGGCCTTTCCCCATGTCTTTCCGCCCGCGACGATCCTGCTCTGTAGCCCGCGGAGGCCTCACCGGCCGGGGCCGCGCCGGCCGGGCCCCGGACTAGCTGAGCCGGCGCGGCCCGGTGTCCAGATCCCAGGGCTGGGGTTCGGGGCCGATGCGCACCTGCGCCTCGAGCACCGTCGCCCCGTCCGCGGCGACCAGGATCGGATCGAGCACCAGGTCGCGCACCTGCGGACAGTCCTCGATCAGCGCCGAGATCCGGTGCACCAGATCCACCAGTGCGCCGTGGTCGACCGGGTCGCCGAGCCCGTAGCCGCGCAAGAGCGGGGCCGCCTTCGGCTCATCGATCAGCGCCTCGGCCTCGGCCTCGGTCACCGGCAGCACCCGATAGGCCCGATCGCCCAGCAGCGAGGAGATCACCCCGGCCAGGCCGAAGGAGATCACCGACCCGAAGGACGGGTCGTCCTGGACGGCGAGCACGCAGTTGATGCCCTTGACCGCCATCGCCTGGACCTGCACCCGGGTCTCGTCCCGACCGGCGGTCAGGTCCCGGTGGGCGCGGCGCACCGCCTCGGCGTCGTTGAGGTCCAGCCGCACCCCGGTCATGTCGGGACGCCGGCGCAGCGCCGGATCGATCGCGCGCACCGCGACCGGATAGCCGACCTCCTCGGCTGCCGCGACCGCCGCCTCGGCCCCGTCGGCCACCGCCAGCGGCATCACCGGGATGCCGTAGGCGCTCAGCAGCTCGGCGGCCTCGGCCTCGGTCAGCCACCGCCGCTGGTCGACCTGTCCCCACTTGCCGATCAGCGCCGTGGCCGCCGCGTTGTCGATGTCGTCGGGGCGGTACTGCTGGGAGACCGGCACCTGCAGCCAGTCCGCATAGCGCCACACCCGGGCCAGCGAGAGCGCGGCCCGCTCCGGCCCCGGATAGGACGGCACCGAACCGGGCAGCGGGTCGCCGTTGTCGTCGGAGACGCACAGATACGGCGAGAGCCCCTCCTCGGCGAGGAAGGTGGTGACGATCGGTTTGCGCGCCGTCTGCGCCGCATCCCGGATCGCGCCGGCGAACGGTTCGGCCGGTAGCGCGATCGGCGGGACGAACACCACCATCACCGCGTCCACCTCGTCGTCGGCCAGCGCCGTCTCGATCGCGGCCTGGAAGTCCGCCGCATCCGCACCGGCCCCCAGGTCGACCGCGTCGCGGGCATGCAGACCCTCGCTGCGCACCGCATCGGCGGTGAGCAGGCCCAGCGCGGTCGAGTTGCCGATCACCGCGACCCGCGGGCCCGCAGGCAGCGGCTGATAGGCCAGCAGCGCCGCACAGTCGAACAGCTGCGCGATCGAATCGACCTGGATGACCCCGGACTGCTCGAACAGCGCCCGCACGGTCGCCTCGTCGATCTCCATGCCGGTCGCCCCGAGGGCGGGCACGACGGCGTGCCGGCCGGATTTCACCGCCACGATCGGTTTGCTGCGCGCCACCCGCCTGGCGATGCGGGAGAACTTGCGCGGGTTACCGAAGCTCTCCAGGTACAGCAGCACCACATCGGTGGCCGGATCGGTGTCCCAGTACTGCAGCACGTCGTTGCCCGAGACGTCGCCGCGGTTGCCGGCCGAGACGAAGGTCGACAGGCCCAGACGCCGGGAGGCCGCACCGCCCAGGATCTGGATGCCGAGCGCACCGGACTGGCAGAAGAAGCCGATCCGGCCGCGCCCGGGCAACACCGGCGCCAGCGTGGAGTTCAAGCCGATCTCACCGTCGGTGTTGGCCACCCCGAGCGCGTTGGGCCCGACCACGCGCATGCCGTGGGCACGGGCGGCGTGCACGAGCCGGCGCTCCTGCTCGACCCCCTCGGGCCCGGAGTCGGAGAAGCCGGAGGACACGATCACCAGTGCTTTGACGTCCTTGGCCAGGCAGTCCTCGAGGACCTGATCCATCTGGGTGGCCGGCACGGCCATCACGGCCAGGTCCACATCGTCGGGGATCTCGCGCACCGAGGTGTAGGCGCGCACCCCGCGCACCGACCGGTGCTCGTCGTTGACCGGATACACCGGTCCGCTGAACCCGCCCTCGAGCAGATTGGTCAGCACGGCGTGGCCGACCTTGAGCGGATCGTTCGACGCGCCGATCACCGCCACCGACTTCGGGGTGAGCACGTTGCGCACACTGCGCGCCTCGGCCGCACGCTCACGGGCGTTGCGCACGGCCAACAGCGCCTCGGTCGGGTCGATGGCGAACTCCAGGTGCACCACCCCGCCCTCGTAGCTGCGGTCGATCTGGTAGCCGGCTTCGCGGAACACCGCCACCATGTGCCGGTTCTCGCTGAGCACCTCGGCGACGAACCGTTCGAGCCCGTTCTCCGCGGCCGCCCCGGCCAGATGTTCGAGCAGGATCGGCCCCAGCCCGCGCCCCTGGTGGTCGTCGGCGACGACGAAGGCCACCTCGGCCGAGCGGCCGTCGCCGACCGCGGCGAGCCCCTCGTAGCTGCCCACGGCGATCATCTCCCCGCCCAGCTCCATCACCAGCGCCACCCGACGGGAGTAGTCGACCTCGGTGAAATGCCGCACGTCACGCGCCGACATCGTCGGATAGGGGCCGAAGTACCGCAGGTAGCGGGTGCGTTCGGACAGCCGTGAATGGAATTCGACGAGTTTGTCGCCGTCCGACGGGACGATCGGGCGCAGGCGCACCGCCCGCCCGTCGGAGGCCAGCACGTCGGCCGACCAGTGCTGCGGGTAGGCCGGTACCTCGGCGCCGGTATCGGGTTCGGTGGCGCCGGTGTCGGTGTCGGTTGCGGGGTCTGCGGAATCAGTCACGAGGATCCTCCGGGTCCAGGCCGAGCAGCGGATAGATGTTGCTGCGGGTGTCGAAGATCGCCGAGTCGATGCGGGCCAGGTCCCGCTGGACGCGATCGGCACCCGGATCGGTCCCGCCCGCGCCGCGCCCGCCGTCCCAGCGCAGGAAGTGCGGCGGGCCGGTCTCACCCATCGTCGTGGGCACGGTGACCCCGGCGACCATGTCCGCGGGCAGTCCCACCCGGGTGGTCTCGGCCAGGGCGCGCCAGTCGGCCGGGGTCGCGGCGTCGGCAGATCG
>JAJYRZ010000247.1 GCA_021793835.1 Actinomycetes bacterium | reverse complement strand
TGCGGCGTGCCGACAGCATGCCCGAGTCGGCGGGGCCGCGGGGCCGACTCGGCACAGATCGGGGGTGTCGCGGGCGCCCCGTATCGTGTGCCACGTGGTGCATGCGCAATGGGAACCGGGGACCGGGCTGCTTTTGTGGTCGGCCGACCCGCAGCTCCTCGCCCGCGCCACCGGGGCGTTGGGGCGGCGCCGCCCGCGCCACCGGGTCACCGTCGCCGCCGCGGTGGCCGCGGCGGCCGGCTGCGCGCAGACCGGACCGGGCCCGGTGACGATGCCGGCCACCGCACTGGCACCGGACGCCGTGCTCGACCTGGCCGCGCAGATCCCCGACGGGGTCACCGCGGCCCCGGATCTGGAGACGGTGCGTACCCTCACCGGCCACGTCGGCACCTGGGTGCGGGCCGGACTGGTCGCGCCGGGGCTGCACCGCCTCGACGGGGACTGGTTCCCGCGCTGGACCCTGCTGGGCACCCGGGACCAACGACTGTGGCGCACCGAATGGCTGGCCGCGCTGCCGACGGCGGTGCTGCCCCCGGGCGCGGACCGGGCCGGGGCCTTCGACGACCTGGTCGCCGGGCTGGCCGATGCCCACGTGCGTCGCCTGCTCGGCGAGGCCGGGCCGGTATCGGATGATCCGCTGACCGCGGTGCTGCTCAGCGACGAAGGGATGGCCGACGAACCCGGGGCCCGCATCGCCGCGGCCCTGGACGACTGGCGGGCCGGGGTCACCGCGGCCGAACCGGACCTGGTGCTGCGGCTGCTGCCCCCGGCCGGCGGAGACGACGCGGCCGCGTCGACGGAGGCGCTGTGGCGGTTGCAGCTGTGCGCCCGCGGCACCACCGTCGCCGGCGCCGACGAGGCGCCCACCCCGCTGGATCCGGCCGTCACCGATCCGCAGGTGATCGAGCGGGTGCTGCACGAGTTCTCCGCCGCGACCGAGGCCTACCCGCTGCTGGCCGGGCTGCCGCGCGACGACACCGGATTCGGTCTGCTGCTGCCGATCGAGGCGGTGACCGACCTGATCGACCACGGCGCCCGGGCACTGACCGAGGCGGGGGTGACCGTGCTGCTGCCCCGGATCATGAAGACCGCGGATCCGTCGCTGCGCGTGACCGTCCGGTCGGCCGACGACGACGGAGGCGGCGAACACGAATCGGTGCTGGGCACCGAACGGCTGCTGGAGTTCGATCTGCGCCTGGCGGTCGGCGACCTCGAACTCGGGCCCGCACAGATCCGCGACCTGGTGGAGGCCGGCGGCGGACTGGTGCGGCTGCGCGGACGGTGGGTGCGCGCCGACGACCGCACCCTGGCCGCGGCCGCCCGCTATCTGGCCGCCCAGGCCGGCGAACCGGCCACCGTGGCGCGGCTGATGGCCATGGTCGCCACCGATCCGCCGCCGGTGCCGATCACCGAGATCGACGCCGACGGCTGGGTGCGCGGACTGCTCGACGGCCGGGCACTGACCGCCGCACCGGACGCCGGGCCGGACGCCCCCGCCGGCCTGGCCGCTCGGCTGCGCCCCTATCAGCTGGCGGGTCTGCGCTGGCTCGACTTCATGGCCGAGCACCGGCTCGGCGCGATCCTGGCCGACGACATGGGGCTGGGCAAGACGGTGCAGATCCTGGCGCTGCTGGTGCACCGGGCCGACCGCAGACGGCGCCACGGCCCGGCACTGGTGGTGTGCCCGATGTCGGTGGTGGGCAACTGGCAACGCGAGACCGCCCGGTTCGCCCCGGGCCTGCGCGTGCACGTCCACCACGGCCCCGACCGTCCGCGCGGGGCGGAGCTGGCCGCCCGGGCCGGCGAGGTCGACGTGGTGTTGACCACCTACGGCCTGCTGTCCCGCGACATCGAGGCGCTCACCGGGATCGAGTTCGCGCAACTGGTGCTCGACGAGGCGCAGCAGGTGAAGAATCCGCGCACCGCGGCGGCGCGCGCGGCCCGGAGGATCCGGGCGCGGCACCGCATCGCGGTCACCGGCACCCCGGTGGAGAACCGGCTCGGCGAACTGTGGGCGATCATGGACGTGGTCAACCCGGGCCTTCTGGGCACCCGGAACCGTTTCCGTGCCGCGCTGGAGAAGCCGATCAGCGCCGGCGCCGATCCGGATGCGATCGGGCGGCTGCACCGGGCGATCGGGCCGTTCCTGCTGCGCCGGCTCAAGACCGATCCGCAGGTGGCCGCCGACCTGCCGGCCAAGCACGAGATGACCGCCCGGGTGAACCTGACCGCCGAGCAGGCCGGGCTGTACCGGGCGGTGCTCGACGATCTGCAGACACGCCTGGCCTCCGCCGAGGGCATGGCGCGCAAGGGCGCGGTGCTCACCGCGCTTCTGCACCTGAAGCAGGTGTGCAACCACCCCGCGCAGTACCTCGGCGACGGGTCGGCGGTGGCCTTCCGCGGCCGGCATCGCTCCGGCAAACTCGCCTGGCTCGAAGACGTGCTCGAGCAGGTGCTCGGCGGCGGGGAACGGATCCTGCTGTTCACCCAGTTCCGCGCGTTCGGCGATCTGCTCGTGCCCTGGCTGACCGAGCGCTTCGCGGCCGAACCGGTGCCGTTCCTGCACGGTGGGGTGTCGCGGCGGGCCCGCGACGAGATGGTGGCCCGGTTCCAGGCGGGGGAGGGACCGCCGATCATGGTGCTGTCGGTGCTCGCCGGGGGCACCGGCATCACACTTACCGCCGCCAACCACGTCGTGCACCTGGACCGGTGGTGGAATCCGGCGGTCGAGGCCCAGGCCACCGACCGGGCCTACCGGATCGGACAGGACCGGGACGTGCAGGTCCGCCGGTTGCTGACCGTCGAGACCGTGGAGGAACGCATCGACGAGTTGATCGGCGACAAACGCCGGCTGGCCGATCTGGCGGTCACCGCCGGCGAACAGTGGGTCACCGAACTCGGCGACGAGGAACTGATGGCGCTGCTGTCCCTGGGCGCCGGGGCGGTGGGCGAATGACCGGCCGGAAGATGGGCGGGAGGCTGCTCGGCGCCCTGGAGACGATCGTCGACCCGCAGCGCCTGGCCCGCGGACGGGCCGTCGCCCGGTCGGGGGCGGTGACCGTGGTCGACCGGCACGGCGGCTGGACGATGGCGCGGGTGCGCGGCACCCAGCTGCAGCCGTTCACCGCCGGGCTGTGGCTGCGCCCTCTGGGCGACGACGAACGCGCCGCGGTGCGGGCCGCGGTCACCACCGCGCCGGGGGTGCTCACGGCGGTCGCCGCCGGCCGGATGCCGCCGGAACTCCAAGAACTGCTCCTGCCCGTCGACGGCGGTGATGTGCGCACCGACTGCGACTGCCCCGACCGGGTCCCGACCTGCCGGCACGTCGCCGGGGTGATGCACACCGTCGCCGCCGGGGTCGACGACGATCCGGTGCAGCTGCTCGCCCTGCGCGACCTGCCGCTGACCCGCCTGGTCGACGAGGTGGCCACAGGATCGGCCGCAGGGGAGGGGCCGGGTGGG
>JAJYRZ010000039.1 GCA_021793835.1 Actinomycetes bacterium | reverse complement strand
TTCCGATCTGCCGGGATCAGTCGGCCGCCGGCCGCGCGCAGTGCCGCGGCCCCGGCCGGGTGTGCGCGGGCCGGATCGAGCAGGACCGCGGTCACCGCGACCCCGCGCCGGCGCAGCATCGCCCCGGCCCACAGCCCGTCGCCGCCGTTGTCTCCCCCGCCGACCAGCACCGTCACCGCGGTGCCGGCGATCCGGCCGGTGCGAGAGCGCAGGGTGCGGGCCACCACCGTGGCCAGGCCGTGGGCGGCCCGGCGCATCAGCGTGCCCTCGG
This sequence comes from Actinomycetes bacterium, assembly GCA_021793835.1. Taxonomy (GTDB): domain Bacteria; phylum Actinomycetota; class Actinomycetes; order Mycobacteriales; family Mycobacteriaceae; genus Tomitella. The sequence goes on along the minus strand of JAJYRZ010000039.1, from coordinate 19,009 downwards.
GCAGCGCGGCCAGCAGCGGCGCCTCGGCCGCGCGGACCTGCGCGGCCGTGTACAGCGCGTCGATCCGTTCCGCTGCGGCCATCGCCCACCCCGTTCTTCCCGACACCGGTTCTTCGACCGAGCCTACGGTCGCGGCGCACCCGACCGCGGCGCGGCGGAAGGACCCGGCCAGGCGCCCGCGCCCGGGCGGGATCGGTTACCGTCGGATCCGTGGCCAAGAAAACGAAGAAACTGCTGCACACGCTCGCCCGACGTGGCCCGCACAAGGTGCTGCGCGGCGATCTGGCCTTCGTCGGCACCCCGGGGCTGGTGCTCACCCCCGCCGCCGGGATGGGCCTGCCCGCGGTGGCCTTCGGTCACCACTGGCTGTCCGGGCCCGAGCACTACCTGAGCACCCTGGCCCACCTGGCCTCCTGGGGGCTCGTCGTGGTGGCTCCGGGCACCGAGCGCGGTGTCGCACCCAGCGGCCCGGGCCTGGCGGCCGACCTGCACACCGCCTTGGACGTGGCGACCGGGGTGCGGCTGGGACCGGGCGAGATCAGTGTCGACCCGCAGCGCCTGGCGCTGGTCGGCCACGGTTTCGGTGCCGGCGCCGCACTGCTGGCCGCGGCCCAGCGTCCGGTCGGCGCGGTGGGTGCGCTCTTCCCGGCGCAGACCGTGCCCGCGACGGAGCCGGCCGCCGCGCAGATCCACACCCCGACACTGCTGCTGTCGGAGTCGGGCACCGGCGGCGATCCGGCCACCCCGATCGCCCGCTCACTGGCCCAGGCCCTGCCGGTCTCCTCATCGGTGGTGCGCAGCCTGCCCGGCGCATCGGCCACCGATCTGTTCGAGGGCCGGCGCGTCGCCGCAGCGCTCGGCGTCGGCGGCGGTGACCGGAGGGTCCGCGCCCTGGTGCGCGGTCTGCTGACCGGTTTCCTGCTCGGCGCGCTCGGAGACGGCAAGACCGCCAAGGAGTATGCGCAGTTCCTCGATCCCGACGAGTACCTGCCCGAGACGGCGCCGCTGCCCGCCCAGGCGCCCCCGCAGCCGCATCCGGCGGCCGCACTGCTGCGCAGCTAGCGGGTCACCACCGGTCGGTGGTCCACCGCGCCGGCTCCTCCGTCTCGGCCCACGGGTCGGCGATATGCCCGCCGTCCGGCACGCCCGGACCCGCCGCGGGCGGTGCCGGCGGCGGGGGCGGGTGTGCGGCCCCGCGCGCGTCCGCGAGCTTCTCCGCCAGCAGGCGGTCCAGCGCCCGGCCGGGTTCGGCGGCGCGCGCCGTCGCCCGATCCAGCGCCGCCTGTGCCCAGCGGTGCTCCGGACCGATGTGCGCGGCCCGGCCTGCCGCGTCGGAGCCGGTCACGGCTGCGCGACCACCTCGGCCAGCCGCTCGGCGACCGTGCGCGCGGTGTCGGTGTCCGGCGCCTCGACCATCACCCGCACCAGCGGTTCGGTGCCGGACGGGCGCAGCAGCACCCGACCGCGGCCGGCCAGTTCGGTCTCCGCAGCCGTCACCGCGGCCGCGACCTCGGCCGAGGACCGGACCTGTGCCTTATCGGCGACCGGCACGTTGATCAGCACCTGCGGCAGCACCTGCATCACCCCGGCGAGCTCGGCCAGCGTCTCACCGGTCCGGGCCATGCGCGCCATCAACGACAGCGCGGTGAGCAGCCCGTCGCCGGTGGTCGCGTGCGCGGGCACCACGACGTGGCCGGACTGTTCGCCGCCCAGGCTCAGGCCCTCCCGGCGCAGCTCCTCGAGCACGTACCGATCCCCCACCGCCGTGGTGCGCAACGTGATCCCGGCCTGCTCCATCGCCAGGTGCAGTCCGAGGTTGCTCATCACGGTGGCCACCAGCGTGTCGTCGGCCAGCTCCCCGGCCTCGTGCATGGCCAGCGCCAGCACCGCCATGATCTGGTCGCCGTCGACGACGCGGCCGTCGGCGTCGACCGCCAGGCACCGGTCGGCGTCGCCGTCGTGGGCGATCCCGAGGTCCGCGCCGTGGTCGATGACCGCGCGCTGCAGATCGGTCAGGTGCGTCGACCCGCAGCGGTCGTTGATGTTCAGCCCGTCCGGCTCGTCGTGCAGGGCCACCACGGTGGCCCCGGCAGCCCGGTAGGCGGCCGGCGCCGCATGGTGGGCCGCGCCGTTGGCGCAGTCGACCACCACGGTCAGCCCGGCCAGGGACTGCGGCACCGCGCCGGCCAGATGGCTCAGGTAGGCGCCCATGGCCTCGGACGCGCTGCGCACCCGGCCGATGCCGGCCCCGACCGGGCGGGGGCGTGCGGCCGCCGCGGCCTCGGGGTCGTGCAGCAGTGCCTCGATCCGGTCCTCGGCCGCGTCGTCGAGCTTGTGGCCGCCGGGACCGAAGATCTTGATCCCGTTGTCGGGCATCGCGTTGTGCGAAGCCGAGATCATCACGCCCAGGTCCGCGTCGTAGGCGCCGGTCAGATAGGCCACCGCCGGGGTGGGCACCACCCCGACCTCGAGCACGTCCACCCCGCTGGCGGCCAGGCCCGCGCTGACCGCGGACTGCAGCATCTCGCCGCTGGCGCGCGGGTCGCGGCCGACCACGGCCAGCGGCCGGGTGGTGCGGCCGGGTTCGGTCAGCGCACTCGCGGCGGCCTCGGCCAGGGCGAGCGCCAGTTCCGCGGTCAGGAAGGAGTTCGCCTCCCCGCGCACACCGTCGGTACCGAACAGTCGGGTCATCTGCCACCGGGCCTTTCCACCGTCGTCGAGGCCGCGCCTCGTCCCACGGCACCGTACCTGTCCCACATGCGTCGGACGGGCGCCCGGGGCAATCCCCGGACGCCCGTCCGATGGTCATCCGTGCGGCACACGCCTGCGCGACCACGGTCGCGCAGCCGCGTGCACGCTGCGGATCAGCGCTTCGAGTACTGCGAAGCCTTACGGGCCTTCTTCAGGCCGTACTTCTTACGCTCGACCGCGCGCGCGTCCCGGGTCAGGAAGCCGGCGGACTTCAGCGGTCCACGATCCTCGGCCGAGACCTCGGTCAGCGCACGGGCGATGGCCAGGCGCATCGCACCGGCCTGGCCCGACGGGCCGCCGCCCTGCAGGCGGGCGTGGATGTCGAAGGTGCCCTCGCGCTCGACGAGCACCAGCGGCGACTTGATCAGCTGCTGGTGCAGCTTGTTCGGGAAGTAGTCCTCCAGCGTGCGGCCGTTGAGGGTGAACTCACCGGTGCCGGGCACCAGACGCACCCGCACGATGGCCTCCTTGCGGCGGCCGACGGTCTGCACGGGGCGGTCGAACTCGGGGGCCGGGCGGGCCGGTTCGACGTCGAGGAGCTCCTCGACGATCTCCACGGTCTCTTCCACGATCGGCTCCTCGGCCACGGGCTCGGTCACGTTCTGCTCGTCGGGAGTCGTCACTGGGCCACCTGCTTGATCTCGAAGGGAATCGGCTGCTGCGCGGTGTGGGGGTGGTTCGGGCCTGCGTAGACCTTCAGCTTGCCCGCGATCTGGCGGCCGAGCCGGTTCTTCGGCAGCATGCCCTTGATCGCGTCCTCGACCACGCGCGCCGGGTTCTTCTCCAGGCCCTCTTCCAGGGTCCACGAGCGCAGTCCGCCCGGGTAGCCCGAGTGCCGGTAGCTGCGCTTGTCCTGCAGCTTGTTGCCGGTCACCGCGACCTTCTCCGCGTTGATCACGACGACGAAGTCGCCGCCGTCCATGTGGGGGGCGAAAGTGGGCTTGTGCTTGCCGCGCAGAAGCGTGGCCGCATGAGTGGCGAGCCGGCCCAGAACCACGTCACTGGCGTCGATGACGTACCAGTCGTGGCTCAGGTCCCCGGCTTTCGGGGTGTACGTAGACACAGATGTTCCTCGTCTGTCGTATCAACTGCCGGCCGGTCGGCGTGTGCCCGCTGCCCTCGGCGGCCGGTTGAGACCCGAGGGGCGGCTGCCCGCACCGAGGCGGACGCACAGCCGACAGACGATGTTACCGGGGCCGGTCCGGCCCGGTCAAAGCGCGGGCACCGCTGCGGCCGAACTCCCGCTCCCCCCTCGAGCGCTCGACCGCAGCGGCCGTTCCGTCGCCGGCCCGGACCGTGTCGGTCCGGGCCGGGCGGAACCTTCCCCCCGTATGTGTCTGATGCCGCTCCCCCCTCGGCTTCGACACACCACTAAGACGCAGCGGATCACCGATCGGTTCCCTCCGGCGGCGAAGATCTTTCTCCGCGGTACAGCGCGCCGCGCAACACCAGGTCACGATCGGTTTCCGCCTCGGTACTCGGAGCCTGGGTCCGCACCGACCACACCGGCGCCGACGCCGATGCGCCCGGCGGCAGCAGCCGTGCGGTCACCGTGCCGACCTGCACCCGCCCCCACGGCGCGGCCACCGGTCGGGCCCGGCGCCCGTCGGTGTCGCCGGTCCACGGGTCGGTGACCACCAGTGCGTGCACCCGACCGTCACCGAGGTCTTCGACCACCACCTGCGGCTCGGGCGGGCCCGCCCGACGGCCGCCGGGGCGAGGTCGCGCGCCGAGTACGGCGGCCGCGGCGCTGTCGCACAGCAGCCACCCGGCTCCGGCCGCGGCGGCCACCCGGGCCCGGCGCACCGCACCGAAGGTCGCCGGCACCACCAGCACCCGCCTGGTGCCCGGTCCGGCACCCGTGCGGGCGTCGACGGCCGCGAGCATCGCCGCCAGCGCCTCCTCGACCGTCCACAGCGCCGTGCCCACCACGAGCGCGGGCCGGTCGATCCAGTCCCACAGCGCGATCGGCGCGGGCGCCGCCGGGTCCGCCGGCCCGGCGTCCGGCGCGTCCCCCGGTCCGTCCTGGACGACGATCAGGCGATCACCGTCGGCGCGCAGGATCAGCGGTATGCGAAGCCGGTCTCCCCGGTCGGTGGCCGCGTGCACGAGCCGGCCGACCGGATCGACCGCCAGCACCGCCGGTGTCCGCCCCTTCGGTCCCCCCATCGCCTGCCCGCCTCTCCCCCTCCACGCAACGGCTGTCCGCCGCCCTATTCGCAGCAGTCCGGTGCGTCCCCGGCGGACTCGGCGCCGGCCGTCTCGGTCTCGACCGGTCCGCGCCGGTCACGGGTGACCGCGTTGCGCGCCGCCAGATCCGCATCGGCCGGATAGTCCACCCGCAGCAGAGTCAACCCCTTGGCCGGCGCCACCGGGACCGATTCGGCGCGTGTGCGCCGGGCCAGCAGCGAGGCCGGCCAGTCGACCGTGCGGCGGCCCTGCCCCACCGCGAGCGCCGCACCGACCAGGCTGCGCACCATCTGCCAGCAGAAGGCGTCGGCGCCCACCCGGGCGGCCAGCACGTGTCCGTCTTCGCCGTCGACACGGGTGAACTCGAAGCGTTCGAGGGTGCGCACGGTGGTCGCGCCTTCGCGGCGCCGACAGTAGGCGGCGAAGTCGTGCAGGCCGAGCAGGCCCTGAGCGGCGACGTTCATCGCCTCCAGATCCAGCGGTCCGCGCACCGCCGCGGTCTCGCGCGACCGGTGCGGCAGCGCCCCGTAGCGCGCGTCGGTGACCCGGTAGAGGTAGTGCCGGCGCAGCGCCGAGAACCGGGCATCGAACTCCGGCGGGGCGTGCTCGGCCGCGATCAGTCGCACGTCCGCCGGCAGCAGGCGGGACAGCCTGCCCACCAGCCCGTCGGGGCCGCGTTCGCCCAGTGCGCCGCGCGGCACGTCAGCGTGCGCGACCTGGGCGGCGGCGTGTACACCGGCGTCGGTGCGGCCGGCCACGGTCAGTTCGATCGGGGTGCGCAGCACGGTCGACAGCGCCGTCTCGACCTCCCCGCACACGGTGCGGCGGTCGGGTTGGCGCGCCCACCCTGAGAAGTCGGTGCCGTCGTAGGCCAGGGTGAGCCGGATACGGGCGAGCCCGCCGTCCCCGAGGGGATCGGCGGGCTCGTCCGGCACAGGTGTGCGCTCGGTCATCCGGCGCTCAGTCCTGCGTGTCGGCGTCCTCGGCCGCTTCTGCGGCCTCCGAGGCGTCGGCCGCATCGGCGGTGACGTCCTCGACCGCGTCGACGACCTCGTCCGCGGCTTCGACCTGCTCCTCGGTCGACTCCTCGACGACCTGGGCCACCGGGTTGTCGGCCTGCGAGGCGGCGACGCGGCGTGCGCGATCGGCCTCGGAGGTCACGGTCTGCTCCTGCACGAGCTCGATGATGGCCATGGGGGCGTTGTCGCCCTTACGCGGACCGACCTTGACGATCCGGGTGTAGCCACCGTCGCGCTCCGCGAAGTGCGGACCGATCTCGGCGAACAGCTTGTGCACCACGTCCTTGTCGCGGATCTGCTTGTGCACCGCCCGGCGCCCGGCGAGCGTGCCGGACTTCGAGTGGGTGATCAGCTTCTCCGCGTAGGGACGCAGACGCTTGGCCTTGGCCTCGGTGGTGGTGATGCGGCCGTGCTCGAACAGCGCGGTCGACAGGTTCGCCAGGATCGACTTCTGGTGGGAAGCCGACCCACCGAGGCGGGTGCCCTTGGTTGGTTTGGGCATGGTGTTGCTCCTTGGATGGACCCCGTACCGCGGCGGCGGCCCGGGTGCAGACGGTTACAGCTGTTCGGTCTCGGCGTAGTCCTCACCGTCGCCGTCGGTCCAGCCGCCGGTCTCCGGGTCGTATCCGGCCACCGAGGCGGGATCGAACTCCGGCGGGCTGTCCTTCAGGCCCAGGCCCAGCTGCGCGAGCGCGAGCTTGACCTCGTTGATCGACTTCTGCCCGAAGTTGCGGATGTCGAGCAGGTCCGACTCGCTGCGCTGGATCAGCTCGCCGACGGTGTGCACGCCCTCGCGCTTGAAGCAGTTGAGCGAGCGCACGGCCAGGTTCAGATCCTCGATCGGCATCGAGTAGGCGGCGACGTGCTCGGCCTCGACGGGCGAGGGTCCGATCTCGATGCCTTCGGCCTCGAGGTTGAGTTCCTGCGCCAGTCCGAACAGCTCGACCAGCGTCTTGCCGGCCGAGGCGAGGGCATCACGGGGTGCCATCGAGTTCTTCGTCTCGACGTCCAGGATCAGCCGGTCGAAGTCCGTGCGCTGTTCGACACGGGTGGCCTCGACCTTGTAGGTCACCTTGAGCACCGGCGAGTAGATCGAGTCGACCGGGATCCGGCCGATCTCTCCGCCGGAGTCCTTGTTCTGCACGGCCGGGACGTATCCGCGACCGCGCTCGACGACCAGCTCGACCTCGAGCTTGCCCTTCTCGTTCAAGGTGGCGATGTGCATGTCGGGGTTGTGCACCTCGACGCCGGCCGGCGGCACGATGTCGCCGGCGGTCACCACGCCCGGGCCCTGCATGCGCACGTACATCGTGACCGGCTCGTCCTCCTCGGAGCTGACGACCAGCCCCTTGAGGTTCAAGATGATCTCGGTGACGTCTTCCTTCACGCCCGGGATGGTCGTGAACTCGTGCAGGACGCCTTCGATCCGGATGCTGGTCACCGCCGCGCCCGGGATGGACGACAGCAGGGTGCGCCGGAGCGAGTTGCCCAGGGTGTAGCCGAAGCCCGGCTCGAGCGGCTCGATGGTGAACTTCGCCCGGTTGTCGGCGATGACCTCTTCGGTCAGCACCGGTCGCTGCGAGATGAGCATGTGATCCTCCTGTTCGAAGCGTCCGCTATTTGACGCTCCAAGTGATGCCTACGCAGGCGTTACTTCGAGTAGAACTCGACGATGAGCTGTTCCTGCAGCGCGATGTCGATCTGTGCGCGCTCGGGCAGCTGGTGGACCAGCACCCGCATGCGCGGACCGACGACCTGCAGCCACGCGGGCACCGGGCGGTCGCCCTGCGTCTCGCGGGCCACCTCGAAGGGCAGCATCGACAGCGACTTCTCGCGCACGTCGATGACGTCGTACTGCGAGACGCGGTAGCTGGGGATGTTCACCTTCTCGCCGTTGACCAGGAAGTGGCCGTGGCTGACCAGCTGGCGGGCCTGCCGGCGCGTGCGGGCGAGCCCGGCGCGGTAGACGACGTTGTCCAGCCGCGACTCCAGGATGGTCAGCAGGATCTCACCGGTCTTGCCGGGGCGGCCCGCCGCCTCGGCGTAGTAGCGGCGGAACTGCTTCTCCATCACGCCGTAGGTGAAGCGAGCCTTCTGCTTCTCCTGCAGCTGGAGCAGGTATTCGCTCTCCTTGATCCGCGCCCGGCCGTGCTGGCCCGGCGGGTAGGGGCGACGTTCGAAAGCCTGGTCTCCGCCGACGAGGTCGACGCGCAGGCGACGCGACTTGCGGGTCGCGGGTCCGGTGTAACGAGCCATTTTCTACTCTCTTCCTTTCCCGCTAGACCCGACGACGCTTCGGCGGCCGGCAGCCGTTGTGCGGCTGCGGCGTGACGTCGGAGATGGTGCCGACCTCCAGGCCTGCAGCCTGGAGCGAACGGATCGCGGTCTCACGTCCCGAGCCGGGGCCCTTGACGAAGACGTCGACCTTCTTCATGCCGTGCTCCTGCGCCTTGCGCGCGGCGTTCTCGGCGGCGAGCTGGGCGGCGAACGGCGTGGACTTACGCGAGCCCTTGAACCCGACATGGCCCGAGGACGCCCACGAGATGACGTTCCCGGCCGGGTCGGTGATCGACACGATCGTGTTCGAGAAGGTGCTCTTGATGTGCGCGGCGCCGTGCGGAACGTTCTTCTTGTCCCTGCGCCGGCTGCCCTTGGCGCTACGTGACTTGGGGGGCATTGCTTACCTGGCCTTCTTCTTGCCGGCGATGGTCTTCTTCGGGCCCTTGCGGCTGCGCGCGTTGGTCTTGGTGCGCTGGCCGTGGACGGGCAGGCCGCGCCGGTGGCGCAGGCCCTGGTAGCAGCCGATCTCCATCTTGCGACGGATGTCGGCCTGCACCTCGCGGCGGAGGTCGCCCTCGACCCGAAGGTTGTTCTCGATGTAGTCGCGCAGCTTCACGACGTCCTCGTCGGACAGGTCCTTACTGCGCAGATCGGGGCTCACCCCGGTCGCGGCCAGGATCTCGTGCGATTTCGCGCGACCGATCCCGTAGATGTACGTCAGTGCGATCTCCATCCGCTTCTCGCGGGGCAGATCGACACCTGAAAGACGTGCCATGTGGCTTTCCTTATCGGTGTGCGGAGGTCTTCTCCCTTACCGTCCCCGCCGCTGCGGGGCCCCGGCCTCCGTTCCGGGGGTGCACCGCCCCGTCGAAGGGGGCGGCAGGTCAAGGGAGGTGTGCTCTCATCGCTCGGCAAGCCGATCGCACGAGGTGCGAGGCTGGTCGGTGATGCTCAGCCCTGACGCTGTTTGTGGCGCGGGTTGTCGCAGATCACCATGACCCGCCCGTGACGGCGGATCACCCTGCACTTCTCGCAGATCTTCTTGACGCTCGGTTTGACCTTCACGTCTGTCGAATCTCCTGCGGTCTCGCCCGTCCGCGAACGGACGAGCATTTCACCCGACCGGGATCGGCCGGGAGGGTCTTACTTGTAGCGGTAGACGATCCGCCCACGCGTGAGGTCATACGGCGAGAGTTCCACCACCACCCGGTCCTCGGGCAGGATGCGGATGTAGTGCTGCCGCATCTTGCCACTGATGTGTGCGAGCACTTTGTGACCGTTCTCCAGCTCAACGCGGAACATCGCGTTGGGCAGGGGTTCGACCACCCGGCCCTCGACCTCGATGGCGCCTTCCTTCTTGGCCATGTCCTCCACGATCCTGGCGTCGTGTCCGACCTGCTCACCGGCCCGGATCGACCGGGGGTGCGAGGGCCGTGACGATCGCCTGTCCGTCACTTTCGATAGCGATGCGCGTACGCCCACCGGCGGGCCGCGAGCGGCAGCAGGCGGGCACGTGTATACGCACCAATGGGCCAGAGTACACGGAAATCGCCTTTGCCGCGAAATCCCTCTAGATTGTCCACTCAGGAGGGTGAGCGAGATGATCATGGCCGCCGGCTGGTCCGGACCGTTCTTCGACGGCGTCGGCGACGCCGCGACCTGGGTGGGTGCGATCGGCACCCTGGCCGCGTTCGTCGTGGCCTTCTGGCAGATCCGGCGGGAACGCCATCACCGGCTGACCGAACAGCTGCGCCAGCGCCGGTTGGCCCACCGCGAGCATGCCGACCGGGTGTCGGCGTGGATCACGGGCGGCGATCTGGTGATCTCCAACATGTCCGAGCATCCCATCCACGATGTGGAGGCGGTGCTCGAGAGCGCGCGGTCGACCGGGCACGGGGTGGACGAGCAGATCGACCGGCGCACGCTCACCGCACCGTTCGCCGCCCCCGGCGAGACCCGGATCCCGGCGCCGCATCCGCCGTATGTGACCGTGCTGCCGGCGCTGACCTTCACCGATGCGCGCGGTGACCGCTGGCACCGCGCCCCGGGCGAGCGGCCCGAGCTGGTCACCGGGAGCAGCGAGCACTGATGCGGGCGGTACTGCAGCGGGTCACCCGGGCCGCGGTGCGCGTCGACGGCCGGGTGGTCGGCGAGATCGTGCCCGACCTCGGCGCCCAGGGGCTGCTGGCCCTGGTCGGCGTCGCCCCCACCGACGACGACGCGGCGGTGGCGAAGATGGCCGCGAAGATCCACGGGCTGCGCATCCTCGACGGCGAGCGTTCGGCCGCCGACACCGGTGCGCCGATCCTGGTGATCAGCCAGTTCACCCTCTACGGCGACACCCGTAAGGGCCGGCGCCCCAGCTGGCAGGGTGCGGCGCCGGGCCCGGTGGCCGAGCCGCTGATCGAGGCGCTGGTCGCCGATCTGCGCGGGCGCGGGGCCGAGGTGGCCACCGGGGTCTTCGGCGCCGACATGGCGGTCGAGTCGGTCAACGACGGTCCGGTCACGGTGCTGATCGACACCTGACGGGGCCGCCCCGGCCGGCACCGCGCCCAAAAAAAGGCCGCGCACGCCACCGGGATGAGCCCGGGGCGGGCGCGGCCGAAACGCTTCGGCGGTTACGAGGGCCGCGGGGTCAGGATCCGCGGGCCGTCCTCGGTGACCGCGACGGTGTGCTCCCAGTGCGCGGACCAGGTGCCGTCGTCGGAGACCACGGTCCAGCCGTCGTCGAGCACGGTGGTCTGGTCGGTGCCCAGGGTGAGCATCGGCTCGATCGCCAGCACGGAACCGACCACCAGGTGCGGGCCCCGCCCCGGCTTGCCCTCGTTGGGCAGGAACGGGTCCATGTGCATCTCGCGGCCGATCCCGTGGCCGCCGTAGCCGTCGACGATGCCGTATTCGCGGCCGTGCCGCTCACCGGCGGCGCGGGTGCCGCGCTCGATCGCCGCGGAGACGTCGGTGAGCCGGTTGCCCGGCGTCATCGCCGCGATCCCGGCCTCCAGCGAGGCCAGGGTGGCGTCGCTGAGCTCGCGGTGCTGCGCGCTGAGCTCACCGATCCCGAAGGTCATGGCGGAGTCGCCGTGCCAGCCGTCGAGGATCGCCCCGCAGTCGATCGACAGCAGATCGCCGTCGGCGAGCACGACCTGCGGCGACGGGATGCCGTGGACGACGACCTCGTTGGGCGAGGCGCAGATCGAGCCGGTGAACCCGTGGTAGCCCAGGAACGACGGCACCGCGCCCGCCTCACGGATCACCGTCTCGGCGATCTCGTCGAGCTCGGCGGTGGTCACGCCCGGCTTCGCGGCCTCCTGCACGGCCACCAGTGCGCGGCCGACGACCGCCCCGGCCGCGGCCATGGCGTCGAGTTCGCCGGCCGAGCGGAACGGGACGGTCTTGCGGCGGGAGAAGATCACTTGCCCAGAGCGGTCATCGCGCGGGCGTTGATCTGGTCGATCTCGCCGATCGCGTCGACCGTGACGGTGATGTCGCGGTAGTGCTCGAGCAGCGGCGCGGTCTCGGTGCGGTAGACGGTCAGCCGGTTGCGGATCACGTCCTCGGTGTCGTCGGCGCGGCCGCGGGCGAGCATCCGCTCGACCACCACCTCCTCGTCGGCGTCGAAGAACAGCACCGCGTCCAGCTCGGCGCCGAGCCGGCCCAGGATGCCGGTGAGCGCCTCGGCCTGCTCGACCGAGCGCGGGAAGCCGTCGAGCAGGAAGCCGGCCTTCGCGTCGTCCTCCTGCAGGCGGGCCTCGACCATGCGGTTGGTCAGTTCGGCCGGGACCAGGTCGCCGGCGTCCATGTACCGCTTGGCCTCCTTGCCCAGCTCGGTGCCCTGGCCGATGTTGGCCCGGAACAGATCGCCGGTGGAGATGTGCGGCACGCCGAGCTTGTCGGTGAGCAGTTCGGCCTGCGTGCCCTTGCCGGCACCGGGCAGACCCATAAGGACGATTCTCATCGGAGGAACCCTTCGTAGTTTCGCTGCAACAGCTGACTTTCGATCTGCTTGGACGTGTCCAGTGCCACGACCACCAGGATCAGGATCGAGGTACCGCCGAACGCCATGCCGGCGGAGGCGGCGGACCCGAGGAAGAAGTTCGGCAGCACCGTGATCGAACCGAGGTAGATCGCGCCGACCAGCGTGATGCGGTTGAGCACGAACTGCAGGTACTCCACGGTGGGCCGTCCGGGCCGGATGCCCGGGATGAACCCGCCGTACTTCTTCATCTCGTCGGCGCGTTCCTCCGGGTTGAAGGTGATCGCGACGTAGAAGTACGTGAAGAACAGGATCATCACGAAGTACACCACGATGTATCCGGTGTCCGTCGGATCCGACAGGTACTTGTTGATGAACCGGTTCCACCACTGGTCGCCGTCCTCGCCCGCGGTGATCTGCGAGATCAGCGTCGGCAGGTAGAGCAGCGACGAGGCGAAGATCACGGGGATGACGCCGGCCTGGTTGACCTTCAGCGGCAGGTAGGTCGAGGTGCCGCCGTACATGCGCCGGCCGACCATGCGCTTGGCGTACTGCACCGGGATGCGGCGCTGGCCCTGCTCGATGAACACCACGCCGACCAGGATCGCGAGCACCGCGATCAGCACGAACGTGAACCGCATGCCGCCTTCGTCGAGCACCGCCTTGCCCATGCCCGGCAGGCCCGCACCGATGGAGATGAAGATCAGCAGCGACATGCCGTTGCCGACGCCCTTCTCGGTGATCAGCTCGCCGAACCACATCAGCAGCACGCCGCCGGAGCTCATCACCAGGATCATCACCACGAGCCCGAACAGCGAGTCGTCGGCGATGATCGGCAGGTCGCAGCCCTGGAGCAGGTTGCCGCTGTTGGCCAGTGCGACGAAGCCGGTGGACTGCAGCAGCGCCAGCGCCACGGTGATGTAGCGGGTGTACTGCGTCATGGTGGCCTGCCCGGTCTGGCCCTCCTTGCGCAGCTGTTCGAACCTCGGGATGACCACGGTCAGCAGCTGCACGATGATCGACGCGGTGATGTACGGCATGATGCCGATCGCGAAGACCGACAGCTGCAGCAGCGCACCGCCGGAGAACAGGTTGATCAGCGAGTACACCCCGGAGGTGTCGTCGCCGAGGACCTGGTCGGAACAGATCTTGATGTTCTGCAGGTCCACGCCCGGCGAGGGCATCATCGCGCCCACCCGGTACAGCACGATCAGCCACAGGGTGAACAGCATCTTGCGCCGCAGCTCCGGGGTGCGGAAGGCGGTGCCGAAGGCCGAAAGCAAAAGTCCTCCTGGGTGGTGCGGGGGGCCGGGCGGACCCGCACGGGCCGTCGCGGATGCGTCCACGACGTGATAACGAACTCTAACAGTGCTCCGGACCCGGCGAGCGCCACGGACCGGTCAGACGAGACGGCCGCGGCGGGGCGGGACCTCAGGTGGTCCCGCCCCGGCCGCGGCCGGTGCGTTCTGCGTGACGTCTCCCGCGGCGCGCAGCCGCGTCGGACGTCCGGCTCAGGCGATCAGGCCGAGACGGTGGCGCTGCCGCCGGCCGCCTCGATCTTGGTCTTGGCCGCGGCCGAGAACTTCTCGGCGGTGACGTCGAGCTTGACGCTCAGCTCGCCGTCGCCCAGGACCTTGATCGGCTGGTTCTTGCGCACCGCGCCGGCGGCCACCAGCTCGGCGGCACCGACGGCGCCGCCCTGCGGGAAGAGCCGCTCGAGGTCGCCGATGTTGACGACCTGGAACACGACACGCTCGGGGCGCTTGAACCCCTTGAGCTTGGGCAGCCGCATCTGCAGCGGCATCTGCCCGCCCTCGAAGCCGGCCGGCACGGTGCCGCGGGCCTTGGTGCCCTTGGTGCCGCGGCCGGCGGTCTTGCCGCCCTTGCCGGACTCACCGCGGCCGACGCGGTGCTTGGCCGACTTCGACCCCTCGGTGGGACGGAGGTGGTGCAGTTTGATGGTCATGTCAGACCTCCTCAACGGACACGAGGTGGCGCACCGTGTTGATCAGGCCGCGGGTCTCCGGGGTGTCCGGACGGACCACGGTCTGACGGATCTTGCGCAGCCCGAGGGTCCGCATGGACTCGCGCTGGGCGTGGGTGGATCCGATGGTGCTCTTGATCTTGGTCACCTTGACGTCTGCCATGATCAGGCCCCCTGTCCGGCACGGGCGCGCAGCATCGCGGCCGGGGCGACGTCCTCGATCTGCTTGCCGCGGGCCGCCGCCACCTCCTCGGGTCGCTTGAGCGACTTGAGGCCGGCCACGGTCGCATGCACGACGTTGATGGCGTTGTCACTGCCGAGCGACTTGGACAGGATGTCCTGCACGCCCGCGCACTCGAGCACGGCACGCACCGCGCCACCGGCGATGACACCGGTACCGGGGCTGGCCGGGCGCAGCATGACCACGCCGCCCGAGGTCTCACCCTGGACCGGGTGCGGGATGGTGCCGGCGATCATCGGCACGCGGAAGAAGTTCTTACGTGCCTCCTCCACGCCCTTCTGGATCGCGGCCGGCACCTCCTTCGCCTTGCCGTAGCCCACGCCGACCATGCCCTCGCCGTCACCGACGATCACCAGTGCGGTGAAGCTGAAGCGCCGACCGCCCTTGACGACCTTGGAGACGCGGTTGATGCCGACCACGCGCTCGATGTAGTTGCTCTTCTCGGCGTCACGCTGACGGTTGTCCCGTCCGCGACCACCGCGACCACGCTGGTCCTGGCCGCCCTGGCGGCCCTCGTTCTGCGGTCCTGCCTGCCCGGCGGGACCCCGTCCGCCGTCACGACGCTGACGTCCCGTCATCAGACAGCCCTTCCCTTCGAAACGATGATCATCAGAACTTCAACCCGCCTTCTCGTGCGGCGTCGGCGAGCGCGGCGATGCGGCCGTGGTACTTGTTGCCGCCACGGTCGAAGACGACGGACTCCACGCCCGCGGTCTTCGCGCGCTCGGCGAGCAGCTCGCCGACCTTGGCCCCGTGGGCCTTCTTGTCACCGTCGAGCTCGCGCACCGCGGGCTCGATCGAGGAGGCGGCGGCCACGGTGTGGCCGGTCACGTCGTCGATCAGCTGCGCGTGGATGTGACGCGAGGAGCGGGTGACCGACAGGCGCGGACGCGCTGCGGTCCCGGTGATCTTCTTACGGAGACGGGCGTGCCGACGCGTGCGCGAGATGCGCCGCGCGGTGGAGACGTCCTGTCCGAGCTGGACGCGCTTGCCCTCGGTGTTGACTGTTTGCTGGCTCATGTCTACTTACCCGTCTTTCCGACCTTGCGACGGACCTGCTCACCCTCGTAGCGGATGCCCTTGCCCTTGTACGGGTCGTGGCGACGCAGGTGCTTGATGTTCGCCGCCACCTGGCCGACGACCTGCTTGTCGATGCCCGAGACGGCGAACCGGGTCTGGTTCTCCACCTGGAAGGTCACGCCCTCCGGGGCCTCGACCAGCACGGGGTGGCTGTAGCCCAGGGCGAACTCGAGGTCCTTGCCCTTGGCCGCCACGCGGTAGCCGACGCCGTGGATCTCCATCTTGATGGTGTAGCCCTCGGTGACACCGACGATCATGTTGTTCACCAGGGTGCGCGACAGCCCGTGCAGACCACGGGTCTCCCGCGAATCGTCCGCCTTGGTGACGTTGTATGCGCCGCCTTCCCCGGCCTCGAGGCCGATGGCCTCCGGCAGGGTCAGTTCCAGGGCGCCCTTGGGTCCCTTGACCGCCACGGCCTGGCCGTCGACGGTGACGTCGACGCCGGCGGGGACGGTGATCGGGTCGTTTCCGATACGCGACATCGTTCGTCCCCCTTACCAGACGTAGGCGAGGACTTCCCCGCCCACCTTCTGAGTCGCAGCCTGGCGGTCCGTCATCAGGCCGTGGGAGGTCGAGATGACCGCCACGCCCAGTCCGCCGAGGACCTTCGGCAGGTTGGTCGAGTTGGCATAGACACGCAGGCCCGGCTTGGACACGCGACGCACACCGGTGATGGTGCGCTCGCGCGACTGGCCGTACTTCAGCGTCATGGTGAGCGCCTTGCCCACCGTGGCGTCCGAGACCTCGTAGTCGGCGATGTAGCCCTCGTTCTTGAGCACCTCGGCGATGTTCGCCTTGAGCTTGGACGAGGGCATCGTCACCGTGTCGTGGTACGCCGAATTGGCGTTACGCAGACGCGTGAGCATGTCTGCGATGGGATCGTTCATGGTCATGTGACTGACCTTCACCTTTCTCGCAACGGTTCCCTCTTGCCGGCTCTCGAGCCGGCAGCAGGCCTGCCGCGAATGGGTTCTTCTTCGGTTGTTTACCAGGAGGCCTTGCGGACACCCGGGAGCTCGCCGGCGTGCGCCATATCGCGGAAGCACACGCGGCACAGGCCGAACTTGCGGTAGACAGAGCGCGGCCGTCCGCACTTCTGGCAGCGGGTGTACCCGCGGACCGCGAACTTCGGCTTCTCGTTGGCCTTGTTGACAAGCGCCTTCTTCGCCATGGTCAGTCCTCCTTGAAGGGGAAGCCGAGCTGCTTGAGCAGAGCACGGCCCTCGGCGTCGGTGGTGGCCGTGGTGACGACCGTGATGTCCATGCCGCGCGGGCGGTCGATCGAATCGATGTCGATCTCGTGGAACATCGACTGCTCGTTCAGGCCGAACGTGTAGTTGCCGTTGCCGTCGAACTGCTTCGGCGACAGGCCGCGGAAGTCGCGGATGCGCGGCAGCGCGATCGAGGTCAGCCGGTCGAGGAACTCCCACATGCGGTCGCCGCGCAGGGTGGCGCGGGCGCCGATGGGCATGCCCTCGCGCAGACGGAACTGCGCGATCGACTTGCGCGCCCGACGGATCTCGGGCCGCTGGCCGGTGATCAGCGACAGGTCGCGCACGGCGCCGTTGATCAGCTTGCCGTCACGGGCGGCGTCGCCGACGCCCATGTTCACCACGACCTTGACCAGGCCGGGCACCTGCATGACGTTGTCGTAGCCGAACTCGCTCTGCAGCGCATCGCGCACCTCGGCGCGGTAGCGGGCCTTCAGCCGCGGGGCGGTCTTGTTCTCAGTGCTCGTCATGATCAGATGTCCTTCCCGCTGCGACGGGAGATGCGCACGCGCTTGCCGTCCTCATCCGTGCGGTAGCCCACGCGGGTGGGGTTGCCGTCGGAGTCGACCACCATCACGTTCGACACGTGGATGGGCGCCTCCTGGGTGACGATCCCGCCGACCTGCGCGCCGGCCTGGTTCGCCGAGATCTGGGTGTGCTTCTTGATGCGGTTGACGCCCTCGACCAGGACCTTCTGGGTCCGCGGGTAGGCCTGGATGACCTTGCCCTTGGCACCCTTGTCCTTGCCGGAGACCACCAGCACCGTGTCGCCCTTGTGCACCTTCATCACAGCACCTCCGGGGCCAGCGAGACGATCTTCATGAACTTCTTGTCCCGCAGCTCACGGCCGACGGGCCCGAAGATGCGGGTGCCGCGCGGATCGTTGTCCGCCTGCTTGATCAGCACCGCGGCGTTCTCGTCGAAGCGGATGTACGACCCGTCCGGGCGACGCTGCTCCTTGGCGGTGCGCACGATGACCGCGCGCACGAGCTCGCCCTTCTTGATGTTGCCGCCGGGTGCGGCTTCCTTCACGGAACCGACGATCACATCGCCGACCCCCGCATAGCGTCGTCCCGAGCCGCCGAGCACGCGGATGCACAGGATCTCCCTGGCACCGGTGTTGTCGGCGACGCGGACGCGCGACTCCTGCTGGATCACTTACCTGACTCCTTGACCTGGACTTACGATGCGCGGCGGATTTCCGTCCCGACGCGCGCGGTCTGCCCTAACGGACGGTGGGGTTCGCACCGGGCGCGTGGCCTCAGCACAAACCCCACCATCGTACAGGACACTTGTCGGTCGGACCTACTTGGCCTTCTCGACGATGTTCACCAGACGCCAGCGCTTGGTGGCCGACATCGGGCGGGTCTCCATCAGCGACACCAGGTCGCCCACGCCGGCGAGCTCCTGCTCGTCGTGCGCCTTGACCTTGGTGGTGCGCCGCATGATCTTGCCGTAGAGCGGGTGCTTGACCCGGTCTTCGAGCGCGACCACGATCGTCTTCTGCATCTTGTCGGAGACGACGTACCCGGTGCGGGTCTTACGCGCCCCGCGCTCGGCGTTCTTGCTCACGGTGTTCTCCTCGCTCATGCCGCACCGTCCTCATCCGGTCCGGCGGCCAGCCCGAGCTCACGCTCGCGCAGCACGGTGTAGATGCGGGCGATGTTGCGCCGCACCGCGCGCAGCCGGCGGTTGTTGTCGAGCTGACCGGTCGCCATCTGGAAGCGGAGGTTGAAAGCCTCTTCCTTCGCCTCGCGCAGCGCGGTGGCCAGCTCCTCCTCGGTGAGCTCGCGGAGCTCGGAGGCCTGCGTACCCAGTGCCATCAGAACTCCCCCTCTCTGGTGACGATGCGGGTCTTGATCGGCAGCTTGTGCTGCGCGCGCCGCAGCGCCTCACGGGCGGTGCGCTCGCTCGGGTAGCTCATCTCGAACAGCACCCGACCCGGCTTGACGTTGGCCACCCACCACTCCGGCGAACCCTTACCCGAACCCATGCGGGTCTCGGCGGGCTTCTTGGTCAGCGGGCGATCCGGGAAGATGTTGGTCCAGATCTTGCCGCCACGCTTGATGTGCCGGGTCATGGCGATACGAGCGGCCTCGATCTGCCGGTTGGTGATGTAGGCCGGCTCGAGAGCCTGGATGCCGTAATCACCGAACGTGACCTCGTTGCCGCCCTTGGAGCGACCGGAACGGCTCGGGTGGTGATGCTTAAGGTGCTTGAC
>JAJYRZ010000038.1 GCA_021793835.1 Actinomycetes bacterium | reverse complement strand
ACAGGACCGGCGCCCGCTGCTGGCCTTCGTGCTCATCCCGGTGGTGCTGCTGCTGTTCATCGCCGGCACCGTGCTCTACGCCGAGGCGGCCCCGGTGGTGCCGGCGCTGCGCTCGTACTGGCTGCCGGTGCACGTGACGGTGATCAGCCTCGGCTCGGGGATGCTGCTGGTCTCGGGCGTGGCCTCGATGCTGTTCCTGTGGCGCATCAAGCACCCGACCGGCTCGGAGTCCGATTCGCTGGTGGGTCGGTGGGCCGCGAAGCTGCCCGACGCGCAGTACCTCGACCGGCTCGCCTACCGCACCGTGGTGGTCGGCTTCCTGGTCTTCGGCTCCGGCATCGTCATGGGCGCGATCTGGGCGGAGGCCGCCTGGGGCCGGTTCTGGGGCTGGGACCCGAAGGAGACGGTCTCGTTCATCGCCTGGGTGATCTACGCGGCCTACCTGCACGCGCGTGCGACCGTCGGCTGGCGTGACACCAAGGCGGCGTGGATCAACGTGGTCGGCTTCGTGGCGATGCTGTTCAACCTGTTCATCATCAACATGGTCGTCTCCGGCCTGCACTCCTACGCCGGCCTGAACTAGTCCCCGCCGGCGCCGGATAGGATGGTGGGCGTGCGCACCCTGTCTTTCGACGTCGACGTCTCCCATGCCCGCAAGGTCAACGAGAACTACGCCGAGCTGCGGCGGCTTCGGATCTCCTCGCTGATCGTCGGGGCCGCGGTCGCGATCGGCGGCATCTTGATGGTCGTGTTCTCCTCGGGCGGCTGGATGGCGCTCGGCGCGCTGCTGATCCTGCTCGGCATGGCGGCGGGGTCGATGTATCTGTACCTGCCGCGCAAGGTCGGCACCATCGAGGACCAGTATCTGGACTCCGAGCTCGTCGGCGCGGTGGTGGCCAGCACCCGGCGCACCGGTTACACCCTCGTCGGGCTGGTGAACGTCTCGCGCAAGCCCGACGCCGAGCCGATCTACGCGATCGTCGCCCGCGGCGTCTCGCTGACCGCCGGCAAGGCGCCGGCGGTCGGGGCGAAGGTGCCGTGCGCGGCCGTGCTCGCCGACCGCAACTCCCGGCCCGAGGAGCCGCACTGGCAGTCGGCCTCGCTGATGCCGATCTCCTGGGGCACCACCGATGCGAAGGTGATCGCCCGGGCCACCTCGATGATCACCGGGCCGGAGTGGGATCTGATCGGCCGATTCCGCGATCAGGCCGACGAGATCCGCACCTCCCGCGAACAGATGCGGATCCTCGCCCGGCAGGAACTGCCCCACGCCCTGCGCGGTGACACCGAGTAGTCAGGCCACGGGCCGGTAGTCGGCCGGGTCGACTGCGGCCAGCGCCCGGTCGTAGGCCGAGACGGTGCGCGGCCAGTTGCTGGTGATCCGCCCGCCCGCCGTGCGGTACCAGCTGTCGCACCGCGCCCACGCGGTGCCGGCCAGCTCCCGCTGGATCTGTACGTCGTAGGCCTGCTCGACCTCTTCGCGCACCTCGGCCGCCGCGAGGCCTGCGCGATCGAGCCGGTCGATCGCTTCGGCGATGTACCTAGCCTGGCGTTCCATCATGTACAGGATCGAACCGGTGCCCAGGTTCGTGTTCGGCCCGTACATCAGCCCCATGTTCGGAAAACCCGGCACCGCGATGCCCAGGTAGGCCCGCGCCCCGCCCTGCCACTGCGCGGCCAGTGCGCGCCCGCCGCGGCCGCGGATGTCGATGCGGTCGCAGAAGTGCTGGGTGTCGAAACCGGTGGCGTAGACGATCACGTCCACCTCGTGCTCGGTGCCGTCTACGGTGCGGATCCCGGTCTCGGTGACCGCGTCGATCGGATCGGTGATCAGACGAACGTTCTCGCGCTGCAGCGCCGGGTAGTAGTCGGAGGAGAACAGCACCCGCTTACACCCCATCGGATGGGTCGGGGTCAGCGCGACGCGCAATTCGGGGTCACGGATCTGGATGCGGCGCTGCAGCCACGACCAGGTGCGGAAGAGCCGGTCGACCACCGGGTTGCCGAGCACGGCGAGCGTCCACAGTTCGGCGAACGCCCACCAGAACCCGCGCTCGGCGCGCACCAGCCAGGGGAACCGGGCGAACAGCCGGTGCAGGCGCGGACCGTAGGCCTGATCGAGTCGGGGCAGCAGATGGGCGGGGCTGCGCTGGAACACCCGCAGCGAGCCGGCCTGATCGGCCAGGGCGGCCACCACCTGCACGGCGCTCGCCCCGGTGCCGACGACCGCGATGCGCCTGCCCGACATCTCCACCGTGTGGTCCCAGCGCGCGGTGTGGAAGGCGGTACCGGTGAACCGCCCCGCCCCCGGCACGGTGATCGGGGCAGGCTCGGACAGTTGCCCGACCGCCGGGATGAGGAAGCGCGCCCGATACTCGTCGCCGTTCGCGCAGCGCACAGTCCACCGCGCCGCGCCCTCGTCGTAGACCGCTGCGGTGACCTCGGTGCCGGTGACGATCTTCTCGGCCAGCCCGGCTCGATCCACCACCCGGTGGATGTAGTCGAGGATGTCGGGCTGGGTGGAATAGCGGCGCGGCCAGTCCAGCCGCGGGAACGCGGCGAAGCTGTAGTACGGCGAGGGCACGTCACATGCGGCCCCGGGATAGGTGTTGGCCCGCCACACCCCGCCCGGCCCGTCGCCGCGTTCGAGCAGCACCACGTCGGTGCGGCCGCGGTCGGCCAGCGCCAGTGCCGCGGCGATCCCGCCGAGCCCGGCACCGATGATGACCGTCTCCACCTCGCGCACGCCCACCTGTTCCCCTCTCCACCCGGACACGGGCCGACGGGACACTCCGCACGCCCGGTGATCGCCGTCACTCTAGCGCGCCGGCGTGGATCACCGGCGACGCGGCGGTGACGACGGTCACCCACCGGGACCGGGGCGGCCGTGCACCCGTGACAGCGGATAGACATGGCCCCGGACGCACTTCGAGCGAGAGGGACCTTCATGGACGAGCTCTTCGACACCGATGCCACCGCCGTGGCCGCCGCGGCCGCCGACGGCCGGGTCTCGGCCCGCGAGGTCACCGAGTTCGCGCTCGGCCGCATCGCCGAACGCGACGGTGACATCGGCGCCGTGGTCTCGCTGCGCGCCGACCAGGCACTGGCCGAGGCGGCCGGGACGTTGCCGGACGGCCCGCTGCACGGGGTGCCGTATGTGATCAAGGATCTGGGCGCCGACGTCACCGGCCTACCGTCGACGGAAGGATCACGCCTGTTCGCGGACGTGGTCGCCGAGACCGACAGCCGGATCGTGCGCCGATTGCGCGAGGCCGGCGCAGTGATCGTCGGCAAGACCAACAGCCCCGAGTTCGGTATGAACGCCACCACCGAACCGGCACTGCACGGGCCCACCCGCAACCCGCATGACCTCACCCGTTCGCCGGGCGGGTCCTCCGGCGGGGCGTCGGCGGCCGTGGCGGCCGGGATGGTGCCGGCCGCGCACGCCTCCGACGGCGGCGGTTCGATCCGCATCCCGGCGGCGATGACCGGTCTGATCGGGCTCAAACCCTCACGCGGCCGGGTGCCCACCGGCGGCAACATGCTCGGCGCCCCGGTGTCGGTGCAGCACGCGATCACCCGCACCGTGCGCGACACCGCTCTGCTGCTCGACGTGGTCGCAGGCCCCGACGTCGGCGATCCGCTCGTGATCGACCGGCCCGCCCGCCCCTATGTGGACGAGGTCGGCGCCGATCCGGGCCGGCTGCGCATCGCGCTGTCGACCGTGCGCCCCGACGGCACCCCGGCCGACCCGCAGACGGTGGCCGTGGCCGAGCAGACCGCGGCGGCGCTCACCGCGCTCGGGCACGAGGTCACCGCCGAAGACCCTGACTATTCGCCGGAGGATCTGGTGGCGGTCCAGCAGGTCGGCATGGCCGCGGCGATGGCGGCCAAGGTCGACGCCCGGCTCGCAGCCCTCGGCCGGGAGCTGCGCGACGGGGATCTGGAACCGTCGGTGCGGATGATCTACGACCGGGCCGCCGGCACCCCGATCGCGGCGTTCGCCGCCGGGATGGCCGCCCTCGAGCGGCTGTCGGGCCGGATCGGCGCACTGTTCACCCGCTACGACCTGCTGCTGACCCCCACCATCGCCGCGACCACCCCGGCACTCGGGCTGCTCGATGCGCAGGATCCGGAGGCGCTGTTCACCCACGGCGCCGTCTACGGCGCGCTGACCGCACCGTTCAACGCCACCGGGCAACCGGCGATCTCGCTGCCGATGGGCACCGATGACGCCGGGCTGCCGCTCGGCGCGCAGCTGGTCGCCGGGTTCGGCCGGGAGGATCTGCTGATCCGTATCGCCGCCCAGCTCGAGGCCGGCCAGGGTTGGGACACCGCGCCGGTGTGGCCGCCGCGCGGCTGATCGTCCGCCCGCCGGGTCTACCCGGCGCGCCCGAGCCGGTCTGCCAGTGCCCGGATGCCGGCCGCGTCCAGGCCGGGCCAGCCGAAGAGCAGGTCGGTCCATTCGGTGGGCAGCGCGGCCGCGCCGTGCATCGCACCGAGCAGCCCGCCGGCGATCGCCGCGGTGGTGTCGGTGTCGTGTCCGGCGCGGATCACCTCGGCGAGCGCGTCGCGCACGTGCCGGGCCCCGTCACCGTCCGCGGCGCTGTAGGTGCGGTGGATGCCCCACCAGGCGGTCTGCAGGGCCGAGACGACCCATCCGTTGTCGTGCTCGAACTCCGGGGCGGTCTGCTGTTCGGCCGCGTCGATCCAGCGGGTCCAGCGCTCACGCGCCGCACCGTCGCCGATCACGACCGCGGCGGCGTCGCGCAGATCGGGCAGGGCGCCGTCGGCGGCGCGGATGGCCCGCCAGATCGCCAGCGACCAGATCTGGCAGGCGTGGTGGGTGTCGTCCCCGGTGTGGGTCAGGGCGGAGACCGAGCGCGCGGCGCGCAGCATCGCGGCCGGATCGGTGTCGTGGGCCAGCGCGGCCGGCACGGCCGCGGTGCGCATGAGCGAGCCGTTGCCGGCGTTGTCCGGGCCGGTGGCCTCGGCGTGGGCGGTCATCGCGGCCCCGCTGTGATCGCGGTGCGAGAGCACGCGGAACGTCTGCCCGCCGATGTCCTTCGGGGCGGTGTCGTACCAGTCGACGAATCGGCGTGCGACCGCGTCCAGCCCGGCCGGGGTGTCGAGTCGGTGTTCGGCGCCGGCCTGGGCGACGGCCAAGGCCATCGCGGTGTCGTCGGTCCATTCGCCGGTGTCGAAACCGAACGGACCGCCGTCGTGCATGACGATCGGGGTGTCGGGGCCGGGGCGGGTGAATTCGTAGCCGGCGCCGAGGGCGTCGCCGGTCGCGGTGCCCAGCAGGGCGCCGGTGAGATGGTCGTGCACGAGCAGACTCCGTTCCCCGGCCCGGATGCCACCGAGGCCGTGGCCGGTGTGGTCGATGCGTCGGTGTACCGGCAGATGATGCCCGGCCGCTACGACATCTGCGGCCCGCCCGCGCCGCTCAGTCGGCCGTCTCGCCCCGGTCCGCGTCGGTCTGCCCGCCCTGGTCCGGGTCCGTCTTCTCGGTCTTGTCGCCGGGCAGCAGCAGGCGCCGCAGGTTGGACAGCACCGTGGCCTGCAACTTCTTCAGGCCCATCGGGGCCAGCGCCCGGTCGAACACCCCGCCGATCACCGAATCGGGATTCCAGCCGACGGTCAGCGTCACGGTCGTGTCGGCACCGGCCGGGGCGACCGACCAGGTGATCACCAGCGCCGAATCCTCGTCGACCTCGCGGATGACGTTCCGGTCGACCGACACCGCGGCCCGGACCGGATGGACCAGGCTCGGATTGGCCTGGAAGTCCCAGGTGACCACGGTGCCTTCGCCCTCGCCGCCCTCCACGACCTGATAGTCGCGGTACTGGTCGGGCAGGATCTGCGGGCGCACCCGCGCGTAGTCGGCGACCGCGGCGAGCACCCGCTCGACCGGTGCGGGCACGTCGATGGAGGTGCTGGCGCTGATGCTGGCCATCGTCGGTCACCTCTCGTCGTCGGCGGCCCGCGCGGCTGCGTCGCGGGTGTGGACCATAGTGCCCTCTCCCGGCCCCTGTGCGCCAACCGCCGGTCGCCCCGGGTGGGGCGACCGGCGGTCGGAGCCGGATGCCGGGGCGGCACACGCGCCCGCGCCGCTAGTGCGCCGCGGCCGCCGGGACGGGTGTTTGCGCATCCATCCAGGCCTGGTATCCGCCCACCAGGTCCGACACGTCCGCCCGCCCCTCGGCGCGCAACAGCGAGGCCGCGACCGACGAGCGCCACCCGCCCGCGCAGTAGACGACGATGGGTCGGCCCGCGGGCAGGTCGCCGATGTGCACCTGCAGCTGCGCCAGCGGCTGGGCGAGCGCGCCGGGGATCACCCCGTCCTCGCGTTCGCCCGGGTTGCGGATGTCGACGACGGTGACCGCATCGGCGTCGATCAGCGCGGTCAGTTCCCGGGCCGTGGTCTGCGGGGTCGGGGTCACCAGGTCGGCGACCTCGTCCGGGAACACCCCGTCGGCGCGGACGTTGACGAAGCCGATCGCGTTGTCCGAGCCGATGCGCGCCATGCGCAGCGCCGCCATCTGCTCCTCGCCCGGGTAGGTGATCAGCGCGACGGGTTCACCGATCTCGGCGACCATGCCGGAGGTCTCGGCGAAGCGGCCGTCGAAACCGACGTTGACCGTGCCGGGCAGGTGCCCGGCCGCGAAGTCGTCGATCGTGCGGGTGTCGAGGATGCGGGTGCCGGCCTCGAGCTCGGCGCGCAGCTGCGCCCCGGTCAGCTCGGGCACGTCGCGCTCGGAGGCGTAGATCGCGCGCATCGCCTTGTTCATCCCGGCGTTGACCGCGAAGTAGGTCGGTGCGGCCGGTTGGCCGTCGGTGACCAGGCGGACGAACTCGTCCTCGCTCATCGGCTGGGCGGCGTAGTTGGTGCGCCGCTGCTCACCGATGGTCGAGGTGAGCTCCTCGGACAGGTTCTTCCCGCACGACGAGCCGTGCCCGTGGGCGGGCATCACGGTGACCTCGTCGGGCAGGGTGAGCAGCTTGTCGTGCACGGTGCGGAACATCGCCCGGGCCAGATCCTCGGCCGAGCCCTCCCCCAGGTTGACCAGGTCGGGTCGGCCCACGTCGCCGATGAACAGCGAGTCGCCGGTCAGCACCGCGGCCGGCACCGCACCCGGGTGCTCACGCACCAGCACCGAGATCGACTCCCAGGTGTGACCGGGGGTGGCGACGATCTCCAGCTCGACCTCACCGAGCGAGATCGTCTCCCCGTCGGCCAGCAGCCGGACCGGGTAGTCGGTCTCGGCACCGACGCCGTAGCCGATCCACGCCCCGGTCGCCTCGGCCAGCTCGAGGTGCCCGGAGACGAAGTCGGCGTGGAAGTGGGTGTTGATCACGGCCTCGATCGTCAGGCCGCGGGCCTCGGCCTCGTCGAGATACTCGGCGATGTCGCGGCGGGGGTCCACGACCACCGCGCGCCCGGTCGACTCGTCGCCGATCAAGTACGAGGCGTGGGACAGGCAGTCGATGTAGTACTGCTCGAGAATCATGGTCGGTCCTCCGGTTTCCAGCGGTACGCTCTGGACACATTCTGCGATACCCCCTAGGGTATTGTCAAATACCCCCAAGGGTATGATTGAGGAGTCTCCCGCCCAGGGGAGACCGCAGAGAGGATCCGGCGCCATGACCGAACAGACCGACGTCGCAACCGCCCGCACCGTGAAGGGAGCATGCCGGTGTTGATCGCCGTGACCATCGCCCTGTCGGTGGTGGTGGGTCTGGCCGTGGGACTGCTCGGCGGGGGCGGGACGATCCTGCTGCTGCCGCTGCTGGTCTATGTGGCGGGCCTGGAGACCAAGGAGGCCATCGCCACCTCCCTGCTGGTGGTCGGGGTGACGAGCGTCTTCGCCACCGCCACCCACGCCCGCGCCGGCAACGTGCACTGGCGCACCGGGGCGGTGTTCGGCGCGGCCGGGATGGTCGGCGCCTACATCGGCGGGCTGCTCTCGCGCTTCATCCCCGGCTGGGTGCTCATGCTCGCCTTCGCCGCGATGATGATCGCCACCGCCACCGCCATGCTGCGCACCCGCGGCGCGGCCGAGGACGGCGGTCTGCCGGGCCCGCTGCCGCTGGTGCGGATCGTCGTCGACGGTCTGACGGTCGGCCTGGTCACCGGGATCGTCGGGGCCGGCGGCGGCTTCCTGGTGGTGCCGGCGCTCGCCCTGCTCGGCGGGCTGCCGATGGTCGCCGCGGTGGGCACCTCGGTGCTGGTGATCGCGATGAAGTCCTTCGCCGGTCTGGCCGGTTATCTGTCGACGGTGTCGATCGACTGGGCGCTGGCGGCCGGGATCTCGGTCACCGCGGTCATCGGTGCGGTGATCGGCGGCCGTCTGGCCGACAAGGCCGATCCGGAACTTCTGCGCAGGATCTTCGGCTGGTTCGTGCTCGTGATGGCCACGGTGATCCTCGCTCAGGAGCTCAGCCTGTGGGCGGGCGGCGCCGCCCTGGCCGCCACGGCGGCCTATGCCGTGGTCACCGTGATCCGGGCGCGCGGCGCCGACGATCCGGCCCCCGGTTTCCTGCCCGAGGCCGAAGGCTCGGACGCGGCCACCGCCGCAGCCCCGGCCGACACGGCCGACGACCCCGCGACCACCGCCGCCTCGTCGGGGCCGGCCGATCCGCCCCGACCGGTGCGCTGAACCCCCGTCCCCGCCCTACAGTGGATCCGGGCCGCCCCGGCGTGACGAGCGGGGCGGCACGGATCCACCGGGCGAGGGGAAGGCGGAAGGCCATGCACAGGTTCGGGTTCGGCGCAGCCACACTGACGGTGGGCGCGCTGCTGGTGCTCTCGGGCTGTGCGGAGAGCGTCTCCGGGGATGCGACCGGCGGTGGGAGCCCCGAGACCGCGGACACCGCCCGGGCGCAGAGCTCGACATCGGCCGAGACTTCCGCGAGCGCCTCGGCCGAGCAGTCGACCACCGCGCCGACCACCACGACCTCAGCGGCTCCCGCCTGCGGGCCGGACCAGGACACCGCGATCGCCGAGGCCCTGGCCGAGAGCCCACCGAGCCGACAGTTCCCGGACCAGCCGTGGCGGTTCGGCGGCGTCACCGATTTCGATCCGTGCGCCGATCTGAGCTACGCACAGCTGGAGCTGGGCGGGACGGGCAGCTCGCCGACCCACCTGGCCCTGTTCCACCGCGGCGAGTACACCGGCAACGCCACCTGGTGCGCCTTCGGCTACACCGACGTGCTGTCCTCCGACTCTGAGCGGATCGATGTGCGCTACCGCTGGCCGCGCGGCACCGACTCGAACGCGAACCCGACCGGTGAGGCCCACACCGCGTTCTACTGGGACGGCGACGGGGTGACCATGACCGACGATCTGCCGGACGAACTGATGAGGGTCAACGGCTGCGACTGACCCCGCTCGGCCGCGGGTGGCCGGGTCAGGCCTGCGGCAGACGCGCGGCCAGATCCCGGTGATGCCGCTCGGTGACGTTCGGGTGCGCGCGCAGCCGCGATTTCAGGGCGTTGAGCCCGTAGACCGCGTGCAGCGGTGCCCCGTGCTCGTCGGGGCCGACCCCGCGGGCACCGGCCGCCAGCTCGGCCGGCAGCACGATCGGATCGAGTGCGACGTCCAGTGAGGGGTTCAAGAAGAACGGCAGCGAGATCCGGTCGCGGCCCAGCTCGGGCGGGCGCACCCGGTGCACGGTCGCCTTCAGGTAGCCGTTCGTGGCCACCTCGAGCAGTTCGCCGATGTTGACGATGAAGTGCCCGGGCAGCGGATCGATGCCGCGCCACTGCCCGTCCCGCTCGACCTCGAAGCCGGTCGATCCGGCTTCCGGATACAGCAGGGTGAGCGCACCGACGTCCTTGTGGCTGCCCACCCCCTGGCTGGCGGCCCCGTCGCCGGGCGCCGGGTAGCGCACGATCTTCAGCAGCGGATCCGGATCGTCGAAGGCGGCCGCGAAGTGGTCGGCGGGCGCGCCCAGGCAGCGCGCCCAGGCGTCGATCAGCCGCCGCCCGGCCGCGGCCGCATCATCCATCCACGCCAGTGCCGCCGGCCGCAGCCCCGGCACCTGCGCCGGCCACTGGTTCGGTCCGCGCAGCACCTGCCAGGGCCGGTCCTCGGTCGCCGTCCCCACGGGCTGTTCGGCGCCGATGTCGAGCTGTTCACGCCAGTCCACCAGGCCCTGAGTGCGCTCCCCGCCCACGGCGGTGTAGCCGCGGAAGTGCGGGGAGTAGGTGTTCTCGATCTCGGCCTTCTGCGCCGCGGGCAGGGCGAAGAACTCCCGGGCCAGTCCGATCAGTTCGTCGGCCCGCGCGGTGTCCACGCCGTGCCCGGTCAGGTGGAAGAACCCGATGTCGTGGGTGACCTCGCGCAGCCGGCCCAGTTCGGCCTCGTCGCCCGCATCCAGTGCGGCCAGGTCGATGATCGGCAGTGTCGTCTCAGCCAACGTAAAAGGGACCTTTCGGAAAGGAAGCGGCGGCGATGGTCTCCACTGTAGGAGCCGCGGCGGGGGCGCGGGGTGCGCCGGTCTCAAGCGGCGTACGCCTCTAGGCGCGCAGCTGCACCGCGGTGCGCTCGACCAGATCGGGGGCGATCAGCTCGGCGATGATCCGCTGATGCTCCGGATGGTCGCGGTAGATCGCGAAGTCGTCCTCGGAGTCGAACCGGGCCACCAGCGCCATGTCGGCGTTGCCCTCGGAGATCCCGGCGTCGGGCGCGCAGCGGTATTCACGCACCTGCGGCACGGTCGCCGCGAACTCGGTCAACGCGGCCGAGGCGGTCGCGGGCGCCTCGGAGCCGGGGCGGAAGACGAAGGTCACGATGTGGGTGAAGGCCATGGGGCAACGGTACCGCTCCCCCACCCCGGTGCCCGGCAGCGCACCGGGCCCCGGCCCGCGCCGCCGTCGTGCAGCGGTCGGGGCCGGGGCCCGGTCAGTACGCCCCGCGGTGCCTGGATCGTCAGGCCCGCAGGACTTACGCGCGCATCACTTGCGCATCGAGGCCGGCGGGGTGAAGCGCTCGCCGTACTTCGCGGCCAGCTCCTCGGCGCGGGCCAGGAAGGCCTCGCGGCCGCCGGCCGAGTAGCCCTCGACGAACTGGGCGACGCCCCCGGTCCAGGGCGGGAAGCCGATGCCCATGATCGAGCCGATGTTCGCGTCCGCCGTGGTGTCGATGACCCCCTCGTCGAAGCACTTCTGGGTCTCGATCGCCTCGATGAACAGCATCCGGTCGATCAGGTCCTGGATCGGCACCTCCGGCTCACCGGTGGCCGAATCGAACTTCTCGGCCAGACCCGACCACAGGCCGACCCGCTTGCCGTCCTGGTAGTCGTAGAAGCCGGCGCCTGCCAGACGTCCGGCCCGGCCCGCCTCGACCATCGTGTTGATCACGTCGCCGGCCGGGTCCGCAGGCAGTTCCTTGCCCTCGGCCTTGGCCGCGTCCGCGGTCTCCTTGCGGATCTTCTGCATCAGCGTCAGGTTCAGCTCGTCCGACAGCTGCAGCGGCGCCGCCGGGTAGCCGGCCTGCTGGCCCGCCTGCTCGATGGTGGCGGCCGGGACGCCCTCGGCGAGCATCGCGATGGCCTCGTTGATGAAGGTGCCGATCACCCGCGAGGTGAAGAACCCGCGCGAGTCGTGGACCACGATCGGGGTCTTGCGGATCGCCTGCACGTAGTCGAACACCCGGGCCAGGGTCTTGTCCGAGGTCTTCTCGCCGCGGATGATCTCCACCAGCGGCATCTTGTCGACCGGCGAGAAGAAGTGGATGCCGATGAAGTCCTCTTCGCGCTTGACGCCCTCGGCCAGGATCGTGATCGGCAGGGTCGAGGTGTTCGAGCCCAGCAGCGCGTCGGGCTCGACGATGTCCTCGATCTCCTGGAACACGGTGTGCTTCAGGTCCACCGACTCGAACACGGCCTCGACCACGAAGTCCACGCCCGCGAAGTCGGCGGCGTCCGCGGTCGGGGTGATCCGATCCAGCAGCGCCTTCGACTTCTCCTCGGTGGTCCTACCACGGGAGAGCGCCTTGGCCTCGATCTTCTCCGAGTACTGCTTACCGCGCTCGGCCGCTTCGAGCTCGACGTCCTTGAGCACGACCTCGAACCCGGCGCGGGCGGAGACGTAGGCGATGCCCGCGCCCATCATCCCGGCGCCGAGCACACCGATCTTCTTGATCTCGGTCTTCTCGACGTCCTTGGGCCGCGAGGCGCCGGAGTTGATCGACTGCAGGTCGAAGAAGAACGCCTGGATCATGTTCTTCGCCGTCTGGCTGGTGACCAGCTCGGTGAAGTAGCGGGCCTCGATCACCAGCGCGTTGTCGACATCGACCTGCGCGCCCTCCAGGGCGGCGGCCATGATCGCACGCGGGGCCGGCATCGGGGCGCCCTTGATCTGCTTGCGCAGGTTCGCCGGGAAGGCCGGCAGGTTCGCCGCGATCGCCGGCGAGGTCGGACCGCCGCCGGGGATCTTGAAGCCCTTGGCGTCCCACGGCTGCACCCCGGCCTCGGGGTTGGCCTTGATCCAGGCCTTCGCGGCCGGGACCAGCTCGTCGACCGACGAGACGACCTCGTCGATCAGGCCGACCTCCTTGGCGGCGGCCGGACCGCGCTGCTGGCCCTGCAGCAGCACCTCCATCAGCGCCTTCTGGATGCCGAGCAGTCGCACGGTGCGCACGATGCCGCCCCCGCCGGGCAGCAGGCCGAGGGTGACCTCGGGCAGACCGATCTTGACCCCGCGCACATCGGCCGCGATGCGGTGGTGGGTGGCCAGGGCGATCTCGAGTCCGCCGCCGAGCGCCGCACCGTTGATCGCGGTCACGACCGGCTTGCCGAGCAGCTCGAGCCGGCGCAGGTCCGCCTTCAGGTCCAGGGAGTGCTGGTAGATCTCGCCCGCCTGCTCGGGGGTGACCGCGAGCAGGCTGTTGAGGTCGCCGCCGGCGAAGAAGGTCTTCTTGCCCGAGGTCAGCACGACCCCGGTGATCGAGTCCTTCTCCTCGTAGAGCCGGTCCACCGTCGCCTTCATCGACGACTGGTAGCGCTCGTTCATCGTGTTGGCGCCCTGGTTCGGGTCGTCGACGGTGAGCACGACGATGCCGTCGGCGTCCTGCTCCCAGTTGATGATGTTCTCAGTCATAGGTTTCTAGCCAAGCCTTTCGAAAAACAGCCGGTGTCGGGAGGGTCAGACGCGCTCGATGATGGTGGCCACGCCCATGCCGCCGCCGATGCACAGGGTGATCAGCGCGTAGCGCCCGTCGCGGCGCTCCAGCTCGTCGACCATGGTGCCGGTGATCATCGCGCCGGTGGCGCCCAGCGGGTGGCCCATCGCGATCGCGCCGCCGTTGACGTTGAGCTTGTCGTCGGGGACGTTCATGTCCTTCTGGAACTTGAGCACCACCGAGGCGAAGGCCTCGTTGATCTCGACCAGGTCCATGTCCTCGATGGTCAGGCCCGCCTGGGCCAGCACCTTCTGCGAGGCCGGGGTGGGGCCGGTGAGCATGATCGTCGAGTCCGCGCCCGAGGTCGCGGTGGCGACCACCCGGGCCCGCGGGGTGAGCCCCATGTCCTTGCCGGCCTGCTCGGAGCCGACCAGCAGCAGCGCGGCGCCGTCGACGATGCCCGAGGAGTTGCCGCCGTGGTGGCGGTGCTCGATCTTCTCCACCCAGTGGTACTTCTGCAGCGCGACCGCGTCGAAGCCGCCGTGCTCGCCGATCATCTCGAAGGCCGGCGAGAGCTTGCCCAGATCCGCCACGGTGGTGCCCGGCCGCATGTGCTCGTCGTTGTCGAGGATCACCAGACCGTTCTGATCGCGCACCGGCACGATCGACCGGTCGAAGTAGCCGTTGTCCCAGGCGTTCTTCGACAGCTCCTGCGAGCGCACCGCGTAGGCGTCCAGGTCCTCGCGGCTAAAGCCCTCGATGGTGGCGATCAGGTCGGCGCCGATGCCCTGCGGGATGAAGTAGTTGTCGTAGTTCGTCGCCGGGTCGGCCGCCCACGGGCCGCCGTCCGAGCCCATCGGCACACGCGACATCGACTCCACACCGCCGGCCAGGATCAGTTCGTCCCAGCCCGAACGGACCTTCTGCGCGGCGGTGTTGACCGCCTCCAGGCCCGAGGCGCAGAACCGGTTGAGCTGCACGCCGCCGACGGTGTCGGGCAGACCCGAGGCGTTGACCGCGATGCGCGCGATGTCCATGCCCTGGTCGCCGATCGGGGTGACCACACCGAGGATCAGGTCCGAGAGCCGGTCCTCGTCCAGGTTCGGGAACCGCTCACGCATCTCGGCGATCAGGCCGGTGATCAGCGAGATCGGCTTGACCGAATGGAGCGAGCCGTCCTTCTTGCCGCGGCCACGAGGGGTGCGGATCGCCTCGTAGATGTATGCCTCAGTAGTCATCGGCACGGATTCCTTTCTGCAGCTTGTTCTGCAACTTGTTCTATCACTGTAAGCGCTGACGCTCCCGCGCCCCGGGACCGCCCGGGGCGCGGGGCACGCGGGGCGGTGCTAGCCGTCCCAGCCGGCCTCGGCGGCGGGCGTCGACCCGCCGGGGATCGGTCGCGGCGCCGGATTGGGGGTGCGGGAGAACCGCGGGGCGGGGCTGGGCTGGGCGGCCCCGTCCGGGCCGGTGGCCGTGAGCGTGCCGCGGGCGACCAGATGCGGGTCCTCGGTCGCCTCGTCCATGGTCAGCACCGGGGTGACGCACGCGTCCACCTCGGCGAAGACCTCCGTCCACTCGTCCCGGGTGCGCTCGGCGAAGCGGGCGGCGAAGATCTCGGCCAGCTCGGCCCAACGCGACTGGTCGATCTGGTGCGGCAGCTGTTCAGGATCCAGGCCCAGGCCTTCGAGCAGCAGCGCGTAGAACTGCGGTTCGATCGCGCCGACCGCCATGTGGCCGCCGCCCTTGCACGCGTACACCCGGTAGAACGGAGCCCCGCCGTCGAGCAGGTTCGAGGCCCGCTCGGCGTTCCACAGCCCCGAGGCCTTCATCGACCAGGGCATCGCGCCCAGCGCCGAGACCCCGTCGACCATGGCCGCGTCGATCACCTGACCCGATCCGGACCGGTCACGCTCATACAGGGCGGCCAGCACCCCGGTGACCAGGAACATCGATCCGCCGCCGAAGTCGGCGACCAGGTTCAGCGGCACCGCCGGGGTGTCGCGGTCGCCGATGGTCGACAGCAGGCCGGTGCGCGACAGGTAGTTGATGTCGTGGCCGGCACGCTCGGCCATCGGCCCGTCCTGGCCCCAGCCGGTCATCCGCCCGTAGATCAGTCGCGGATTGCGGGCATGGCAGTCCTCGGGCCCGATGCCGAGCCGCTCGCACACCCCCGGACGGAAACCCTCGATGAGCACGTCGGCCCCGTCGACCAGCTCCATGAACCGTTCGCGCTCGGTCTTGATGTCCAGATCCACCAGGGTGCGTCCGCGCAGCAGCACGTCGCGCTCCTCCGGCGGCAGCACGATCCCGCCGGGGCGGCGCACCCGCAGCACCTCGGCACCCATGTCGGCCAGCAGCATCGCCGCGTGCGGGCCGGGGCCGATCCCGCCGAGTTCGAGCACGCGCAGCCCGGCCAGCGGGCCGGCACCGGTGTCGGTGAAGTCGCTGTTACCCACGGTCACATCCCCAGTCCGCGGCCGATGATCTCCTTCATGATCTCGGTGGTGCCGCCGTAGATGGTCTGCACCCGCGAATCCATGTAGGCCTTGGCGATCGGGTATTCACGCATGTAGCCGTAGCCGCCGTGCATCTGCAGGCAGCGGTCGATCAGCGCGACCTGCTTCTCGGTGGTCCACCACTTGGCCATCGCGGCCTCTTCGATCGTCAGGTCCGAGGCGTTGAGCGCCTCGACGCAGCGGTCGACGAAGATCCGCGCGATCTTGGCCTCGGTGGCCGCCTCGGCGAGCACGAAGCGGGTGTTCTGGAACGAGCCGATCGACCGGCCGAAGGCCTTGCGGTCCCGGCAGTACTCGATGGTCTCTTTGAGCACCTGCTCCATCGCCGCGGCCGCCACCACCGCGATCGACAGGCGTTCCTGCGGCAGGTTCTGCATCAGGTAGGCGAAACCCATGCCCTCCTCGCCGATGAGGTTCTCCGCCGGCAGGCGCACGTCGGTGAAGCTCAGCTCGGCGGTGTCCTGGGCGTTCAGGCCGATCTTGTCGAGGTTGCGGCCCCGCTCGAACCCGGCCATGCCGCGTTCGACGCCGAACAGCGAGAAGCCCTGGGCACCGGCGTCCGGATCGGTCTGGGCGACCACGATCACCAGGTCCGACAGGATGCCGTTGGTGATGAAGGTCTTCGCCCCGTTCAAGATCCAGTCCGAGCCGTCGCGCTTGGCGTTGGTCTTGATCCCCTGCAGGTCCGAGCCGGTGCCCGGTTCGGTCATCGCGATCGCGGTGATCAACTCGCCCGAACAGAAGCCGGGCAGCCAGCGCTGCTTCTGCTCCTCGGTGGCCAGGTTCGTCAGATACGGCTGGACGACATCGTTGTGCAGCATGAATCCGAGCCCGGAGTAGCCGCCGCGCACCGACTCCTCGGTGACCACGCAGTTGTAGCGGAAGTCCTGCACGCCCCCGCCGCCGTACTGCTCGTCGACCGCCATGCCCAGGAATCCGAGCTTGCCGGCCTCGGTCCAGACCTCCCGGTCGACCTTCTCCTCGTCCTCCCACCGATCGTGGTGCGGGGCGACGTGCTCGGCTAAGAATCCCTGATAGGACTCGCGGAAGAGCTTGTGGTCCTCGTCGAACAGTGTGCGCTGCATCTGCGGCCGTCTCCTCGTGGTCAGGTGCGATAAAAGGATGCTTCGGAAGTGAACGTATCCTCGGTCACGTAGGGGCGATAAGGACCGAAGCGATCACGGTCTGTGACCGAAACGGTCACCGCCGGTCGGTCGACGAGGGGGTGCGGCGTGGGTGTGCGCATGGTGCCGGTCGGTTTCGTCCAGCGCGCCATGGCCGCGTCCGCCCGTCGCGGGACCGATCTGCGTCCGGCCCTGCGCACGGCCGGGATCACCGAGCGTGAACTGGCCCGTCCCGACACCCGGCTGACCACCGATCAGGTCGCCGGTTTCCTCACCGCCTCCTGGGCGCTGACCGACGACGAACTGATGGGCCTGGGGCTCACCGCGGTGCCGCGCGGGACCTTCCAGCTGCTCAGCTACGCGCTGATCCACAGCCCCGACCTGGGTGCGGTGCTGCGCCGGCTCGCCGGGTTCCTGCCCGCCCTGCCGTCGGCCGCGCCGGTGCGCATCGACTTCGGCGAGGAGAAGGTGCGCATCTGGTTCGACACCTCGGTGCTGCCCGACGGCGGGGCCGAACTCGGCGACGACGCGGTGGTGGTCTCGGATTTCGGGATGCTGGTCATCCACCGGTTCGCGGCCTGGCTGACCGGTCGGCGCCTGGAACCGCTGGCCGTGGAGCTGCCGCACCACGATCCGCCGCCGGTGGACGTGGTGGCCTACCACCACATGTTCGGCATCCCGGTCGCCTTCCGCCGCCCCTACCCCGCCCTGGAGCTGGCGGCCGCGGACCTGGCCAGCCCGGTGGTCCAGACCGAGGAATCGCTGCGGACCTTCCTGCAGTCCGCACCCGGCCAGCTGCTGGCCAATCGGGACTTCGACTCCGGCACCGCGGCACGCACCCGCCGGATCCTGGCGATGGGCACCCGGGGCGCCCAGCCCACGGCGGCCGAGATCGCGGCGACGCTGGCGATCAGCGAACCGCAGCTGCGCCGGCTGCTGCGCCAGGAGGGCACCTCGGTGGGTCGGCTGCGCGAACAGGTGCTGCAGGAGGCGGCGATCGCGGCGCTGGAGGCCGGGGAGACCGTGGAGGCGGTGTCCGGTCGGCTCGGCTTCTCCGAGCCGAGCGCCTTCCGCCGGGCCTTCAAACGCTGGACCGGAAAGACGCCCGGCGAATACCGCTGACCCGTGCCGGGCCCGCGGCCTGCGCGCGTCAGTCCGGCAGGGCACACGCGGCCCCGGCGGCCGCGCCGTCGGCCACGATCACCGGTTCGCCGGGCACCGCGGGTACTGCGCCCGCCTCGACCTGCGCACCGGTGGGCGCCGGCGCCGCGGCCAATGCGGCGATCTCGCCGTCGGTGAACGGCCGCGAGCGGGTCAGAAACCTCAGGCCCTCGGGGGCTTCGAGGCTGAACCCGCCGCCGCGGCCGGGCACCACGTCGATGATCAGCTGGGTGTGATGCCAGGCGCCGAACTGCGGGCCGGAGATCCACACCGGCACCGCATCGTCGCCTTCCGGCGGGGCGGGTGCGGCGGTGTCGGCCTCGGCCGCCAGGTCGAGCAGACCGAGCAGCACATCGTGGTCGCCGACCAGGAACTCGCCGGCCGGAAAGCACATCGGCGCCGAACCGTCGCAGCAGCCGCCGGACTGGTGCATCATCAGCGCCCCGTGGCGGCTGCGCAGCGTGGTCAGCAGATCGCGGGCGGCGGCGGTGGCCCGCACGCGGGCGGGCAGGGCGGTGGTCATGGCCCGGTCACTTCCCTTCCCTGGTCCGTGCGGCTGTGCCGGGGTCGGCCGGCCGCGGGGTGGAACGGTGCGGGGGACGGAAGGGGGCGGTCATCGTCCCCCGCACCGGGTCTGGTCGGTCACCGGCCGGACGCCTGCGGGTGCGGCCCGGCCGGTGACCGGTGGGGCTAGAAGAAGCCCTGGGCGCCCTCGGCGTAGGACACCAGCAGGTTCTTGGTCTGCTGGTAGTGGTCGAGCATCATCAGGTGGTTCTCCCGCCCGATGCCCGACTGCTTGTAGCCGCCGAAGGCCGCGTGCGCCGGATACTGGTGATAGGTGTTGGTCCACACCCGGCCGGCCTGGATGTCGCGCCCGGCCCGGTAGGCCACCGATCCGTTGCGCGACCACACCCCGGCGCCGAGCCCGTAGAGGGTGTCGTTGGCGATCGAGATCGCCTGGTCGTAGTCGGAAAAGCGCGCCACCGACAGCACCGGACCGAAGATCTCCTCCTGGAAGACGCGCAGATCGTTGGTGCCGGCGAACACGGTCGGGGCGATGTAGTAGCCGCCCGACAGGTCCCCGCCCAGATCCACCGGCTCGCCGCCGGTGAGCACCTGCGCGCCCTCGGCCCGGCCGATCTCCAGGTAGGAGCGGATCTTCTCGTACTGGTCGTTCGAGGCCTGCGCGCCGATCATGGTGTCGGTGTCGAGCGGATCGCCCTGGACGATGCGCTCGGTGCGCGCGATCGCCAGGTCCATGAACTCGTCGTAGATCGACTCCTGCACCAGGGCCCGCGACGGGCACGTGCACACCTCGCCCTGGTTGAGCGCGAACATCGCGAAGCCCTCCAGGGCCTTGTCGCGGAAACCGTCGTCCTCGGCCATGACGTCGTCGAAGAACACGTTGGGGCTCTTGCCGCCGAG
Organism: Actinomycetes bacterium; assembly: GCA_021793835.1. Classification (GTDB taxonomy): domain Bacteria; phylum Actinomycetota; class Actinomycetes; order Mycobacteriales; family Mycobacteriaceae; genus Tomitella. The sequence goes on along the minus strand of JAJYRZ010000038.1, from coordinate 207 downwards.
TTCGAGGGTGACCGGGATCAGGTTCTGGCTGGCGTACTGCATGATCAGCCGGCCCGTGGTGGTCTCGCCGGTGAACGCGATCTTGGCGATGCGCGGATTGGAGGCCAGCGGCTTGCCGGCCTCGGCGCCGAAGCCGTTGACCACGTTGACCACCCCGGCCGGGACGAGGTCGGCGATGAGATCCATCAGGAACATGATCGACGCCGG
>JAJYRZ010000246.1 GCA_021793835.1 Actinomycetes bacterium | reverse complement strand
CCAGCGCTACACCGACTCTCCCCCGTCGACCGCAGCTACCTCGCAGCAATTGCCGTTGACGACGGGCCGGCGCGGACGGCAGACATCGCTGCGCGCATGAACGTCGAAGTCAGCTACACCTCCGCGTACCGCAACCGGATGATCGCTGCCGAACTGATCCACCCGACGAGCTACGGATACGTCGACTTCACCCTGCCCTACCTGCGCGAATACTTGAGAGAACACATAATCACCGAAATTTACGGCGACTGAGCCGGCAGACCTGCTCGGCGGGGCAGGCCAGGAACCGACCACCTGAAGACCGTCCGGCCAGGTCGGGGGCCTCATGAAATCTCGAGGCCAGCGGCTGTGAAAAGGGTCTACGAAATGACGGAGTTCAGCGCTCTGGCGGATCAGATGTCGGCGAGCAGTTCGGCGGCGCGCTCGGCCAGCAGCACCGTCGAGGCGTGCGGGCCGCGATCCGGCACGACCGGGAACACGGACGTGTCGACGATGTGCAGCCCGGCTAACCCGTGGACGGCCAACCGGTCGTCGACCACCGCCCCGCGCGCCGGATCGGTGCCGGCCGGGCAGGTGCCGGACAGGTGCTGGGAGGTGTTCAGCCGCGTACCGACGATCTCGCCGAGGCGCCCGGCGATGACACCTGCGATCTCGGCCGCGCGGGCGAGCCCTGCCGAGTCGCGGTCGTAGTGGTGGGCGATCACCGGCGGCCCGCCCGGGTCACCGGCCCCGAGGGTGAGCGTGCCGGTCGCTGGCGAGGTCATGATCCCGACTCCGAGGGTGTGCGGGGCGATCCCACCGACTTCGGGGACCAGCGGCCGACTGTAGGGGCGGATCTCGAAGCGGCCGTCGACGATCGCGGTCGCCTCGAGCACCGGGGCGCACGCCCCGGTCTGCGCGTACGGCACATAGTCGACCGCGACCTCGGGGTGGTCGGTGAACGCCGCACCCACGCCAGGCAGGTCGTGCGCCAGACCCGGGCCGATCCCGGAGCGCAGCAGCAGCGCGGCCGTCTCTATCGCGCCTGCGCACAGCACCGTCCGGTCGGCGTGGAGGTGTTCGGGCCCGGCCGGGCCCATCGCCTCGATACCGGTGACCCGGCCGCGCGCGTGCAGCAGCCGCAGCGCCCGCACACCCGTGCGCACGGTGAGGTTGGCCCGGCCGCGGGCCGGGGCGAGATAGGCGTGTCCCGGTCCGATCCGCCGGCCGCTGTGATCGATGTTCAGCGGCGTCGAGGTCGCCCGGTAGCCGGCCGTCTCGATGGCCGCGACCGCGGCCGCGGTGACCGGGGTCCGGTCTTCCGGGGCGATCGTGCGCACCGGGATCGGCCCGGCGGCCATCCGGGCGCGGGGCCCGGCGAGCGCCGCCGCCGACCACTTCCCGCCCCACCGGTTCCACCAGGTGTCGGTGGCGTGGACGAAGTAGGCGCCGTTGATCGCCCCCGAACCTCCCACCCCGCGCCCGCGCACCAGCTGCGTCTCGGTGCCCGGACCAAGCAGCGCCCGGTAGTAGGCGGCCCGGCCGAGCGCGGGGCCCAGCGGCAGGTCTCCGGCCGGGCCGGGCACGGCGGCCTCTCCGCCTGCTTCGAGCAGCAGTACGCGGCGTGCGGGGTCTTCGCTCAGCCGGGCGGCGAGCACCGACCCGGCCGAACCCGCGCCGACGATCAGTACCTCGGTCACAGCGTGATCCCTCCCGTGGCCAGGCCCGCCACCGCAGCCAGGGCGGCGACAGCCAGTACCGCGAAGACGAGCTGTTCACCGCGGCTGAGCCAGTGCTGTCCACGTTCGCGGCGCACCGCGACATACATCGCGGTCGCCGGCAGGAAGGCGATCGCGGCCAGCAGCAGATACTTCGGGTCCGCCGCCCACAGCAGGAACACGATGTAGCCGGTGGCCACCACCCCGACGATCAGTCCGCGCCAGCGGACCGCGGGCGCGGTGTAGGTCTGTCCGGTGATGCCGAGCCGGACGGCGTAGCCCGAGGCGAACAGGTACGCGATGAGCGTCGTGGCGCTGGTCAGCGACAGGGCGAAGGTGAACGCGTCCTCGGCGGCGAAGGTGATCCAGTAAACGATCTGGGTGAAGGCGGTGGACATCAGCACCGCGGCGATCGGCACGTCCCGCGGATTGACGGTGCGCAGGAACCGCGGCATATCGCCGGAGCGCGCGGCGGTGAACATCACCTCGGCGGCCATCATCGACCAGGCCAGGTAGGCCCCCAGCACTGCGACGATGAGCGCGATCGACACCAGCCACCCGCCCCACGGGCCGATCGCGGCCCGCAGCACCCCGGCCATGGACGGTTCACCCAGTGCGGCGAGCTCGGCACGCGGGAGCACTCCGTAGGACAGCATGGTCACCGAGGCGAACAGGGCGAGCACGCCGAGATAGCCGACCACGGTCGCGGTGCCGATGTCTTTGCGGGTGCGGGCGTAGCGCGAGTAGACATTGGCGCCCTCGATGCCGAGGAAGAGGAAGACCGTGAGCATCATCGTGGTCGACACCTGGTCGAGCAGTGCGGAGCCGGTGGCGCGCTCGCCGCCCCACAGGTTGTCGACGAACACGGCGGCGTCGAAGACGGTGATCGCGACGATCACGAACGCCACGATCGGGGCGACCTTAGCGATGGTGACGATCCGGTTGACGATCGCCGCCTCCTGCACCCCGCGGCCGATCAGCCAATAGAAGCCCCACATCCCGGCCGAGGCGACGACGACCAGCACCGGGGTGAGCCAGGCCTGGCCCGGCCACAGTCCGCGCACGGTCTGGGTGATCAGCACCCAGTAGGTGACGTTGCCCAGGCAGGCCGAGACCCAGTAGCCGAAGGCGGAGATGACCCCGGCGTAGTCGCCGAAGCCGGCTTTGGCGTAAGCGTAGACCCCGGCGTCGAGGTCCGGGCGGCGCTCGGCCAGTGACCGGAACACCAGTGCCAGGAAGAAGGTGCCGGTGCCGGCGATCGCCCAGGCGATCAGCGCCCCGTAGACCCCGGTGGCCGCGCCGAACGTGCCGGGCAGGGAGAACACCCCGGCGCCGACGACCGAGCCGACGACCATAGTGGCCAGGGTCGGCCAGCCGAGCAGTCCGCGCCCGCGCGCCTGCGCACCCGTCCCCGTGCCCGTCTCCACCCGCACAGTGTCGCACCCGTGACCGGCCCGTCCCCGGAGCAGTGGTGCTCCGGCCGCTTCCCTCGGCCGGAGCACCACCACAATAGAACGATTGTTCGATCCGCGCATGTCGCGGCGGCCAACCGGGCTCCGCCGGCTCCGCCCCGGATCAGTCGCGCAGGCCCGCGAGGTGATCGGCGAACGTCGTCTGGGTCTGGCGGAAATCACCCGGCGGAAGCAGTCCGCCGCCGGCCATCGCGGCGCCGACCGTGCCCGGCAGCCGGATCGGAATTCCCCACCGAAGCCCATCGGGTTCCCACCGGTCAGCGTGAGTCCGAATGAAATCGATGATCACGCGCTTGGCCGGTCGAGCTCGGCCTCGAAGAAAACCGGCTCTTCCGCTTCCGGGGTGCGTAGCGCGGTGAGCGGCAGGGCCGGTGGGGACCACTACATGTAGGCGGGAGATCGG
>JAJYRZ010000245.1 GCA_021793835.1 Actinomycetes bacterium | reverse complement strand
ATCTCGCCGGGCCACCGGCAGCCAGGTCAGCCCCAGCACCGGCACCCCGTCGTGCACCAGGCCCAGCAGGATCCCGGCCGTGGGCAGGCCGGCCGAATAGTTGTAGGTCCCGTCGACCGGGTCGAGGATCCACACGGTGCCCGAGTCCATGGGCGGGCCTCCGAACTCCTCGCCGTGCACACCGATCCCGGTGGCCTGGGCGAGCTCGGCCGACAGGCGTCGTTCGATCTCCAGGTCGACCGCGGTGGCGAAGTCGGCCGGGCCCTTGTCGACCGCGCTCGGGGCGCCGAGGCCGGCGACGAAGTAGTCGGCGTGCGCATCCAGCAGCCGGGTCGCCTGGTCGAGCAGGCGTGCCGGATCGTGGTCGAACCCGTCCGGGATCGTCACCGGTGCGTCCGCGCCCATCCGTGCCCGCCGCCTCGCCTGACCGTGCCGACCCCTACCGCGACACCGCGGCCAGGGCCTCGGGCAGGGTGAACCGGTCGGCATACAGCGCCTTGCCGACGATCGCGCCCTCGACACCGATGTCGGTCAGTTCCGCGATCGCGCGCAGGTCGTCGAGCGAGGAGACCCCGCCGGAGGCGATGACCGGGGCCTTGGTCTCCGCGCACACCTCACGCAGCAGCTCCAGATTCGGGCCCTGCAGGGTGCCGTCCTTGCTGACGTCGGTGACGACGTAGCGCGAGCAGCCCTCGGCGTCGAGCCGGGCGAGCACCTCCCACAGGTCGCCGCCGTCGGACACCCAGCCGCGGCCGCGCAGGCGCCACTGGCCGTCGATCTTCTTCACGTCCAGGCCGACCGCGACGCGGTCGCCGTAGTCGGCGATGGCGCGCGCACACCAGTCCGGGTCCTCGATCGCGGCGGTGCCCAGGTTCACCCGGGCGCACCCGGTGGCCATGGCGGCCTCGAGGGAGTCCTGGTCGCGGATGCCGCCGGACATCTCGACCTTGATGTCCATCGCGGCGACCACGCGCGCGAGGAGTTCACGGTTCTCGCCGCGCCCGAAAGCGGCGTCCAGATCGACCAGGTGGATCCATTCGGCACCGTCGGTCTGCCACTGCATGGCGGCTTCGAAGGGGTCGCCGTAGCCGGTCTCACTGCCGGCCTCCCCCTGAACCAGACGGACGGCCTGGCCGTCGGCGACATCGACTGCGGGAAGAAGAACAAGGCTCACGGGTTCAACCCTAACGGTCGGGGTCGGGCGGTGTGCGCTGCGGGTGCCCGAAGCGCTGCAGCGGTACCGGCCCCGGTCACCGGTCGGCCCGGTCCGCCCCGTCGGCGCCGCTGCCGCGGGGCGGGTGGGCGCGGTCGTAGGCGGCGGTGACCCGGCGGGCCGACCAGCCCATGGCCACCAGGGCGAGCACCAGGCCCACCAGCACGATCACCAGGCCAACACCGCCGGAAGGGCGCACCGCGGCCAGGAGCGCGACGGTGGCGCCGAGCACCACGGCGAAGCTCGCGGTCACCGCGAGCGCGAGTCGGATGTAGTAGGCGACGAAGCCGTCGGGCAGACCGCTCACCGCGCGCCGCCGGGAAGCGTGGCCACCCAGTTGGCCAGCAGCCGGGCGCCGACCTCACCGGACTTCTCGGGATGGAACTGGGTGGCGGAAAGCGGCCCGTTCTCCACCGCCGCGACGAACCGGTCGCCGCCGTGTTCGGCCCAGGTGACCGTGGGCGCGGCGAGCGGACCGGTGTCGGTCAGCTCCCAGCGGCGTACGCCGTAGCCGTGCACGAAGTAGAAGCGCTCCTCGGCGCCGATGCCGGCGAAGAGCGCCGATCCCGTCGGCGCCTCGACCGTGTTCCAGCCGATGTGCGGCAGCACGTCGGCCTGCAGCGGTTCGACGGTGCCGGGCCACTGGTCGCACCCTTCGGTGCGCACCCCGGACTCCACGCCTGTGCTGAACAGAACCTGCATGCCAACGCACACCCCCAGTACGGGGCGACCGCCGGCCAGGCGGCGGCCGATGATCACATCGCCGCGCACCGCGCGCAGCCCGGCCATGCAGGCGGCGAAGGAGCCGACCCCGGGCACCACGAGCCCGTCGGCGGCCAGTGCCGCCTGCGGGTCGGCGGTGACGGACACCTCGGCACCTGCCACGCGCAGGGCGCGCGCGGCCGAGGCGAGGTTGCCCGAGCCGTAGTCGAGCACCACCACATCCGGTGCGCTCATCGCGTCCACTCCCCTTCCCCGGTGCCCGCGGCCGGTCTCGGCGCCCACGGCTAGAAGAACTGCAGGATCCCGCCGGCCGCGGCCATCGCGCCCAGGACCGCCAGGATCACCGCACCGGCCCGGTTGGTCTTCCACAGCGAGAACGCCCCGCCGATCAGAAAGCCGCCCAGGATGAACAGCAGATAGATCCAGAACTCGTTCACAGCGCGCCCTTGGTCGACGGGATGCCGCGCACGCGCGGATCCGGCTCGACCGCTGCGCGCAGAGCGCGGGCGACCGCCTTGTACTGGGCCTCGGTGATGTGGTGCGGGTCGCGCCCGTACAGGGTGCGCACGTGCAGGGCGATGCGCGCGTTCATCGCGAAGGTCTCGAACACGTGCTTGTTGATCACCGTGTGATACGGCACGCCCGGATAGCCGCCGATCACCGAGTGCACCATGTACTCCGGTTCGCCGGAGTGCACGCAGTAGGGCCGGCCCGACACGTCCACCGAGGCGTGCACGAGCGTCTCGTCCATCGGGATGTGCAGGTCGGCGAAGCGTCGGATGCCCTTCTTGTCGCCGAGCGCCCGGCCGAAGGCCTGCCCGAGCACGATCGCGGTGTCCTCGACGGTGTGGTGCGCGTCGATCTCCACGTCGCCGTCGGCTGTGACGGTCAGATCGAAGCTGCCGTGCACGCCGAAGGCGGTGAGCATGTGGTCGAAGAACGCGACCCCGGTGGACACCTCCACCTGCCCGGTGCCGTCGAGATCGACCTCGACGACGATGTCGGACTCGCTGGTCTTACGTTCGATGCGCGCGATGCGTCCCGCCACGCCCATCCCCTCACCTTCTGTGTTCATCGGTTCCGGTCACCGGCCCACCAGGTCGGTGACGGCGATCTGCTCCGAGGCGGCCAGCAGCGCATCGTTCTCCGCGGGCAGGCCGATCGTGGTCCGGAGGTAGCCGGGGATGCCGATGTCTCGGATCAGCACCCCGCGGTCGAGATAACGCTGCCAGGAGGCCGCGGATTCCGCGAATCCGCCGAACAGCACGAAGTTCGCGTCCGAGGGCACCACGGTGAAGCCGAGCTCGGCCAGCCGGGCGGAGACCCGGTCGCGTTCGGCCGCCAGGGCGGCGACCGTGCCGAGCGTGTCGTCGGCGTGGCGCAGCGCGGCGCGCGCCGCGGCCTGGGTCAGCGCCGACAGGTGGTACGGCAGGCGCACCAGCAGCACGGCCTCGACCATCGCCGGGGCGGCGGCGAAGTAGCCGAGCCGGCCGCCAGCGAAGGCGAAGGCCTTGCTCATCGTGCGCGAGACCACCAGTTTGGTGGGGAACTCGGCGATCAGTTCCACCGCGCTGGGCACCGAGGAGAACTCGGCGTAGGCCTCGTCGACGATGACGATGCCGGGCGCGGCCTCGACGATCGCCCGCAGATCAGATCGGAA
>JAJYRZ010000244.1 GCA_021793835.1 Actinomycetes bacterium | reverse complement strand
TCGCGATCACCGAACCCGAATCGCGCGGGGCGCGGATATTCGGGCCGGCCACGGTCACCGCACCCGAGTTCGAGAGGAAGAACAGCAGCACCGTCTCGGGGCCGTAGTGCTCCTTGAAGTCGGCCAGGGTGAACTTCGGCGACAGCGCCGTCTGCTTGACCGTCATCCCCGACCACATGCGCCGGTCGAGCTCGGCGCGCGAGATCGGCGGGTCGAAGGCGAACCGTCCGCTGAGGTGGCCGGCGGTGTCCTTCATCGGGCTGCCGGTGCCGACTGTGCGGCCGTCGCGGCGCAGCTGATAGGTCTGCGCGGTGCCGAACACGTGGGAGAACTCCCGGGCCGCGGTCGCGTTCGTCTCGTCCTCGGGGGTGGCGGCGATGAACGTGCCCATCCCGGACATGTCCATGTCCTTGACCGCGTATTCGCTCAGGATGTTCGCGGTCATCGTGTCCAGACCGGCCATGCGCGCATCGGCCAGCGACGCGAAGTTCCGGGCGACCACCCGCACCGGGATCTTGCTGTCCTTGAGCAGAGTCGCGGACTGGACCACCCAGCTCGCCGCGCCGACGAACAGCACGCCCTGCGGGTCCGCCGACGCCAGTCCGAGCCGCTCGGCGAGTCGGCCCACGCTCAGCCCGTAGATCGCGACCGTGGCGACGATGACCAGGAAGACCAGCGGCACCATCTGCTCGGCCTGCGCGGAGAGTCTCGCCAGCTGGTCGGCGTGCGCGTAGAAGGTCTCCTGCTCCGTACCGTCGGCCGTCTCGGCACGCCGGACGAACCGGTCGGCGGCGTTGCCGAAGCTGAGCGCGAACACCGAGGTCACGGCCGCGGCCACGATGCCGCGTGGGGCCATGCCGGCCAACAGTGTGCGTTCCTTCATCGTCACCTTGGTCCGCCACAGACCCAGGTAGATGCTCACCGGACGCACCACCAGCACCAGCAGGGCCAGGAAGATCGCCGCCTTGGGGGCGACGTCGATCAGCTGCTCGGGGGTGACCCGACCTGCCAGCAGCACGAACAGCGCGCCGACGAACAGCACCTGCAGGTGCTCCTTGAATTCGACCACCCGCTCCAGGTGCAGGCCCGGCCGGTTGCCCAGATACACCCCGAGCAGGGTGACGGTCAGCAGCCCGGACTCCTCCTGCAGGCTGTCGGAGACCACCAGCGCGGTCACCGCCACGGCCAGGAAGACCACGCCGTGCAGGAAGTCGGGGATCATGCGCCGACGCATCAGCTGGGCCAGCCCGACGCCGAGGACCACGGTGATGCCGATCGACACGGCGAGGGTCTTGGCCAGCGCGATCGTCACCGCGGGGGCCGCGCCCTCCTCCAGCGAGCCGACCACGCCCTGGAAGACCAGCAGGGCCAGCACCGCGCCGATCGGGTCGACGATGATGCCCTCCCAGCGCAGCAGCGCCGACACGCGTCGGGTCGGGCGCAGCGAGCGCAGGATCGGGGCGATCACGGTCGGTCCGGTGACCACCAGGATCGCGCCGATCAGCAGGGCGACCCGGATGTCGAAGCCGAGTACCCACGCCGCGGCGGTGATCATCGCCCAGGCCAGCGCCACGGTGGTGGTGCACAGCCGGAACACCGGTTTACGCAGGTCGTCGACGTGGCGTAGACGCAGCTGCAGACTGCCCTCGAACAAGATGATGCCGACCGTCAGGCGCACGCCGTCGAACAGCATGTCCTGGCCGAGCACCTCGTCGGCGGTGACCATCATGCCCAGGCCGAAACCGACCAGCAGGAGTAGCAGGATCGAGGGGATCTTCAGTCGCCAGGCGATCCATTGGCACACCACGGATACGGCGACGATCAGGGTCAGATAGGCGCCCGGACTCAGCGAGCTCACGGTCTCGGCCAAACCGGCGGCGATCGCGGTCATCGGGCCAGGATGGCCGACCGCATGGGCGGATGCAAACGGTATCGGATTATCAACCCGGACCTGCTAATACCGGAGTAGGTTCAGGGTTAATGGCCGTCGCGGGACAGCGTCGAGGAGGCCGGCGATGAGCGCGCAGATCGAGATCGAGGACGCGGCCGGGTGGCGGCGGCTGTGCCGGGTGGACGAGATCGTGGACCGGCGCGGTCGTCCGCTGATGCTCAAGGGCACCGAGATCGCGCTCATGCGTGACGGCGAGGAGGTGTACGCGCTCGGCGGGGTGTGCCCGCACAAGGGCGGTCAGATCGCCGACGGCACCGTGGTCGGCGGCACGGCCGTGTGCCCGCTGCACCTGTGGGATTTCGATCTGCGTTCCGGGGTCTCCCCGTTCAACCCCGAGGACACCCTGCCGGCCTATCCGACCCGGGTGGTCGACGGATACGTCGAGATCGACGCCGATGCGGTCCCGCGCGGCGCGGGCCGGCCCGACGTGTATCTGGGCCGGTGGCTGCGCCGCGGGGCCACCGACCGGGGCATGGAGATCGTGCACGGTCTGGCCGCGGGCGGACGCGAGCGGGTCGATTCGATGGGCTCGCAGCGGTTCGACGCCGAGGTCGATCGGGGACGGCGATATCCGAGCCTCGACGACCTGGTCTTCAGCCCCGCCCAGGTGGCCCGGGCCCCGCTGATGGGCGACGCGGAGGTGCAGACGACGGTGACGCTGGGCACGCGGGCCGGCAGACCCCTACGCATCGCCATCCCGATGCTGGTCTCGCACATGAGTTTCGGGGCGCTGTCGATCGAGGCGAAGGTGGCGCTGGCCGCCGGCGCCAAAGCGGCGGGCACGGCGATCGGATCGGGTGAGGGCGGGATGCATCCGGACGAGCGCGCCGCGGCCGGGGCGTACATCCTCGAGATGGCCTCGGGCTACTTCGGCTGGACCGAGGAGGCGATCGCGCGTGCCGACGGGCTCGAGTTGAAATTCGGGCAGGGCGCCAAACCGGGCCTGGGCGGACTGCTGCCGGGCAAGAAGGTCACCCCGGAGATCGCGAAGGTGCGCGGGCTGGAGCCCGGCAGCGATGCGCATTCACCGGCGCACTTCCCGGACGTCTTCACCCCGGAGGACCTGCGCCGGAAGATCACCGAACTGCGCACGGTCACCGACGTGCCGATCGGGGTGAAGTTCGCCTCCGGCGACGTCGAGGCCGATGTGGCGGCCGCGGTGGAGGCCGGCGCCGACTGGATCACCGTCGACGGGCTCGGCGGGGGTACCGGCGCGGCCCCGGTGCATGTGCGGGAGAACGTCGGACTGCCCGGATTCATCGGCCTGTACCGGGCGCGCAGATGGCTCGAGGACCGCGGCATCGACGACGTGCAGGTGATCGCCACCGGCGGCTACCGCACCCCGGCCGAGATCGCCAAGGCGCTCGCGCTCGGGGCGGATGCGGTCGCGCTGGCCACCGCGTCGATGATGGCGATCGGCTGCCAGCAGTACCGGGCGTGCCACCGCGGCACCTGCCCGGTCGGCATCACCACCCAGCGCCAGGACCTGCGCATGCGCCTGGATCCGCAGATCTCCGCAGACCGGCTCAAGCGCTACCTGACCGGCGCCACCGACCTGGTCACCGACTACTGCCGGGCCGCCGGACGCGACTCGGTCTCCGGGCTTGCGCGTACCGACCTGGTCACCCTGTACCCGGACCTGGCCGACAACACCGACATCCGCTACATGC
>JAJYRZ010000037.1 GCA_021793835.1 Actinomycetes bacterium | reverse complement strand
CATCGACCGGGCGCGGCGGATGCCCGCCGCGCCCCGGACGGAGGCATACCCGGTCCGCGGCGCTTTCAATCCTCGCGGCCCGGCCCACCGGGTGTGCGCGGCACACCGGCGGGTATGCCGCCGCCATGGCCTCGCATCCCGATCCCCGCCGCGCCGGGCTGACCCGCACCCGACCTGCGGAACTGGAGATCTCCCGCCGTCGGTGCGGGCGCGGTTTCACCTATCGCCGCGCCGGCACGCTCGTCACCGATGCCCGGATCCGTGCCCGCATCGCCGATCTGGCGATCCCGCCGGCCTGGACACGGGTGCGGATCGCCGCGGACCCGGATGCGCATCTGCAGGCGTGCGGGGTCGACGCCGCGGGACGTCGCCAGTACCTGTACCACGAGGCCTGGCACGCCCGGCGGGCTGCGCAGAAGTTCGACCGGGTGCAGGGGTTGTCCGCGGCGCTGCCCCGTGCGCGGCCCCGGCTGCGCTCGGCCATGGCGGGCCGGGGCGCCGGACGGCTGCGGGTCGGGGCGGCCGCCGTGCATCTGCTGGACCTGTCGGCCCTGCGCATCGGGTCGGCTCCGGCCCACCCGGGCGCCGACGACGGATACGGGCTGACCACGCTGTTGCGCGGACACGTCCGGCTCGGCCGCCACGATCGGGTGTGTCTGCGTTTTCCCGGCAAGGGCGGGATCCGGCGTGCGGTGACCGTCCACTCGCCCGCCCTGGCCTCGGTGATCACCGCGATGCGCAGGATCGGCACCGACGACCGGCTGTGGCACCATCGCGACGGATCCGGCCTGCACCGGTTGACCGCGGCGCAGGTCAACGACGACGTCGCGGCCATGATCGGCGCCCCGTTCTCGGCCAAGGATCTGCGGACCTGGCACGCCACGACGGCGGCCGCCTGGTTCCTGGCACGCGGCGGGCCCGCGGACGACCCCGAGGCCGCGATCCGGGCGGCGATCGATGCGGTCGCGACCGTGATCGGCGACACCCGGGCGGTCACGCGCGCGTCCTATGTCGATCCGCGCGTGCTCGACGCCTACCGGGCCGGGCGCACGATCCGTCCGTTCGGCGACCGGTGGCAGCAGGTGTGCGCCGACGACGCACTGCGGGCGCGGGCCGACCGCGCGGTGGGCCGACTACTGCGAGGCTGAACCGCCCGGACCGGCCGCGCCTGAGGACATGCGTCCGGCCACCTCGACCAGAACCCGTTCGACGGTCCGCGCGACGATCCGCTCCGGCGACGGCTGCGGCTCCCCGCCCAGCTCCAGTCGCCAACTGTCGACGACACCGCCGTCGCAGACCGCGCACCAGACGGTGCCCACGGCCGCCGCGCCGGCCGGCTCCGGTCCGGCCTCGCCGGTGACCGCGACCGCCAGGTCGGCGCCCAGCAGTGCGCACACCGCGGTCGCCATGGCCCGCGCGCAGGTCTCCGACACCGGATCGACGTCGGGCACGGACAGCACCGTGTGTTTGACCTCCGGGCAGTATGCGGTGACGGCGCCGCGGTACCAGCGGGCGGCGTCCGGGGCCGCGGCGAGCGTCGCGCCGAGCCGGCCTCCGGTCAACGATTCGGCGACCGCGACCGTGCGTCCCCGGTCACCGGCTCGGGAGGCGATGATCTCGGCGGCCTCCGCCGCTGCGCTGGTCATGCGGCCGGACTACCCGGCGCCCGGGATGGCCAAACGGTCTAGCTCATCATCGCGCCCATCGCCATGGACGACAGGGCGAGCATGAGCACCAGCAGCACCCAGCCGGCCGCGTGCCAGCCTCCCCACGGGCGCCCCTTGCGGGCCTGCAGGTAGGCCATCACGAACGAGCCGATGCCGCCGATACCGGCGACCACCATCGGGCCGAAGACGGTGAAGTAGTTGCCCACCGACATGCAGCCGTAGACGCTCTCGGTCAGGCACTCGTCCGGCGGGCCGCCGAGGGTCAGGCCGAAGACCACCCACACCACGAACGCCAGCACCATCACCCCGACGGTGACCGTGCCCGGTCCGGGGCCGCGCCCGCGGGTCGGGACGTCGGGGCGGGCATCCTGTGGGTCCATGGTCGTCCGGACTCCCTTCCAGCGGTGGTCTTCGTGCGGTGATACCCCGGAACATCGCGGTCGACACGCGACCTCGGCGTTTCGGGGCGATGGAGGCGACACTACCAGCGCGCCGGCCGCAGGCCGCCGGCCCGGATCCCGTGCCGGATCAGCGCAGTCGTTCGGCTTCCCGGGCGGTGTCGACCGCGTGGCGGGCGAGTTGTTCGAGCCGGTTGCGGTCCTCCCCCTCGGCCAGCGCGGTCAGCACGTCCTCGGCCGCGGCACGGGAGGCGAACAGCCGGTCGGCCAGCGACTCGATCTCCCGCGACGACAGCACCACCGAGTCTTCGGGCAGATCCTGACCGCGCACGCGCTGCCGCTGTTCGTATGCGCGCTGCCGGCAGGATCGCCGGCAGTACAGGCGTGGCCGGCCGGTCGACTCCTGCGCGATGGAACGACCGCACCAGCGGCACGGTCGAGGACGTGTGGTCACCCGGCCGATCCTACCGGTGACATCGCACGCCGGTAGCATGGTCGAGGTGGGCGGGAACTCTTCCCGCGTCCCGGGCGTTGTCTCAAGTGACAGGCCCGGATAAGCACCCGGCTCGCGGCCAGACCCGCGGCGCCGGCACCGGACACAGATCGACCGCAAGGAGGAACACCATGGCAGACCGTGTACTGCGTGGCAGCCGCATGGGGTCGGTGAGTTATGAGACCGATCGCGACCACGATCTGGCCCCGCGCCGCACCGCCAAGTACGAGTGCGAGAACGGCGAGGTCTTCGAGGTGCCGTTCTCCGAGGACGCCGAGATCCCCGGCACCTGGATCGGTCGCAACGGCCTGGAGGGCAAGCTCATCGACGGCCCCGCGCCGGAGGAGAAGAAGGGTAAGCCGCCCCGGACGCACTGGGACATGCTGCTCGAGCGTCGCTCGCTCGAAGAGCTGGACGATCTGCTCAAGGAGCGGCTGGCACTGCACCGTGCGCGTCGGCGCGCCGGCAAGGTCTGATCCGCCTTTAGTTCAGCGTAGCTTTCGTGGCCACGGGCCGCGTCCCTTAAAGAAGGGACGCGGCCCGTGTGCTGTGCGCAGCGTCTTCGGTCGCCCCCGGCCCGTCAGCGGTGCCGCGACGCGGCGATCCCGGCGCCCGCCAGCCCCACGGCGAGCCCGATGAGCACGTACTCCGGCCACGGACCCAGCCGCGTGGCCACGGTGCGCGAGTCGCGCAGCGGGATCGTCTCGACCAGTGCGGCCGGTTCGAACATCGCCGTCTCGGCGGTGACGTCGCCGTTCGGGGCGATGATCGCCGACACCCCGCTGGTGGCGGCCACGACCGCGGCGCGGTCGTGTTCGACCGCGCGCACCTGTGACATCGCCAGCTGCTGATAGGTCATCTCGGTGTCGCCGAAGGTCGCGTTGTTGGTCGGGATCGCCAGGAACCTCCCACCCCCGTCGACCGCATCGCGCAGCGCGGGATCGAAGGCCACCTCGTAGCAGGTCGCCACGGCCACCGGCAGCCCGTCGGCGTCGACCACCCCGTCGTCGTAGCCCGGCACGAAGTTGCCGGCGTCGTCCGCATAGTCGGAGAACAGGGCGAAGAAGTCGCGCATCGGCAGATATTCGCCGAAGGGCTGGATGAACTCCTTGTCGTGCTGATCGCCCGGCCCGGACTCCGGATCCCAGCTGATCACACTGTTGGTGGTGGTGCCGTCGTCGTTGACCAGCACCGCGCCGACCAGGATCGGTGCGCCGACGGCCTGCGCGGCCCGGGAGATCTCGTCGTGGGCGTCGGGGTTGCGCAGCGGATCGATGTCGGCCGAGTTCTCCGGCCACACCACGACCTCGGGACGCTCGACCAGCCCCTGATCGATCTCACGGGCCAGCTGTTCGGTGCGCGCCACATGCATGTCGAGCACGGCGCGGCGCTGGGCGTTGAAGTCCAGACCCATCCGCGGCACGTTGCCCTGCACCGCGGCGACCGTCATCGTGTCGTCGCCCTCCATCCCGGACAGGGTCGGCTTGGTCACCAGCGCGGCGATCGGGGCGGCCGCGGTGACCACGACGATCCCGGCGACCGTGCCCGCACCGACCTGGCCGCGCGTCAGATCCCCGGCCGCGAGCACCAGCATGATCAGGCCCGCCCCGATCAGGGCGACACCGAAGCTCAGCAGCGGTGCCCCGCCGAGGGCCGCGAGCGCGACCAGTGGCCCGTCGGGTTGGCCGAATGCCAGCCGCCCCCAGGGGAAGCCGCCGAAGGGCACCGAGGAGCGCAGCCATTCGGTGGCCGACCACCAGGCGGCCAGCGCGATCACCGTCACCCAGTCCCCGCCGACCCGGTAGCGGTTGACCACCACCACCGCCAGGCCGAACAGCCCGGTGAACACGGCCTCGGCGGCCGCGAGCGCCAGCCACGGCACCGCACCGACGTAGACGCCCACCCAGGGCAGCAGCGGGCCGAGGAAGGCCAACCCGCCCAGGTAGCCGTAGCCGAACCCGCCGAGCAGTGACACCGGGCGGTCCCGGGAGGGCCAGACGATCGCGCCGATCAGCAGGGCGATGCCCAGCGGGGCCAGATACCACCAGGTGCGCGGCGGGAACGACAGGAACAGCAGCACCCCGCCGCCGATCGCGGCGAGCTGCCGGGGCAGCACGGCCAGCCAGGCGGTGAGCCAGCGCAGCGGGGCGGCCATGAGTGCGGGGCCGGCGGTCACCGCGGCGCCTGATGGATCACGGTGCCGGCGCGGACGGTGCGCAGACAGCGCGGCGCCGAGGCGCCCGGGCTCAGATCCGGCAGGGCCGGCACGCGCGAGCGCGGATCGGTGGACCAGCGCTGCACCGAGTCGTCGGGCGCGGCGACCACCAGGTCGGGCGCGTCCCACACCGCGTAGTGCGCGGGCGCGCCTGGCACCAGCATGCCGGTGATGCCGTCGCGCACCCCGCCGGCGCGCCAGGCGCCGCGGGTGGCCGCGGTGAACGCGGCCCGGGCCGACACCGAGCTGCCCGGGGTGTGATGTGCGGTCGCCGCCCGCACCGCCGCCCACGGATCGAGCGGGGTGACGGGGCTGTCCGAACCGATCGCCAGCGACATGCCTGCGGCCGCCATCCGCACCCACGGGTTCATCACCGCGGCCCGCTCGGCGCCGAGCCGGGCGGCGTACACCCCCTCTGCCCCACCCCACAGCGCATCGAACATCGGCTGGATCGAGGCGATCGCCCCGAGTCGGCCGAGCCGGGCGACGGCGGCCTCGTCGATCATCTCCACGTGTTCGATGCGGTGGCCGAGCCGGGCCAGCGCCGGACCGCCCAGATCGTCGGCGACCCGCCCGAACGCCTCGGCGACCGCGGTGACCGCGCCGTCGCCGATCGCGTGGAATCCGGCCTGGATCCCGGCCTCGGTGCAGGCGCGCAGGTGCGCGGTGATCTCATCGACCCCGAGATAGCGGTTGCCGGTGCCGGCGTCCGCGGCGTCGGCGTATCCGCCGGTGACCCACGCGGTGCGCGAGCCGAGCGCGCCGTCGACCATCAGGTCTCCGGCAAGGCCGCGCGCACCGGTCTTCGCGATCAGCGCGGACGCCTCCGCGGCGGTAGAGACGGCCTCGGCCCAGTAGCCGACGACCTCGACGGGGTGGTCGAGTCCGGTGACCGCGGCGAAGTCCTCGTGCCCGCCGATCTGCGGTCCCCCGCATTCGTGCACGGCCACCACGCCGCGCGTCCGGGCGGTGTCCAGGGCGGCGATGCGCGCCTCGGCCAGCACCGCGGCCGGCAGGGCTGCGCGCACCCGGGTGCGCACCGTCTCGTGATCACCGCCGGTCAGCGGCGCGGCCGGATCGGCGTCGACCCCGGTGCGGCTGCGGCCGGACGCCAGCGCCGAATGCAAATCGATCCGACTCAGATACACCTCGCGGCCGGGCGCCGCAGCGTCGATCTGGGCGGCCGTGGGCAGGCGCGGGTCGGCCCAGTCGGTCTCGTCCCAGCCGTGCCCCCACACCGGATCGCCCTCCGGCAGGGACTCGGCGTGGCGGGCGAGGGCATCCAGCAGCTCCTGCGCGCCGGTGACCGCCGACAGGTCCAGGCCGGTGGCGGCCAGACCGGTGTCGGTCAGATGCACGTGCGGATCGACGAACGCGGGGGCCAGGAAGGCGCCGTCGAGGTCGATCACCTCGGCATCGGGATGCAGGGCCAGGCCGGGGCGGTCGGCGCCCAACCAGACGACGGTGTCCCCCTCGACCGCCATCGCGGTGGCGTCGGGAGATGCGGGACTGTGGATCCGGCCGTTGACATAGATGCGCGCACTCACGCCGTCCAGTCTGCCCGGTCCGGGCCGGTGCGCGCTTGCGGGGTGCCGACCGGTCAGTACCGGCCCAGGCCCGGATACGGGTCGTCACGGTCCTCGTCGCCGAGGACCTCCCCGTCGATCACTTCCCCGTCGATCACCTCGCCGCCGGGTCGGGCGCCCGGGTCGGCGGAGGGGTCTGCGCCCGGGTCGGCGCCGGGCATGGTTGTCCGGCGCAGCATCGATACGGCCGTCACGGCCGGGAAGGAGCGTTTGACCACCGCGCCGATCACCGGGCGCGCGGCCGTGCGCACCGGCGGGATGAGCAGCAGCAGGCCGAGCGCGCCGGTGACGATGCCGGGTACCAGCAGCAGCGCGACCGCACCGGCCGCCAGGGCGGCGTCACCGGCCCGCCCGCGCACCGATCCGGCCATCGCCCGGCGCGCACCGCGCATCGCCATGATCGTGCCCAGCCCGGTGGAGGCGAGCACCAGCAGGATCGCCCCGAAGATCGACCAGTAGTGGGCGACCGCGATGAAGGCGACGATCTCGATCAGCAGATAGGCCACCACGAGCACTCCGGGCATCGTCGGCCTCCTTTCCCGGTCACCGGCCCCGCCCCCCGAGGGAAGCGGTCTCGTCCATGTCAACGCGGCACCGCCGCCGCGGGTTCCCGCTCCCGCGCTAGAACAGGATCACCTTGGCGATCTCGAAGTAGATCACCAGGCCGGTTCCGTCGACGATGGTGGCGATCATCGGCGCGGACACCACGGCCGGGTCGAGTCCGACCCGGCGCAGCAGCAGCGGCATGACCGAACCGATGAACGACGACCACAGCACGATCGCGGCCACGGTCAAGGTGACGGTCAGCGCCACCTCCCAGCCCACCCCGAGCGTCCAAGCGCGGATGATCGCGGCCAGCGCCATCGTGATCGCGATCATCGACCCGGCGCTGAGCTCCTTGATCAGCACCCGGCCCATGTCGCGCAGACGCACCTCCCCGATCGCCATCGCACGCACCAGAGTGGAGGTGATCTGGGTGCCGGTGTTGCCGCCGGTGCCGATGAGCAGCGGGATGAAGAACGACAGGGCGACGACCGCCTCGAGCTCCTCCTCGAAGTGGCGCAGCACCGTGCCGGTGTACGCCTCGGCGACGAACAGCACCAGCAGCCAGATGATGCGTTTGCGCCACAGCAGCCACGGGGAAGCGCGCAGATAGGGCAGGTCCAGCGGCGCCGAACCGCCCTGCCGCTCGGCGTCCTCGGTGCCCTCCTCGTCGATGATGTCGGCGACGTCGTCGGAGGTGATGATGCCGACGAGCCGGCCGTGGTCGACCACGGGCAGCGCGAACAGGTGGTTGGCGATCAGGATGCGGCCGGCCGCCTCCTGATCGGTGTCGACCTGCACCGACAACAGGTCGGTGTCCATGATGTCGCGGACGACCGCGGACCCGGGGGCCAGCACCAGGTCGCGGAAACTGAGCACGCCGATCAGTTGCTCGTCCTCGTCGACGACGTAGACGTAGGCGATGGTCTCTGTGTCGGCCGCCTGCGCGCGGGCGGCACGGTTGGCCTCGCGCACCGTCAGCGCCCCGCCGATCGCGGTGACCCGCGGGGTCATCCGGGCACCGACCGTGCCCTCCGGATAGGCCAGCAGCGTTTCGACCACCGAGCGGTCCTCGACGTCGAGGGCGCCGCGCAGCGCGTCCTGTTCGTCCTCGGGCGACAACCGCAGGATCTCGGCGACCACGTCCGGTGCGGCCAGGCCCAGCGCGCGGGACTGCAGATCGCCGGGCAGACCGTCGAGCACATCGCTGCCGGCGTGCGGGCTCGCATGGTCGAGCAGTTCGGTGACCTGCTCCGCGTCGAGGACCTCGAGGACTCGGACGCGTTCGGGTACCTGGAGTTCGGCGATCTGTTCGGCGCGGTGCTGCGCGTCGGGGACCGCCTCGAGCCAGGCGTCGATCAGTGCCGTCAGTCCGGCCTGGTCGATGTCGGCCGGGACCTCGAGGTACGTGGTGTCGGGTGTGGACATCGTGGACCTTCCTGCCGGGACCCGCATGGTGACCGCTGCCCGGCCCACATTTCCCGACCCACCGGCCCGGGGCAAGCCGCCCTGGGCCGCGACCGGGCGGCCGCGGCGCTATTGTCGAACGATGACCCCACAGCTGCGGATCCGATCCCACGGCGGGATGTTCACCGCCGCGCAGATCGCTGCGCTGGCCGCACTGGCCGAGCAGACCGACTCGGCCGTGCGGATCGGTGCGGGCGGCGGCTTCGAGTTCGCCCGCCGCGTGAACGGTGCCGAACTGGCCGCACTGGCCCGGGTGGGACTGCGCAGCCGCACCGCCGGCGGTTTCACCCCCGCGGTGCTCGGCCCGGCGATGTCGGGCCGCGATACGCGCGATCTGCGGGAGGTCACCGCCGGGCTCGAACGCGACCTGTCGGCGGTGACGATCCCGCGGCACGAGCATCTGGTGCTGATCGAAGACGAGGAGGCGCCCACCGGCGCCCCGGCGCACGTGACCGTGATCGCCGAAGGCGATCGGCTGCGTATACGCACCGCCGACGAGGCTCTGACCACGGTGCTGCCGGCCGATCGGGCCGGGTCGCGCTTTGCACTGCCCCGGGTCGTCGCCCGGCTGCTGCGCACCGATCCGGCCCCGGCCGCCTCCTCAGCGGCGCCGGGCGGCGCCCCGGTGGGATGGTTGCCGCACGGCGACTCCGCGGCGGTGTCGCTCGGCGCGGCACTGGACGACGGGGTGCTCGATCCGCGCCGACTGGCCTTCCTGGCCGCGATCGAACGGCCGGTGACCCTGACCCCGTGGCGCACCCTGGTCGTTCACGACATGGGTGAGGGGACCGCGGAGCAGGTGGTGCGTGTGCTCGCACCGATGGGCTTCGTCTTCGACGCCGCCTCGCCCGCGGTCCCCTCCCCGATCGGTCTGTAGTCGAATCACTCCACCGGCTGGCGGTGGACCACCAGCACGGGGCAGTCGGCCGAGCGCAGCACCTTGATGCTGGTCGAGCCGAGCAGCAGGCCGGCGACACCGCCGCGGCCGCGCGAACCGACCACGATCAACTGGGCCCCGCGGCCACGCTCCAAGATCGCGTGCTCGGGACGGTCCATCACCACGTGGTGCTCGATGTTGACGTCCGGGTACTGCTCGCGGAACCCGGCGAGCCGCTCGGCGACCACCGAATCGGCGACGGTGGCCTCGTCGAACAGCTCGCGCACCTGGGTGACCGGATCCATGGTCGACAGCGGGACGTCGGACCAGGCGTGCACGGCGACCAGGGTCGCTCCGCGCAGCGAGGCCTCGCGCATGGCGGCCTCGACGGCCGGCACCGAGTTCTCCGAACCGTCCACACCGACCACCACGGGGCCGTTGCTGATCGGGCCGGCCTTCTCGTCCCCGCGCACCACCACGACCGGGCTGGCCGAGTGGCGGGCGACCAGCGAGCTGACCGAACCCATGAAGGTGCTGGCCAGTGCGCCGAGCCCGCGGGTGCCGACCACGAGCAGCGAGGCCTCCTCGGAGGCGCGCAGCAGGGCCGGTCCGGGAGCGTCGATGATGGTGTCGGTGCGCACCGTGATGTCGGCGGTCTCCGACTCGGCGAGGGTCTTGGCCGCGGCAACGATGCGGTCGCCCTCGGCCTTGAGCGAATCGAAGAACTCCTGCGGCAGATAGCCGCCCATCCCGTAGGCGACCGGAGCGCTGGCCGCATGCACGATCAGCAGCTCGGACTTGCGGCGGGCGGCGGTCTGCGCGGCCCACCGGACGGCCAGGTCCGCGTGCGCGGACCCGTCGGCGGCGACGACGATCGGTCGGCGATCGGTCATGGTCTCTCCTGTCCACTGGTGCGAGGCACCCGGCGGCGCCCCTCACCACCATCTTGTCAGCCGCCGTCCCCGGGGGCCACCACTGTCACACAGCCGGTCCCACACCCCGCGCGTTGAGGTCGCTGAGCAGCTCCAGGGTCGTGCGCGCGGTCTGCCGCTCCGCGGCCTGGGCCACCACGATCAGCTCGTCCGCATCGGCGGTGGCGACGAAGCCGTCGAGGTACTCGGTGACCTGGGCGGCGGTGCCCACGGCGCTGTACTGCGTCATGGTGCGCAGGTGCCGGCCCTGCGGCGAGGCCCGGATCATGTCGGCCTCCTCGTCGGTGAACTCCCGCCCACGCCCGACCAGGGTGTCGACGCGTCGGCGCATGGCCCGGGTGTGCGCCTCGCGCGCCCGGTCCTCGGTCTCGGCGGCCAGCACGTTGACCCCGGCGATCACGTGCGGGCGGTCGAGCACCGCCGACGGGGTGAACTCGCGCCGGTAGAGCGCGACCGCCTCCGACAGCGCGGCGGGCGCGAAGTGCGAGGCGAAGGAGTACGGCAGGCCGAGCATCGCCGCGAGCTGGGCGCCGAACAGCGAGGAGCCGAGGATGTAGAGCGGGACGTGCGTGCCCTTGCCGGGGGTCGCGCCGACGCCGCGCACGCGCGACTCGTCACCGAGATAGCCCTGCAGTTCGAGCACGTCCTGCGGGAAGCGGTCCGCCGAGGCCGCGTCGCGGCGCAGCGCTCGGAAGGTCTGCTGATCGGTGCCGGGCGCGCGCCCCAGCCCCAGTTCGATCCGGCCCGGGTGGAACTCGGCGAGCGTGCCGAACTGTTCGGCGATCACCAGCGGAGCGTGGTTGGGCAGCATCACCCCGCCCGCGCCGAGAGTGATGGTCTCGGTCGCGGCAGCCACCTGGCCGATCAGCACCGAGGTCGCCGAGGAGGCGATCGACGGCATGTTGTGGTGCTCGGCGTACCAGATGCGCCGGTAGCCGAGCTGTTCGGCGAGCCGGGCGGTCGACACGCATTCGGCCAGTGCGTCGGCGGTGCTCTCGCCGCGCCCGACGTAGGCCAGGTCCAGGATGGACAGGGCCGGTCCGCCGGTCCGGGTGGTGGGGGTGCTCGTACCGGTCATCTTCGGGTCCGTCCTTCGTCGGTGCGTCGGTCGGCGGCGCGGGCGGGCGGGGCCGATCTGCTCACCCTCCCGCGCCGCCCGCCGGTGGTGCGGGCGGTGCCGGGGCTCAGGCCCGCTTGATCAGCGCGGCCAGCGCCTGCCCGCCGCCGATGCACATGGTGACCACGCCGAACTCCAGGTCGCGGCGCACCAGGTCCTTGGCCACGCGCAGGGTCAGGATCGCGCCGGTCGCACCCACCGGGTGGCCGAGGGCGATCGCGCCGCCGTAGGGGTTGGTCTTGGCCGGGTCCAGGCCCGCATCCCGGATCACCGCGACCGCCTGGGAGGCGAACGCCTCGTTCAGCTCGACCACGTCCACATCGGCCGGGGTCAGCCCGGTCTGGGCGAACAGGTTCTTCAGCGCGCGCACCGGGGCGTAGCCCATCAGCTCGGGCTCCATCGCCGCGGTGGCCACGGCCTCGACGGTGGCGATCCCGGTCAGGCCGTGCTCGGCGGCGACCGATCCGCGGGCGAGCACCACGGCGCCGGCGCCGTCGTTGATGCCCGAGGCGTTACCGGCGGTCACGGTGCCGTCGGGCACGAAGGCCGCGCGCAGCTTGGCCAGGGTCTCCACCGTGGTCTCCGGCTTGGGGTGCTCATCGCTGTCGACGGTGACCGGGCGACGGCCGCCGGTGGTGACCGCGACGATCTCCTCGGCGAAGGCCGCCCGGGCCTCGGCGGTGGCGGCGCGGCGCTGCGACTCGACCGCGAACTCGTCCTGCTCGGCCCGCGAGACCCCGTACTTCGTCGCCACGTTCTCGGCCGTGACGCCCATGTGGATGTCGTTGAACGGGTCGGTGAGCATGCCGACGGTGCCGTCGACGAGCTTCCGGTCGCCGAGGCGGTAGCCGCTGCGGGCCCCGAAGTCGTAGAACGGCATGCGCGACATCGACTCGTCGCCGCCGGCCAGGGCGAGGTCGACCCCGCCCCAGCGCATCTGCATCGCGGCCGACCAGATGGCCTGCAGGCCCGAACCGCACAGCCGGTTGACGGTGTACGCGGGCACCGCGTCGGGCAGGCCTGCGGCCAGTGCGACCCGGCGGGCGTTGTAGGCGTCGGGGCCGACCTGCCCGATGCAGCCCATGACGACCTCGTCGATCTGCGCGGGCTCGACGCCGGCGCGGGTCAGCGCCTCACGGGAGGCCGCCGCGCCGAGTTCGTGGGCGGGCACGTCTTTCAGCGCACCGCCGAAGCTGCCGATCGGGGTACGGGCGCCGTCGAGCAGCACGATCTTCTCGGGCCGGGACTGGTTCTGGGGCATCGCGGTGGCGGTCCTTTCCACAGGTCGCGTCGGCGCCCACGCGGGCGGCCGGACGTCCGGGTCTTCGCGGCGCCGGAAGACAACAGCCTGCCCGCCGCCGGGCACCAGCCTAACCAGTACCCGCCGCGTCGGCCGCGCCCCGCTCACGCGCCTGCGGCGCCGGTCACCGGCGACCCCCGGCCGCGATCATCGCGGCAGGCGCCGCCACACCGGTCCGGGCACGATCCGGGCGATCGCGAACAGCCAGCGCAACGCGCCGGGCACCCACACCGTGCGGCGCCCGCGGCGCAGCGCCTCGACCACCGCCGCCGCCACCTGATCGGGGGTCGACGACAGCGGGGCCGGATCCATGCCCTCGGTCATCCGGCCGATGACGAAGCCCGGCCGGACCACCAGCAGGTGGACCCCCGAGCCGGTGAGCGCATCGGACAGGCCGGTGGCGAACCCGTCCAGACCGGCCTTGGCCGAGCCGTAGACGTAGTTGGCCCGGCGCACCCGCACCCCGGCGACCGAGGAGAACACCACGATCCGGCCCGTGCCGGCCGCGCGGGCCCGATGGGCGATCTCGGTCAGGGCGGCCACCTGGGCGACGTAGTCGGTGTGCACGATCTGCACGGCGTGCGCCGAGTCGGTCTCGGCGCGGGCCTGATCGCCGAGCAGCCCGAACGACAGCACCCAGATCGCGGGTGTGCCGTAACGCTCGACGAGACCGTCGAAGAAGGCGGGGTGACCGGCGACCGCATCGGCGTCGAACACCACCTGGTGCACCGCCCTCGCCCCGGCCGCTTGCAGCCGGGCGCGCTCGTCGCCTAAGTCCCGGTCGGGACGGGCGGCGAGCACGAATTCACGCGGATCGTCAGCGGTCGCCTCGGCCAGGCGCAGCGCGGTCTGCAGACCGATCTCACTGCGTCCGCCGAGGATGACGATCGGTCCGGGTTCGACATCCGGCCACGGGCCGGTCACATCAGTGCGCACCCTGACAGTCTGGCCCACCGGGCCCGCCGATAACCTCCATCCCATGACACGCCGTGTGCCCGAACTGCCCGCCGCCGCCCTGGAATACCTGGACACCTATGCGCTGGCCACCCTGGCCACCGCCCGCGGCGACGGCACCCTCCACGCCGTCACCGTCGGGGTGACCTGGGACGACGAGGCCCAGCTGGCCCGGGTGATCACCTTCGAGGGCTCACAGAAGGTGCGCAACGTCGAACGCACCGGCTACGCCGCGGTCAGCCAGTTCGACGGTCCGCGCCAGCTGACCTTCGAAGGCCCGGCGACGGTGGTGCGCGACCGGCACGCGGTCGCCGAGGCCGAGCGGCGCTACGCCGCCCGCTACCGCACCCCGCGGCCGAACCCGCAGCGGGTGGTCATCGAGATCGCGGTGACCCGCATCCTGGGGGTGCAGAGCTTCCTGCGCGACGCACCGCCCGCCCGCTGATCCGCCGCCCGCCCGCGGATACCGGGATACCTGCGGGCGGGCCCTCCTCCGCGCCGGGTCTACGCGGGCAGCACGCCGAGGGCGCGCGGACGGTTGTTGAGGCGTTCGCAGCCGTTCGCGGTGAGCACCACGATGTCCTCGATGCGCGCACCCCACTCGCCCGGGAAGTACACGCCCGGCTCGATGCTGAAGGCCATGCCCTCGCCGAGCACGAAGTCGTTGCCGGCCACGATGTAGGGCTCCTCGTGTACCGACAGTCCGATGCCGTGCCCGGTGCGGTGCACGAACGCCTCCGCGAGCCCGGCGTTGGCGAGCACCTCGCGCGCGGCCGAGTCCACCGACTCCGCCGTCACCCCGGGCCGGGCGTGATCGACCGCCGCCTGCTGGGCGGCCTCGAGCACCGCGTAGCGCCGCGCCAGCTCCGGATCCGGCTCGCCCAGGTGGTAGGTGCGGGTGCAGTCGGAGTTGTAGCCCACGTCCACCGGCCCGCCGATGTCGATCACCACGGTGTCCCCGGCGCGCAGCTTGCGGTCCGAGACCTCGTGGTGCGGATCGGCGCCGTTGGGGCCGGAGCCGACGATGACGAAGGCGGCCGCGGTGTGGCCCTCGGCCAGGATCGCGGCCGTGATGTCCGCGTGCACCTCGGCCTCGGTGCGGCCGGGCAGAAGCCACTCGCCCATCCGGGCGTGCACCCGGTCGATGGCCTCCCCGGCCCGGCGCAGCGCCGCGATCTCGGCGGCGTCCTTGACCATACGCAGACCCGCCAGCACCTCGGTGGCCGGCGACGGCACCCGGCCGATCCGGTCGATCAGGGCGAGCACGTGCAGTGCGGGCATGGCCGCGTCGACGGCGAACCGCTGCCCGCCCAGATCAGCGGCGACCAGGGCGTAGGGGTCCTCGCCGTCCACCCATTCGCGCACTTCGAGCCCGAGCGATTCGGTGGCCGAGGCGCGCAGCGCGGCACGCTCCAGGCGCGGCAGCACCACGGTCGCGGCGCCGTCGGCCCGGATCACCAGCGCGGTGAGGCGTTCGAAGGATTCGGCGCGGGACCCGATCAGGTAGTCCAGGTCCGGGCCGGTGCCGATCACCATCCCGTCGAGCCCGGCCGCGGCCGCGGCGCGGGCGGCACGGTCGAGACGGTCGCGGTAGACGTCGGCGGCGAAACGGGTCTGCGGCTGCTCCATGCCTGCCAGGGTAGACCCCACTCGTGGCAGGATCGGCACCCATGACCGCTCCCCTGCTGCTGCTCGACGGCGCGAGCCTGTGGTTCCGCTCCTTTCACGCCCTGCCCGAGAAGCTCACCGCCCCCGACGGCCGGCCCGTCAACGCGGTGCGCGGCTTCCTCGACACCGTCTCCTCGCTGGTGACCACCTACCGGCCGGGCCGGCTGGTGGTGTGCCGCGACGACGATTGGCGCCCGGCCTTCCGCGTCGACGCGGTGCCGAGCTACAAGGAGCACCGGGTCGATCCGGTCACCGGCGGCGAGGACGTGCCGGATTCCCTGCCCGCACAGGTGGCGATGATCGCCGAGCTGCTGGCCGCCACCGGGATCGCCACCGCCGGGGCGCCGGGATACGAGGCCGACGACGTGATCGCGGTGCTCGCCGCCGCCGAGCGCCGCGATCCGGTGATCGTGGTGACCGGGGACCGGGATCTGCTGCAGCTGGTCGCCGACCCGCAGGTCGACGCCGACGCCCCGGTGCCGGTGCAGGTGCTCTACGTCGGGCGCGGCATGGCGCGCGCCGAACTGCTCGGCCCGGCCGAGGTCGCCGACCGCTACGGGGTGCCGGTCGCCACCGCCGGGCGCAGCTATGCGCAGATGTCGATCCTGCGCGGTGACCCCTCCGACGGACTGCCGGGCGTGCCCGGGATCGGTGAGAAGACCGCCGCCCGGCTGCTGACCGCCCACGGCGATCTGGCCGGCCTGCAGGCCGCCGCCGCCGACCCGGCCTCCGGTCTGACTCCGCGGGTGCGGGAGAACCTCGTCGCGGCCGGCGACTATCTGGCGGCCGCCGAGGTGGTCACCATGGCCGCCGCCGACGCTCCGGTGACCTCGACCGGTCCGGACACCGTGCCTGCCGCGCCGGTCGACCCGGAGCGGTTCGCCGCACTGGTCGCCGAGCTGGGCATCGAGCGGGTGGCCGAGCGGCTCACCGCCGCGCTGGCCGGCTGAGCGCTCAGCGCGCGGCCGGCGCCCCGACCCGGTAGGTGCCGTCGGTGTCGAGGATCGTCGAGGTCACGGTGTGCGACTCGCCATCGATGTCCAGGGTGCAGGTGAACGTGTCGTCGACCCGCACCCGGATGTCACCGGGGCAGGCGACCGATCCGACGTCCACCGACTCCCCGCCGGTGCGCAGATGTTCGGTGATGCGGTTCTCCACCGATTCGGTGTCGAGCACCGTGTAGGTGAAATAGCCGGGCACCCAGAACCCGGTCACGGCCACCACCACGGCCGCGATCGCGACCAGTGCGGCGACGACGGCGCCGATCAGCACCCCGCGCGACCGGCCGCCGCGGCCCTGTTCCGACACCGGGGCCCCGTAGCCGGATGCGGGCCCGGCCCACTGCGCCGCGGGATGACCGTGCGGGCCGGGCCCACCGCCGAAGCCGGGGGCCGGGGCGAAACCGCCGTGCTGCTGCGGCGGCCCGTAGCCTGCGGGCGGCGTCTGCGGGGCCGCGGGCGGGTTCTGCGGGAAGCCGCCGGGGGCGGCGTGCGGATAGCCGCCGGGCGGTGGCGGATCGTATCCGCCGTGCTGCGGGCCGGACGCGGGGCCCGGCTGTCCCGGTCCGGTCTGGGCCGGATCCTGCGGCTGCTCACCGTCGTGCACTGCTGTGGTCCCTCCCCTTGTGGTCGAATGCGCTCGGCTGCGCCGGGCCGGCCGCGCGATCTATCCGACCGCGTCGACGGTGACGATGCCGCGCCGGATGCCGCGGATCGCCGCGGTCGCCGCGGACCGCAGCTGCGGGTCGTCTCCGGCCTGCCGGATCTGGTCGAGCAGGTCGACCACCTGACGACACCATCGCACGAAATCCCCCGGCGTCAGCGGCCGATCGCCGTCGCCGCCGGCGAAGAGCACGTCGATCAGCGGATCCTGCCGGATCCACATGCCGATCGCGGCGGCGAAGCCCGAGTCGGGTTCGCGGGTGATCGGCAGCGAGTGCCGGTCCTCGGCGGCCGCGATGTCCAGCCACAGGCGGCGCAGATCCCGCAGCCCGGCCTCCACCGGCGGCGGGACCGCAGCGGTCGCCTGGTATCCGTCGCTGCGGGACTGGTAGACCAGCGACGACACCACCGCGGCCAGGTCGGCCGGCTCCAGACCGCGCCAGAGCTCGGTGCGCAGCGCCTCGGTGACCACCAGTGCACTGTCGGAGTGCACCGCGGCCAGCAGTTCGCCCGCCTCGGTGACGGTCACGTCCCCACCGGTCCGGTCGAGATAACCGAACTCGATCAGCACCTCGACGATGCGGTCGAAGGCGCGGGCCAGCGAATGCGAGGACCGGTCGCGGCGCCGGATCATCCGCTCGGTCTCCACCTTCAGGCGCCGGTGCCGTTCGGCCCAGCGGATGTGGGTGGACAGCTCCGGGCAGTCGGCCACCGGATGGTCGCGCAGCTCGCGGCGCAGCGCCGCCAGTTCCCGGTCCCCGCCGGCCGCGGACTTGCGGCGATGCGGGGTGCGTCTGGGCCGCCGGATGCCGGCGTGGCGCAGCTGTTCGGCGATCGAGCGCCGGTCGTGTCCCGAGCGCGGATCGAGTCGGCGCGGCAGGCCGAGGCTGCCGAGCACCTGGACCGAACCGCGGAAGTCGTCGGCGCGCACCTGCCCGGACCAGCGGTCCTCGTTGATCACGGTCGGGGCCGGATCGTCACGGTCGGAATCGGGGTGCACCACCACCGCCAGTCCGGCCCGTCGGCCGGTGGAGATCGCGACGACGTCGCCGCGGCGCAGCTTGGCCAGTACGGCGACGGTGTCCGCACGCCTCTCCGCCCGGGTCTGACGTTCCAGGGCGCGTTCGCGTTCGGAGACCTGACGGCGCAGCCGATCGTATTCGGCGAAGTCGCCCAGATGGCAGTCCAGGTGCTCCCCGTAACCGTCCATCGCCTCGGTGTTGCGTTCGATCCGCCGGGCCAGCCCCACCAGACCGCGGTCGGATTGGAACTGGGCGAAGGAGCGTTCGATCAGCGCGCGCCCGGCCGACACACCGACCGTGCGCACCAGGTTGACGGTCATGTTGTAGGCGGGCTGGAAGGCGCTGCGCAGCGGGTAGGTGCGGGTGGACGCCAATCCGGCCACCGCCCGCAGATCCATCAGCGGGGTCCACTGCACCACCGCATGGCCCTCGACGTCGATGCCGCGCCGGCCGGCCCGGCCGGTCAGCTGCGTGTACTCGCCCGGGGTCAGGTCGGCGTGGGTCTCGCCGTTGAACTTCACCAGCCGTTCGAGCACCACCGAGCGGGCGGGCATGTTGATCCCCAGGGCGAGGGTCTCGGTGGCGAACACCGCGGGCACCAGTCCGGCTTCGAACAACTCCTCGACGGTGTGCCGGAAGATCGGCAGCATCCCGGCGTGGTGGGCGGCGAAACCGCGCATCAGCCCCTCACGCCAGGCGTCGTAACCGAGCACCGCTTTGTCCTGCGCCTCGAGTGCGCCGGTGTGCTTGTCGATGATGCGGGCGATCTGCCGCGCCTGCTTGTCGTCGGTCAGGCGCAGATTCGAACGCAGACACTGGTCGACGGCCGCATCGCAGCCGGCCCGGGAGAAGATGAACGTGATCGCCGGCAGTAGACCGGCCCCGCGCAGACGCTCGAGCACCCTCGGCCGCGGGGTCGGGCGGAAACGGTCGCGGCCACGCCCGGCCGCCTCGATGTCGCGGCGCCGCTTCTTGGTGAACGACATCAGCTCCGGGTTGACCTTCGAGCCCTGCCCGAACAGGTCGAACAGCCGGCCGGAGACCAGCACGTGCTGATACAGCGGCACCGGGCGGTGCTCGTCGACGACCACCTCGGCGTCCCCGCGCACCTCCTGGATCCACGCGCCGAACTCCTCGGCGTTGGACACCGTCGCCGACAGTCCGACGATCCGGATCTGATCGGGCAGCCCCAGGATGACCTCTTCCCAGACCGGTCCGCGGCTGCGGTCGGCCAGGTAATGGATCTCGTCCATCACCACGTGGGTCAGCCCGGTCAGGGTCGACGACTGCGCATAGATCATGTTGCGCAGCACCTCGGTGGTCATCACCACCACCGGGGCGTGTCCGTTGATCGACTGGTCGCCGGTGAGCAGCCCGACCGCGTCCTCGCCGTAGACGGCCACCAGGTCGTGGTACTTCTGGTTGCTCAGCGCCTTGATCGGGGTGGTGTAGAAGCACTTGCCGCCCGCGCCGAGCGCCAGATGCACGGCGAACTCGCCGACCACCGTCTTGCCCGATCCGGTCGGCGCGCACACCAGCACCCCGGCCCCGGACTCCAGGGCACGTCCCGCCGCGATCTGGAAGGTGTCGAGCGAGAAGTCCAGCGTCGCGGCGAAGGCCGCCAGTTCCGGGCCGTCCGCGGTCGCGGCGGCCTGGGGGTCGGGCGTCTGGTCGGTCATCGATCCTTCTCGGTCGTCGGTCACAGCGTGTCGCTGAAATCGGTGCCGTCGTCGATCCGCGGCGCCGGTTCGGGCCGGGTCGGCGCGCCGCCGGCGGGCGGCGGGGTCGCGGACGGCGGGCTCGCCGGGGGCATCGGTTCGGCCGCGGCCACCGGGGTCGGCGGCTCGATCGGCGCGGCCGACTCGTCGTCCAGTTCGGCCTCTGCCGCGGCGTCGCGGCGGGCCCGCCGCTTGTCGTTGAGGCGGGCGAACTGGATCGACACCTCGGCCAGCACGGTCAGCGCGAGCGCGAGGGCCAGCATGGAGAACGGGTCCTGGCCCGGGGTGGCCACGGCGGCGAAGACGAACAGCGCGAAGATGATGCCGCGGCGCCACTGCTTGAGCTTGGCGTAAGGCAACACCCCGACGATGTTCAGCGCCACCATCAGCAGCGGGATCTCGAAGCTGACCCCGAAGATGAGCAGCAGATGGATGATGAAGCTGAAGTATTCGCTGCCCGACAACGCGGTGATCTGGACGTTGTCGCCGATGGTGAGGAGGAAACGCAGCGCGGTGGCCACCACCAGGTAGGCCAGCACCGCACCGGCGAGGAACAGCA
>JAJYRZ010000243.1 GCA_021793835.1 Actinomycetes bacterium | reverse complement strand
GGTCGTCTCGGCCAACAGTCGCATCGCGGCCACCGAGTCGGCGTCGGCGACCGGCAGCACCTCGTCGACGACCTCGAACAGGAACGACGGCTCCATCCGCGGCCGGCCGATGCCCTCGATCTTCGAGGCCGCATCCAGACGCATATCCCGATCCCGCGCGGTCCAGGCGGGGAAGAACACCGAGTTCTCCGAATCGGCGACGATCACCTCGGTGTCGTGCCCGCGGTAGCGCACATAGCGGCCGATGGTCGCCGAGGTGCCGCCCGTGCCCGCCCCGACCACCACCGCGGCCGGCACCGGGAACCGTTCACGGCCCAGCCTGGTGGAAGATCGATTCGGCGATGTTGTTGTTGCCGCGCCAATCCGTCGCCCGCTCGGCGTTGAGGAACTGGTCGAGGTAGTAGCCGGACGTCTCGGCGGCGACCTGCTCGGCCTCGTCGTAGAGCCGCAGCGGATCGTCGACCAGATGACAGCGCGCCCCGGCCGCCTCGATCAGCGCGATCTTGTCCGGACTGGTCGATGCCGGCATCACCGCCACGAACTCCAGGCCGAGCATCTGCGCGAAATAGGCCTCCGACACCGCGGTCGAACCCGACGAGGCCTCCACCAGGGTGGTGTCGGGGCCGATGCGCCCGCCGACCAGGCCGTAGAGCAGCAGCGAGCGGGCCAGGCGGTGTTTGAGCGAACCGGTCGGATGCACCGACTCGTCTTTCAGATACAGGTCGATGCCCCACTCGCGCGGCAGCATGAACCGGTGCAGCGGGGTGTCCGCGCTGCGGTGCGCCTCGGCCTCGAGTAGCCCGATCGCCTCGGTGACCCACTGCCGGTTCTCGAGCATTGTTGTTTCATCCTTCTGTTCGTGTGATGTCTCGCCCGCCGTGCCAGCAGCAACGGCACGGTGGGTCTCACCGTGCCAGGCCGGGGCCGGTGTGGCGGTAGCCCGTCATTCGGTGAGGTGGATCCGGCCGCCCGGCAGATGGGTGTGCATCGCGATCTTCGCCGCCGGATCGTCGCGCCGGCCCCCGTCGCGCGCCAGCGCGCGCTCGGCCTCGGCGTAGGCGTCGTCGATCAGTCGGGCGCCGTGGGAGAAGTCCATCGGTCCGACCGAGATCGGGCACGGCGGCGGGAGCACGATCAGGTCGGTGCGGTCGGTGTAGGCGGGGATCTCGTGCATCAGCCGCTGATGGACCAGCAGCGAGACGGTCTGGGTGATCGCACCGAGTGCGCTGCGCGGCGGTTCGGTCAGCGCACACGGATACCCGCACGGCAGCACGTACACCGTGTCGGCGCCGGCTTTGACGGCCTTCGAGATCGCGGCGTTGTTGCTGATCCCGCCGTCGACCAGGGTGCGGCCGTCGATGGTCATCGCCGGGAACACCCCGGGGATCGCCGCCGATGCGAGGATCGCCTCGGCCGCGTCCCCGGAGCTGAGGTTGACCTGTTCGCCGGTCAGCAGATCGGTGGTGACCACGGTGATCGGCACGGGGGAGTCCTCGAGCCGGTCGAAAGACACGTGCCGGCGGATCAGGCGGCGCAGCGCGGCGTTGTCGAACAACGCGTCCTTACGCCCTGCGAGCGCCCCGAGCAGACGCAGCGGATCGGGGTGGAACAGCTGCCGGGTGCGCAGCCCGCGCCAGATGTCACCCAGTGCGGCCACCGCCGGGCGTTCGAGCCCGCGGGAGGCGAGGAAGGCCGCGTTCAGCGCGCCCGCCGAGGTGCCGATCAGCAGATCGGGTCGGACCCCGCGGTCGGCCAGGGCGCGGAGCATGCCCACCTGCACCGCCCCGAGGTTCGCCCCGCCTGCGAGCACATAGGCGACGGTCACGACTGCTCCGCCGCCGACTCCTGTCCCTGCTCGTCGCCGGGGCCGCCGTCGTCGCCGCGGGCGTCCTCCTTATCCTTGCGGCCTCGGCCGGCCAGAGCGTCGACGATCAGGCTCAGCCCGATGCCCAGCAGCCAGGAGTCCTTGGCGATCGCGGTGCCGTCCTGGGTCGGGCGCAGGTTCTCGTGCATGCCGGGGGTGCGGGCGTACATCCGCAGCAGTCCGGCGCTGAAGGCGGTCAGACCCGCCCCGGCCACCCCGGTGCGCACCATCGGGGTCAGCAGTGCCGTGCCCAGAGCGATCTCACCGGCCGCGAGGGTCTTGCCGAATACCGCCGGCGACAGCAGGTGCACCTGCGGGATCGCGTTGCCGGCCATGGCCTGCAGCCCGGCGGCCGACTCCTCGTCCAGGCCCAGCTTGCCGACCCCGGAGTTGATCAGGAACAGGCCCGGCGCCAGACGCAGCGGCAGGCGTCGGATGTTGTCCACGGACGGCCGGATCTTCATCGGTGTGCTCCCGTTTCTGTCATGGCGGTGGGCGCGCCCCGGCGGGGGAGCCGGACGCCTCCGGTCCGCCGACCCACCTTCCGTTCTACCCCGCACGCGGGCAGCGGAACCACTGTTCGCGCCGACCGCGCCCGCCGGCGGCGGCCTGCCACCGAATCGTGATCGGAAAAGAACGGCACGGTCGTGTGACAGGTTTTCACTAACGTACCGATTGCCTATGATGATCACCATAAAACCAACGGTCGGGACGGCACACACGATGCGAAGGAGCATTGTGATGTCCAGATTCAGACCCGGCCGATGGGCGGCGTTGGTCGCCGCCGCCGCACTGGCCACCGGATTGGGCGTCGGCGTCGCCGGCGCCGACCAGACCCTGATCGGCCCATACGACGACGGGCCGGTCCGCGTGCCTTCGGCACCGACTCTGAAAAACCAGCCGCCGGGCTCGGGGGACTCCCCGCCGACCACCGGTCAGCTCGATCTGAACGATCAAGGCCCCTCGATCGACGGTGAGGTGGGCCAGTTCCCGCCGATCCTGGAGAGGCAGTCCCCGCAGAGCGACGGCACGATGGATATGCCGAGCGAGCGGCCCACCGACGGCAACGACCAGATCCTGCGCCCCGGCGAGCGCACCCTCGAAGCCCCGCGTAAGCGCGCCGGCGGCGGTGTCGGCACCGGCGGGGAAGACCCCCTGGCGGACTGCACGGTCGACGACGTGGTCGACCCGGAGAAGCTCGACGAGGACGACTACATCCTCGAGGTGATCGAGCGCGATCCGAACGGGCAGAAGACCGTCGACGGGGTCACCTACGACGCCTGGTTCGACAAGGACACCGGATGCGTCCTGATCGCCGGCGAGCCGGACGATCCGGGCGACGACACCAGTGAGACCGAGACCCCGACCAGCACGCCGGAGTCCGAGCCGGAGGAGCCGACCGTGATCCGGGGCTGCACCCCGACGATGTGGCACCAGCCCGGCCTGCCCGAGAACGCCAGGCCCACCGGGGAGCTGTTCATGTTCCAGGGCGGGAACTACGCCCTGTTCACCGACGAGGCCGTCGGCGGGGAGGACTGCTGGCTGATCCCTGCCACCGACGAGGGCACCACGGTCGCGCACGCCTGCACCGTCTACCGGCTGTTCACCGTCGCCGACGGCCAGGTGCGGATCCCGTACGGGGCCACCGAGGTCCCGTGCCGCCACCACGAGGTGGTCGAGACACGCTACGAACTGCGCGCGGTGCCCTCCGGCCCGGTGACCCGGGCGGGCGGCGACGACGCGGCAGTCGCAGCGGGACAGAGGTGAGGACGATGCGTACGACGACCGCACCGGCGCGCCGACGCATCAGCAGGACAACCACAACCAGG
>JAJYRZ010000036.1 GCA_021793835.1 Actinomycetes bacterium | reverse complement strand
GCCCCGCCCCGGGGCGTCTTCCCCCCGGCTTCGGTCCTACTCCTGCTCGGTCCCCTCGCCGGTCTCGGCGGTGGGCACCGCGAGGGCCTCGTCGACGGTGTCGGGGATCTCCACGGGCCGGTCCTCGGCCCGGAAGGTGAACCGCGCCTTGTCGTGCGCGGCCTCGCCGTCCCAGTCCTCGACGTCGACGACCACCAGGTGGCCGGCCTCCAGTTCGCCGAACAGGATCTTCTCCGAGAGCTGATCCTCGATCTCGCGCTGGATGGTCCGGCGCAGCGGCCGGGCGCCGAGCACCGGGTCGAACCCGCGCTTGGCCAGTAGCGACTTGGCCTTGTCGGTCAGCTCGATGGACATGTCCTTGTCCTTGAGCTGCTCGGACAGCCGGCCGATCATCAGGTCCACCATCTCGATGATCTGCTCACGGGTGAGCTGGTGGAACACGATGATGTCGTCGATGCGGTTCAAGAACTCCGGACGGAAGTGCTTCTTGAGCTCGTCGTGGACCTTGAGCTTCATCCGCTCGTAGTTGGACTGGTCGCCCTCACCGGAGGTGAAGCCGAGCCCGACCGCCTTGGAGATGTCCGCGGTGCCCAGGTTCGAGGTGAAGATCAGCACGGTGTTCTTGAAGTCGACCACCCGGCCCTGCCCGTCGGTCAGGCGCCCGTCCTCGAGCACCTGCAGCAGGGTGTTGTAGATCTCCTGGTGGGCCTTCTCGATCTCGTCGAACAGCACCACCGAGAACGGCTTGCGCCGCACCTTCTCGGTGAGCTGGCCGCCCTCCTCGTAACCGACGTACCCCGGCGGGGCGCCGAACAGCCGCGAGGCGGTGAACCGGTCGTGGAACTCGCCCATGTCGATCTGGATCAGCGCGTCGTCCTCACCGAACAGGAACTCGGCGAGCGCCTTGCTCAGCTCGGTCTTACCGACGCCGGAGGGGCCGGCGAAGATGAACGAGCCCGAGGGGCGCTTCGGGTCCTTGAGCCCGGCACGGGTGCGACGGATCGCCTTGGACACCGAGGCCACGGCCTCTTCCTGGCCGATGATGCGCTTGTGGAGCTCCTCCTCCATGCGCAGCAGCCGGGTGGTCTCCTCCTCGGTGAGCTTGAACACCGGGATGCCGGTCCAGGAGCCGAGCACCTCGGCGATCTGCTCCTCGGAGACCTCGGTGACCACGTCCAGGTCGCCCGAACGCCACTGCTTCTCGCGCTCGCCGCGCTCGGCGATCAGCTGCTTCTCCTGATCGCGCAGGCTGGCCGCCTTCTCGAAGTCCTGCTCGTCGATCGCCGACTCCTTCTCCCGGCGCACATCGGCGATCCGGTCGTCGAAGGCCCGCAGGTCTGGCGGAGCGGTCATCCGCTGGATACGCATTCGCGCGCCGGCCTCGTCGATCAGGTCGATCGCCTTGTCCGGCAGGAAGCGGTCGTTGATGTACCGGTCGGCCAGGGTGGCCGCGGCCGCCAGCGCCGAGTCGGTGATCGAGACGCGGTGGTGCGCCTCGTAGCGGTCGCGCAGGCCCTTCAGGATCTCGATGGTGTGCTCGAGGGAGGGCTCGCCGACCTGCACCGGCTGGAAGCGCCGCTCGAGGGCCGCGTCCTTCTCGATGTACTTGCGGTACTCGTCCAGGGTGGTCGCACCGATGGTCTGCAGTTCGCCGCGGGCCAGCTTGGGCTTCAAGATCGAGGCCGCGTCGATCGCGCCCTCGGCCGCGCCGGCACCGACCAGGGTGTGCAGCTCGTCGATGAACAAGATGATGTCGCCGCGGGTGTTGATCTCCTTGAGCACCTTCTTCAGGCGCTCCTCGAAGTCACCGCGGTAGCGGCTGCCGGCCACCAGCGAGCCCAGGTCCAGGGTGTAGAGCTGCTTGTCCTTGAGGGTCTCGGGCACGTCGCCGGCCACGATCGCCTGGGCCAGGCCCTCGGCCACGGCCGTCTTGCCCACGCCCGGCTCACCGATCAGGACCGGGTTGTTCTTGGTCCGGCGCGAGAGCACCTGCATCACGCGCTCGATCTCCTTGGCGCGGCCGATGACCGGGTCGAGCTTGCCGTCGGTGGCGGCCTGGGTGAGGTTGCGGCCGAACTGGTCGAGCACCAGCGAGGTCGACGGGGTGCCGGCCTCGCTCGAGCGCCCGCCGGTGGACGCCTCGGCGCCCTCCTTGCCCTGGTAGCCCGACAGCAGCTGGATGACCTGCTGACGCACCCGGGACAGGTCGGCGCCCATCTTGACCAGGACCTGGGCGGCCACGCCCTCGCCCTCGCGGATCAGGCCCAGCAGGATGTGCTCGGTACCGATGTAGTTGTGGCCGAGCTGCAGTGCTTCACGCAGCGACAGCTCGAGGACCTTCTTCGCCCGCGGGGTGAACGGGATGTGCCCGCTGGGCGCCTGCTGGCCCTGGCCGATGATCTCCTCGACCTGGCTGCGCACGCCCTCGAGAGAGATGTCCAGCGACTCGAGGGCCTTGGCGGCCACGCCTTCGCCCTCGTGGATCAGGCCCAGCAGGATGTGCTCGGTACCGATGTAGTTGTGGTTGAGCATCCTGGCCTCCTCCTGTGCCAGGACGACGACGCGCCGCGCGCGGTCGGTGAACCGTTCGAACATTGCTCTCCCTCACTCCTGGGCGCCGGGCCCGTCGGTGCCGTCCGGTGACGACACCGCGGTGGTGCGGCACCTCGTCCCGGGAACCGACCGTCTCGCCGTTCGGCCCTGCCGAGTCACCTTGCCCACACTGTAGTGGCCTGCGGGCGCCGCTTCCCCCGGCCGGGAGTCCGCGACGCCGCCTGTGCCCTCACCACCTGTTCAACACTGCAGGTCGACAAACCATCCCCGGCCCGCTACGCCGATGGCGAACACCGCGCCCGCCGCACCGGAAGGACACCGGTGGGCGGGCGTGGACGGGGCCGAGACGGAAGGTCAGCCGAAGATCGGGGCGACGAACTCGCAGCCGACCGGGACGGCGTCGTCCGGGTCGAGTGCGTTGAGCACGTAGCGCTGCGCACGCGGGGAGGCCGCGACCGACAGGTGCTCGGACAGGTCCTCCTCGCACTCGTCTTGCACCACCACGTTGGTCACGTTCGGCCCCTCCCCCAGCCCGGAGGTGTAGGGCGCGATCAGCTCGTCGTAGCGGGTGACGATGTTGACGTAGCGCACCTCGTCGACGAACAGTCCACGCGGATGCGCCCGCATCCGCTCGATGAAGTCGGCACCGGTGGACATCTGGAAGCAGGCCCCGCAGTACTCGGCGATCAGGTCGACATAGGCCTGCAGCGCCGGGTTGTCCGCGGCCTGCGCCTGCATGAACTCGGTGATCGCGCTGGCGCCGCCGGCGTCGGTGCCGTTCCACAGCGGCGCGAGCGAGACGTAGGTGCCGACCTTCTCGTGCCCGCCGAGGTTCTGCACGTAGTAATTCGGCATCAGGGTGCCCTGGGAGTGGCCCACCAGATCGACCTTCTCCGCACCGGTGGCGGCGAGCACCGAGTCGGTGAACATCGCCAGCTGGGCGGCCGAGTCCTCCATCGCCGCCATCCCGCCGACCGCGCTGACCGGCCACGGTGCGTCCGGGATCGCCCCGTAGGTCAGGGCGAACACGCAGTAGCCCTCGTTTTTCAGCGCCGGCGCCATCGGGCCCCAGTTGGTCTGCGCCCCGCCGCCGGTACCGTGCACCAGGATCACCGGGTGGGGATGCTCGGCACTGGGCACGCAGTCCCAGTCGTTGACCCCGGGCAGGTCCCCACCCGGGTACGCCAGCTCCGGCCCGATGCCGGAGAAGAAGGTCGGCGGCACCGGCAGCTCCTCGGCCGCCGCGGCCGTGCCGCCGATCGTCATGGTCAACGCCGTGGCGGCGGCCGCGCACACGGCCGCCAACCCCCGGAGACTCTTCCTCGCCATTCCCCACCTCACATATATGTTGTGGGCACGATAGCGCGATCGCCCCCGTCCCGGGGCGGGACGGGGGCGATCGGTGGTCGTGGTCGAAGGCCGGTCAGTGCGCCTTCTCGTAGGCCTCGACGATGTCGGCGGGGATGCGCCCACGCGAGGAGACGGTGTAGCCGTTGGCCTGGGCCCAGGCGCGGATCTCCGCCGTCTTCGAGTTGCCGCCCGAGGCGCGGCGCGTGCCGGGCCGACGCCGACCCCCGGTCTTGCGCGCGGCGCCGACCCATTCGGCCATCTGATCGCGCAGCCGTTCGGCGTTGGCCGCCGTCAGATCGATCTCATAACCGACCCCGTCGAGGGCGAACTCGACCGTCTCGGCCGCTTCCGATTCGCCGTCCAGATCATCGATCAATTTGATGATCACCTTCTTCGCCATGACTCCCAGCCTCTCCGAAATCGATCAGCACTCGTCGATCTTATCCGCGGTACATTTCCGAATGTACCGAATACATCGGCGCCGAGCACAATTATCGGAATCGCCTTCTGGATCGATGTGCGGACGGCCTTCGGCGTATTCATGTCACCGAATTCGGGAAATGATCATTCCCCGCCGGGTTTGACCAGCGGGAAGAGGATGGTCTCGCGGATGCCCAGCCCGGTCATCGCCATGATGAGCCGGTCGATCCCCATGCCGGTGCCGGTGGTCGGTGGCATCGCGTATTCCATCGCGGCCAGGAACTCCTCGTCCTGCGCCATGGCCTCTTCGTCGCCGGCCGCCGCCAGTGCGGCCTGGGCGTGGAAGTTCTCCCGCTGGATGATCGGATCGACGAGTTCGGAATACCCGGTCGCCAGTTCGAATCCGCGGATGTACAGATCCCACTTCTCGGTCACCCCGGCGATCGACCGGTGCGGGCGGGTCAGCGGGGAGGTCTCCACGGGGAAGTCACGCACGAAGGTCGGCGCATACAGGTCGTCGCCCACCAGGTGCTCCCACAGCTCTTCGACGAGCTTGCCGTGGTTCAGGCCCTTCTCCCCGCCCAGGTCCAGTTCCAGCCGGTCGGCGTGGGCCTGCAGTTCGGCCATCGGTGTGGCCGGAGTGACCTCGGTGCCCAGCGCCTGCGACAGCGAGGGATACATCTCCAGCGTCGTCCATTCCCCGGACAGGTCGTATTCGGTGCCGTCGGCCAGGGTGACGACCTGGGTGCCGAACACCTCCTGGGCGATCTCCTGCACCAGTTCCCGGGTCATCCGCGCCGAATCGTCATAGGTGCCGTAGGCCTCGTAGGTCTCCAGCATCGCGAATTCGGGGGAATGGGTGGAATCGACGCCTTCGTTGCGGAAGTTCCGGTTGATCTCGAATACCCGGTCGATACCGCCGACCACGCACCGCTTGAGGAACAATTCCGGCGCGATACGCAGATACAGATCCAGATCGAGCGCATTGGAGTGCGTGACGAACGGCCGGGCGGCCGCACCGCCGTGCACGGTCTGCAGCATCGGGGTCTCGACCTCGAGGAAATCGCGGCGGTCGAGTGCGGCGCGCAGTGCGGCCACGATCCGGATGCGGTCGCGCGCGATCTGCCGCGCCTCGGGGCGCATGATCAGATCGATGTAGCGCTGACGCACTCGCGTCTCTTCGTTCATGTCCTTATGCGCCACCGGCAGCGGACGCAGCGCCTTGGCCGCCATCCGCCACTCGTCGGCCATCACCGACAGCTCACCGCGCCGCGAACTGATCACCTCGCCGTG
Source organism: Actinomycetes bacterium (assembly GCA_021793835.1). Classification (GTDB taxonomy): domain Bacteria; phylum Actinomycetota; class Actinomycetes; order Mycobacteriales; family Mycobacteriaceae; genus Tomitella. The sequence goes on along the minus strand of JAJYRZ010000036.1, from coordinate 14,688 downwards.
GACGAAGACCACATCGCCCAGGTCGACCAGCGCCTTCCAGTCGTCGAGCGCCTCCTGGCCGACTCCGGCCAGCGAGATCATCGCCTGCAACTGGGTGCCGTCCCCGTCCTGCAGGGTGGCGAAGCACAGCTTGCCGGTGTTGCGCACGAACATCACCCGGCCGGCCACCCCGACGATCTGCCCGGTCCGGGTGTCGGGCTCCAGGTCCGGATGCGCCGCACGTACCTCGGCCAGCGAGTGGGTGCGCGGCACCGACACCGGGTAGGGATCGACGCCGGCGGCGAGCATCCGGTCGCGTTTGTCCCGACGGATCCGATGCTGCTCCGGAAGCTGCTGCTCCGGCCCGTCTGCAGAGGCGGCGGAGGACTGACGGTCACCTGAATCGTTCACGATCACCCAGGGTAACGGGTGTGCCCGGTCACCGGGGCGGCGGCTGCGAACCGGCGGTGGGCACCGGGCGTCGATCCGGCCGGGCGGAGCGGATCAGTGTGCGGCGATCGCGGCGGCCTCGCGCTGGAGATGGCGTGCCGCGGACACCGCGGCGGTGGCCCGCACCGTCTGCAGGGCGGTGAATCCCCCGCGCAGCCAGCGCACCCCGGCCAGGCCCCGGGCGCGCAGCACACGCGCGGCATCGGCGGCGGCCGCGCCGTCCCCGCTGACCAGCACCCAGTCGGCGCCCGTCCCGGCGGCGCGCAGACGCCCGGGACGGGCCGGGTCGAGCCGCTCGGCGACGTCGGCGAGGTCGATCGCCAGGGCGCCGGGCAGCACCCCGGCCGCGCCGCGCTCCTCCGCGCTGCGCAGATCGATCACCACCGCACCGCCGACGACGGCCGCGGACAGGCCGGTGGGGTCCACCCCGGCCGGCGGGAGGGACGGGGCATCGGTGGCCGGCGCAGCGGCGGGCACAGGGGTGGGGACGGACAGCAGGGTCGCCGACATGGCGGTCATGACGTACTCCGGGTGAAGACGGGTCTACAGGGGGTCGGGGAACTAATCCCGACAACACTCCTGGACCCGCCCGGAGTCTCCCGCGCACACCACGGCGGCACCGATGACGGTGCTGCGGAGGGCGAGGACTGCGGTCATGGTCGACATGATGCCACACCGGTCGCGGCCGGCGCCAGCGGTCACCGCAGGTCGCGGCGTCCGGCCCGGCTGCCGGCCCGGGTGCGCTCGAAGACCAGCTGCAGTCCGGTGCCGGTCAGATCCGGTTCGTGATCGGTCAGGGTCTGGCATTCGCCCAGCACCAGCGGGGCCAGTCCGCCCGTGGCGACCACCGCCACGTCGTCGCCGGCGAACTCGTCGACCTCGTCCTGCACCCGGCGCACCAGGCCGTCGATCTGCCCGGCGAAACCGAAGATCACCCCGGACTGCAGGCATTCGACCGTGGACCTGCCCAGCACCGACCGGGGCCGGACCAGGTCGACCTTGCGCAGCGCGGCCCCGCGCGCGGCGAGCGCGTCGACCGAGATGTCGATGCCCGGGGCGATCGCCCCGCCCAGGAACTCCCCGCGGCCGGACACCGCGTCCACCCGGGTGGAGGTGCCCAGGTCGACCACGATGGTCGGGCAGCCGAACAGGTGATGGGCCGCCAGTGCGTTCATCACCCGATCCGCCCCGACCTCCTTCGGGTTGTCCACCTGCAGCGGCACCCCGGTGCGCAGCCCCGGGGCGACCACCACGGTCGGCACGTGCGTCCAGTACCGGTCGAGCATCAGGCGCAGCTCGCGCAGCACGGTGGGCACCGTGGACAGCGCGGACACCCCGGTCACCGCATCGACGTGGTCGCCGAGCAGTCCGCGCACGGTCAGCGCGAACTCGTCCGCGGTCACCCGCGGATCGGTGCTCATGCGCCGGCGCAACAGCACCTCGGCGTCGAGGCCGGTGCCGTCGAACAGGGCCAGGGCGACGTTGGTGTTGCCGACGTCGACGGTCAGCAGCATCGGCTCACACCAGCGACGGGGCGGGGGTGTCGGCGACGTGCTGCATGCTCACCAGGCCCGAGCCCTCGGGGGCGTGGCCGGGGTTGTCGCCGAGTTCGATCTGCCGGTTGTCCTCATCGACGAACACCACCGACGGGGTGAACTCGCGGCACTCGCGCTCGTCCATCATCGCGTAGGAGATGAGGATGACCAGGTCGCCCGGATCGATCAGGTGGGCGGCCGCGCCGTTGATGCCGATGACCCCGGAGCCGGGCTCACCGGTGATCACGTAGGTCTCCAGCCGGCTGCCGTTGGTGACGTCGACGATGGCCACCTGCTCGCCCTCGTACAGGTCGGCGGCCTTCATCAGGTCGGCGTCGACGGTGACCGAACCGACGTAGTGCAGGTCGGCGTGGGTGACGGTGGCGCGGTGGATCTTGGACTTGAGCATCGTGCGGTACATGGGACTCCTCCTGGTGGTCGGTCCGCGGAAAAGAGCGGTGGGGCGACGGGGTTCGGGCGGGATCGGGGGCGGGACGGGCTAGCGGTCGGCGCCACCGCCTGTCGGCGCGGCGTCGGCGGGCACGCCGGGGGTGTCCGAACCGGTGAAGCCGACGCCCACCGGCACCCCGACGTTGTCGATCAGGCGCACCCCGCCCAGGCGCGCGGCCACCAGCAGGCGGCCGTCGCCGACCTCGGGGGCCGCGCCCAGGTCGAGTCCGCGCAGCTCCAGGTAGTCCACGTCCAGCGCCGGTTCGGCCGCCAGGGTCTCGCGGGCCACCCGCAGCACGGCCTCGGGACCGTCGGCGGCCGCGTGCGCCCCGGCCACCAGGGCCGCGGACAGCACCGTGGCCTGTGCGCGGGCCTGATCCGACAGGTGCACGTTGCGCGAGGACAGGGCGAGCCCGTCGGCCTCACGCACGGTGGGCACCCCCACCACGCGCACCCCCAGGTTCAGGTCGGTGACCATCTGCCGGATCAGCACCAGCTGCTGATAGTCCTTCTCCCCGAAGTAGGCCTGATGCGGGCGGACGATGGTCAGCAGCTTGCACACCACGGTGAGCATCCCGGCGAAGTGGGTGGGGCGCGAGGCGCCCTCCAGTTCGGCGCCGAGCGGGCCGGGCACCACGGTGGTGCGCGCCCCGGCCGGGTACATCGTCGCCGCGGTCGGCGCGAAGACCAGTTCGACGCCCTCGGCGCGCAGCAGTTCGACGTCTGCATCGAGGGTGCGCGGATAGCTGTCCAGGTCCTCGCCCGCCCCGAACTGCAGCGGGTTGACGAAGATCGACACCACCACGGTCGCACCGGGGACCCGGCGGGCCTGCCGCACCAGCTCGAGGTGGCCGGCGTGCAGGGCGCCCATCGTCGGCACCAGCACGATCTGGCGGCCGGTCGCACGCAGAGCGCCGACCACGGCCGACAGGGCCTCCGGATCGTCGTGGACGGTCAGCTCGCCGGGGCGGTAACCGCCGGCGGGTGGGCGGGTCATCGGGTCTCCTCGATCACGGCGGTCACCGCGGGCCGGTGGGCCCGTCGGGCGGTGCGCAGCGCGGCTGCGCGGTATCCGGCCCCGAGTGCGGGGTCCAGGTCTTGCACGGCCGACAGGTGGGCGGCGACCGTGGCCCCGTCGCCGCGGGCCACCGGCCCGGTCAGTGCGCCGTCGCCGCGGCGCAGCGCGTTGTCCAGGGCGGCGGCCGCGAGCGGGGCGAGCATGCGGGCGGCCATCTCGGGGCGGTCCGGGTCGTGACCGGGTGCGCGGTCCAGCGCCGCGGCGAGCACGTCGACCGCATCGTTGATCAGGGTCACCAGATGGTTGGCGCCGTGCGCCATCGCCGCGTGGTAGAGCACCCGGTCGGCTTCGGCCACCGGCACCGGCTCCCCGCCGATCTCGAGGACGAGCGCCTGCGCGATCGCCCCGGCCACCTCGTCACCGGCGGTGACCCCGAAGCAGGCCTCGGCGAGCCGGTCGACATCGGCCGGATCGTCGGTGAAGGTCATCGCCGGGTGCACGGCCGCGCACATCGCACCGCGCGCGGCCAGCGGGGCGAGCACCTCGGCCCCGTGGGCGCCGGCAGTGTGCAGCACGATCCGGCCCCGGTGGTCGTCGCCCGTCTCGGCGATCTGCGCGACGACGGACGCCAGCGCGGTGTCGGGCACCGCGATGAGCACCAGTTCCGCGGACGCGACCGTGTCGGCGAGCGAGGTGGTGCACCGGGTGTCGGGCAGCAGGCGGGCGGCACGCTCGCGCGCGGCGTCGGACACCGCCAGTGCGGTGCCCACGACATGGCCGACCCGCTCCAAGGCGGCGCCGAGCGCTGCGCCGACGCGACCGGCGGAGACCACGCCGACGACCAGTCGTGCGGGACGGTCGCCGGGGACTGCCGGCTGCGGGCGTGACGAATCGTGTCCGAGTGCGGCCACTCGTTCGAGTCCTTCCGACGTCGTTCCAGTCCTGCCGGGCAGGTACCGGACGTACGGCTGCACAATAGCCCGCCGGACCGGCGGGAGGAACGGCTCGGTGACGGAAATCACCGGACCCCCGGTGCCGTGTCGGCGCCGGGGGTCCGGTGGACGTCTCGGGGCGGTCAGTCCGCGGCGCGGCGGTGACGACGCCCCAACTGCTGGTCCTCCGACAGGGCGCCGGAGGCGCGCATCCGCGCCATCAGCTCGGCCACGGTCGCCCCGTCGCCGCGCCGTCCGCCGCGCGCCTCGTGCTCGGGCTCGTCGGCGGCCGGCCGGGCCTCGATCGCCCCGGTCTCAGGCAGCCGGTCGTACTCGTCGAAGGCCTGCGCGGCGGCGGTGTGCTCGTCCGCGGCGGGCGCGGCCGACCACGCCTGCGCGGCGTATCCGGCGTCCGCCCGGTCGGCAGGGCCGGCAGGGCCGGCCGGTGCGTCCGTCTGCTCCTCGGCGACGGGCGGCTCGGCCGGGGCCGGATCGTCCTCGACGTACTCCGCGTCCTGGCCGTCGTGGTCCGGGTAGCCGTCGTACTGCCCGTACCGCTCCGCCGCGGGCGCGGCGTCGACCGGGGCCTCCGGCTCGATGTCGCCCATTCCGGGCAGCACCTCCTGGGCCGCGGCACGGTAGCCCTCGTAGTCGGGCTGGAAGCCCTCCTCGGTCGGGGGCGCCGCCGTCACCTCGTCCAGCGGGGGCAGGTCGGCGGCCTGCGCGGCCAGCAGACCGCTCGGCCCGCCGTCGAGCTCCTGGAGCCGGCGTGCCTCGGCGCGCACCGCGAGGCGCTCGTCGGGCAGTTCGCCGTCGAAGACGACCTCCAGGCTCGCGCGCAACGCCTCGACCTCGCGGCGCAGCCCCACCAGTTCCTCGGTGGTCTCGTTGCGCACCTGCGACTCGACCTGACGCCGGACCTGCGTCTCGACGACCAGCTCGTATTCACGCCGGGCCGCGATCTCGCGTTCGAGCTGCAGCTCGTAGACGAGTTTGAGGTCGCGGGTCTTGGCCGCATCGGACTCCGAGTCCTTGCGGTAGCGGGTCATCGCGATCGCGGCGAGCACCGCGGCCCACAGGGCGATCACCACACCGATGCGCAGGACCACCACCGAGTCGCTGAACACCGCGACCACGCTGGCGACCACCGCCAGCAGGGTCAGCACCGCCACCACGATCTGCCAGGGTCGCTGAACGCGCCGCTGGCGGGTGTCACGGCGACCGCGGGACGGGCGTGTCTGGTCTGCTCGGCCGGGATCGGTCATGCGGACCAACATACCCGGCCGTCCGCCGGTGTCCGGCCGCCGCGCCGAGGCCGCCTCAGCCCGGTTCGGCCTCGGGCGGTTGCGGCGGGGTCCGGCAGCCGCGTTCGAGGAAGACCGCGGCGCCGATCAGGATCAGCGCGGCGAGCAAGGCGCCCACGGTGCCGGGCAGATCGTCGGCCGCGGCCTGGACGCGGCCGGCCGCGGTGGACAGTTCGATCAGCAGTCCGGCCCACAGTCCGGTCAGCAGCGCCCCGGTGATCGACGAGGCCCGGGCCAGCACCAGCAGTCGGGCCACGGTCAGCGGATGCAGGCCGCGCCCGTCCACCCCGATCCGGCCCTGGGCGATCCGGCGCCGGACGAGCATCCCGGCCCCGATCTCCAGCAGTGCGAGCAGCAGGATCGGGGCGCCCGCGGCGACCGGGATCGCCGGCAGCGACCCGTAGGCGCTGACCGCCAGTGCCCAGCCCGCACCGAGCCCGACCAGTCCGATCGCGGCCAGGTCGCCGGGGCGCAGCGGGGTCAGTTCAGCCATGGCCGGCCCGCAGTCGGCGTCCGTCCACCGTGATCCCGGCCCGCTCGGCCGGATCGAGTGCGTCGATCAGTGTGGTCAGCGGGCGCCCGCCGAGTGCGGCGGCGGGTTCGATCTCGGCCCAGGGCATGAGCACGAAGGCGCGGACCGCGGCGCGCGGATGCGGCAGCAGCAGTTCCGGATCGGTCGAGACGATCTCGGCGCCGTCGTCGCCGCGGCAGGTCACCACGTCCACATCGAGGGTGCGCGGCCCCCAGCGCACCTCGCGCACCCGTTCGGCGCGGCGTTCGCACTCGCGCCCGAGCGCCAGCCAGTCGTAGGGGCCCAGGTCCGGATCCTCGGCGAGTACGGCCGCGTTGAGGAAGTCGTCCTGTTCGACCCCGCCCCAGGGTGCGGTGCGGTAGATCGCGGACACCGCCCGGGTGCGCGGGCCGAGCGCGTCGAGCACCGACTGCAGATGACCGGCCGCGTCCCCGATGTTCGAGCCGATCGACAGCACCGCGGTGGTCATCGGCCGCGCTCCCTGGTGATCACCACGGCGACGTCGTCGAACTCCAGCGGGATCGGCGCGGACGGCTTGTGCAGGCGCACCTGCACCGCCGTGATGCGCGGTTCGGCGAGCACCGCCTCGGCGATCTCGGCGGCGACGGTCTCGATCAGATCCCGCGGCGGGCCGGCGATGATCTCGGCGGCCGTCTGCGCGAGCGCCCCGTAGTCGACGGTGTCGGCCAGGTCGTCGGAGGCCGCGGCGGCGCGCTGGTCGGCCCACACCGTCAGGTCGAGCCGGAAGTCCTGCCCGTCGCGGCGCTCGTGGTCGAACACCCCGTGGTGTCCGCGCACGGTCAATCCCGACAGTTCGATCCGGTCGCCGCTCACCTGTCGCGCCACGCCTGCACCACCTCGATCGCGTCGCGGGATGCGCGCACGTCGTGCACCCGCACCCCCCATACTCCGTGTTCGGCGGCCAGCGCGCTGACCACCGCGGTCGCGGTCTCCCGCTCGGCGGGCGGGCGCGGGCCCTGCGAGTCGGCGAGCAGCGCGCCGAGGAAACGTTTGCGCGAGGCCCCGATCAGCACCGGGAACCCCATCTGGTGCAGGCGCGGCAGGGCGCGCAGCAGCGCCCAGTTGGCGGCGGCGTCCTTGGCGAAGCCCAGTCCGGGGTCGATGACGATCGATTCGGCCGCCACGCCCGCCGCGATCGCCGCATCGGCCTGCCGGGACAGTTCCGCGTACACCGTCTCGACCACGTCGCCGTCGCCGTCGGCCGCGCGTGCGCCGGCGTGGACGTACTCGCCGGCCGGTCGCCAGTGCATGAGGATCCACGGCACGCCCGCCTCGGCGACCACGCGCACCATGTCCGCATCGGCGCGGCCGCCCGAGACGTCGTTGACGATGCCGGCGCCGGCCGCGATCGCATCGGCGGCGACCTCGGCGCGCATGGTGTCCACGCTGACCACCACCCCGCGGGAGGTCAGTGCCTCGATCACCGGCACCACCCGGGCGGACTCGACCTGCGGGTCCACCCGGTGTGCGCCGGGCCGGGTCGACTCCCCGCCCACGTCGACGGCGTCGGCGCCGCGGGCGACCAGGTCCTGGCCGTGCGCGAGCGCACGGGAGAAGTCCAGGTAGCGGCCGCCGTCGGAGAACGAGTCGTCGGTGATGTTCAGCACGCCGAAGACCGCGCACCGGTCGCCGACCCCGGGCAGCAGCGCCATCAGCGGGCCCGGATCAGTTCCAGGGCCTCGGCCCGCGACGCCGGTTCGGTCTGGAAGATCCCGCGTACCCCGGAGGTGGTGGTGATCGCACCGGGCTTGCGGATCCCGCGCATGGCCATGCACATGTGTTCGGCCTCGATCACCACGATCACCCCGGCCGGGGCGAGCCTTTCGCACAGCGCGTCGGCGACCTGCCGGGTCAACCGCTCCTGCACCTGCGGCCGCTTGGCGTACAGGTCGACCAGCCGGGCGAGCTTGGACAGCCCGGTCACCTGGCCGGATTCGCCGGGGATGTAGCCGATGTGGGCGACGCCGTGGAAGGGCACCAGGTGGTGTTCGCAGGTGGAGAAGACCGGGATCTCACGCACCAGCACCAGCTCGCGATGGTCCTCGTCGAAGACGGTCGCGAGCACCTCCGAGGGGTCGGTGAACAACCCGGCGAACACCTCGCGGTAGGCGCGCGCCACCCGGGCGGGGGTGTCGCGCAGCCCGGCCCTGTCCGGGTCCTCCCCGACCGCGAGCAGCAGTTCGCGGACCGCGGCCTCGGCACGCGGTTGATCGAACGGGCGCCCCTGGTCCGAGACCGAGTCCTCGCCCGGCGCCACCAGACTGTTCGACACTGACTTTCGGTTCCTCTCGTTCGCGGGCGGCCGCGCATGCGGCCACACCTGCGGGGCCCGGTCGGGCCGTGTGGACGGGGAAGACCCTCCGCCGCCCAGTCTCACACGTCGGCGGCGCCGTCCGGTCCGCGGCCGGGCTCCTCGGCGGTTCCGCCCACCGCCTCGCCGGGGCCGGCCGGTCCGGCCGCGCTCGGCCGGGTCGGCTGCTCCCCGCGCGGCGGCCAGCCCGGGGCGTGCCACCCAGGCGGGGCCCCGTAGTCCGGTCCCGCCCGGCCCGGTTCGGGGGCGGCCGGGGCCGGCTGCGGCACCGGTGTCTGCGGGGCGGCGGAACCGTCCGGTGCGCCGTTCGCGGCCGGCGGCGGCCACGGCTCCCCACGCTCGACGGCGAGCTCGCCGGGGGTCTTGATCGGCGGCCGGTCGGACGGGGTGCGGGCACCGAAGACGTCGAAGTCGGTGATCCGGCCGCGCTTGGGCACGTCGAAGAAGATCTCTTCGAGGTCCTTGCGGTGCAGGGTCTCGTGCTCGAGCAGCGCCCCGGCGACCCGGTCGAGCGCGTCGCGGTGCTCGTCGAGGATCGCCCAGGCCTCGGTGTGCGCGGATTCGATCATCGCGCGCACCTCCTCGTCGATCTCGCGGGCGACCGCATCGGAGTAGCTCGACTCCTGGCCGCCGCCGCGGCCGACGAACGGGTCGCCCTGCTCCTGGCCGTACTTGACCGCGCCGAGCCGGCCGCTCATCCCGTATTCGGTGATCATCGCGCGCGCCATCTTGGTGGCCATCTCGATGTCCGAGGACGCGCCGGTGGTCGGCTCGTGGAAGACCAGTTCCTCGGCCGCGCGCCCGCCCATGGCCATGACCATCCGGGCCAGCATCTCGGTGCGGGTCATCAGCCCCTTGTCCTCTTCGGGCACGGTCAGCGCGTGCCCGCCGGTGCGCCCGCGCGCCAGGATCGTGACCTTGTAGACCGGGTCGATGTCCGGCATCGCCCACGCGGCCAGCGCGTGTCCGCCCTCGTGGTAGGCGGTGATCTTCTTCTCGTGCTCGCTGATCACCCGGCTCTTGCGGCGCGGACCGCCGATCACCCGGTCGACCGATTCCTCGAGCGCGGCGGTGGTGATCAGGGTGCCGTTCTCGCGTGCGGTGAGCAGGGCCGCCTCGTTGATGACGTTGGCCAGGTCGGCGCCCGACATCCCGGCGGTGCGCTTGGCCAGCCCCTCCAGGTCGGCCTCGGGGTCGATCGGCTTGCCGGCGGCGTGCACGCGCAGCACCTCGCGGCGGCCGGCCAGATCCGGGTTGGTCACCGGGATCTGCCGGTCGAACCGGCCCGGGCGCAGCAGCGCCGGGTCGAGGATGTCGGGCCGGTTGGTCGCGGCGATCAGGATGATGTTGGCGGTCGCGCCGAAGCCGTCCATCTCCACCAGCAGCTGGTTGAGGGTCTGTTCGCGCTCGTCGTGTCCGCCGCCCATGCCGGCGCCGCGCTGGCGGCCCACCGCGTCGATCTCGTCGACGAAGATGATGCACGGGCTGTTCTGCTTGGCCTGCTCGAACAGGTCGCGCACCCGCGAGGCGCCGACACCGACGAACATCTCGACGAAGTCCGAGCCGGAGATGGTGAAGAACGGCACCCCGGCCTCCCCTGCCACCGCGCGCGCCAGCAGCGTCTTACCGGTGCCGGGCGGGCCGTAGAGCAACACGCCCTTGGGGATCTTCGCCCCGAGCGCCTGGTAGCGGGCCGGGTTCTGCAGGAAGTCCTTGATCTCGAACAGTTCCTCGACGGCCTCGTCCGCACCCGCCACGTCGGCGAAGGTCGTCTTGGGCATGTCCTTGGTCAGCTGCTTGGCCTTGGACTTGCCGAAGCCCATGACCCCGCCGCGGCCGCCGCCCTGCATCCGGCTCATCAGGAAGATGAACAGGCCCAGCAGGATGATCATCGGCAGCATGAACACCAGCAGCGAGGTGAACCAGCTGTCCTGGTTGACCTCGGTGTCGTATTCGTCGACGTCGCTGTCGGCGAGCGTGTCGAACAGCTGCGCCGCCACCCCGACCGGGTACTGGGTGATGATCTTGTCCGCCCCGTCGGTGGCGTCGTTGCCGTCCCGCAGGGTCAGCAGGAGCTCCTGCTCCTTGTCCTTGATCTTCGCCGACTCGACGTTGCCGTCGTCGAGTTGGGCCATCGCCACCGAGGTGTCGACGGTCTCGTACTCCTTGCCGTCACTGGTGAAGTAGAAGATCCCCCAGATCACCAGCAGTACCCCGGCGATGATCGCGAGGTTCCTCAACACCGTCTTGCGGTTCATACGTCCGTCGGCCTCGTGCGGCCAGATCCTTCCGGTCGGTGGTCGTGGCAGGTCGCGCACCCGACCTGCCACGATACCCGCCGCTCCGGCAGGGATCACGGCCGTGGGGTGCGGAGCCTCCGACGGGTCAACGTGCGCACGTCCGCGCTAGTTCCCCGCCCCCTGCGGCCTGCGCTTTTCCTCCCCGGGCAGTCCCGGGGCGGTCTACCGGGCGCCGGGCTCGTCGACGTCGTCGACGTGGCGGGGCCAGGGCGCCGCCTGTTCGATCTGCCGGGCCACGGCCAGCAGCAGCGCTTCGGATCCGGCCGGTCCGGCCAGCTGCACCCCGATCGGCAGCCCGGATCCGGGCAGTCGGCCCGCCGGCACGGACATCGCGGGCCGACCGAGCAGGTTCCACAGCGGCGGATAGGGCGCGTAGCGCACCGAGGAGACCATGTTGGCCGTCCAGCCGCGTTCGGACCAGCGTCTGGCGCGCGGCGCCGGCTGGGCCAGCACCGGGGTGAGCACCACGTCCACCCGGTCGAACACCGCATCGGTGGCCGCGGCCAGCCGATCGATCTGGCGCGGATCGATCCGGCCGAGCCGGTCGAGCACCCGGCCGACCGCCGCGTGCCTGCGGGTGCGCTTGTCGAGCCGGCGCCGATCGAGGCCGGCCGCGTCGATGTCGGCGGCCACCCCGGCGGTCCACCGGGCTATCTGGCCGGTGGGGTCGAGCGGATAGGGCAGCCGGGTCTCACCCACCCGGTGTCCGGCGCGGGCGAGCAGATCGCCGACCCGTTCCAGGGCCCGGGCGTGCGCGGGATGCAACCGCAGGATCGGTGACGGGGTGCCGGCGGCGACCCCGATGCGCAGCGGCGCGGCCGGCGGCTGCGGGTCGCGCCAGTCGGGGGCGTCGGCCAGCACCGAGCCGAGCAGGGCGACGTCGGCGACCGTGGTGGCCATCGGCCCGGAGGAGGCCAGGCCGAACCAGTTGTCCGATCCCAGCGCCGTGGGCACCACCCCGCGGCCCGGTTTGAGTCCGACCAGCCCGCACACCGCGGCCGGGCCGCGGATCGAGCCCATCCCGTCGGTGCCGTGCGCGATCGGCACCATGCCCGCGGCCAGCGCGGCGGCCGAACCGCCGGAGGAGCCGCCCGCGGTGTGCGCGGGGTTCCACGGGTTGCGGGTGGTGCCGAAGACCGAGTCGGTGCTGCCGAAGGCGCACAGTTCGGGCACGTTGGTCAGCCCCATCACCACGGCCCCGGCCGCGCGCATCCGCGTCACCAGCACATCGTCTTCGGTGGCGGGCGCATCGGCGGTGGCCGCGCTGCCCTCGCGCACCGATTCGCCGGTCACCGCGAGTACGTCTTTGACCGCCACCGGCACCCCGGCCAGCGGCAGCTCGGCCAGATCGTCGCGGCCGACCAGCGCGCGCGCCTCGGCCAGGGCCGCATCGTCGCGGACCCGGCGGAAGGCGCCGATGCCGCGGTCGCGGGCCCGGATCCGGGTCAGTGCGGCGCGCACCGCCGCGTCCGGAGCCTGCTCGCCTGCGCGTACCCGCGCCGCGATCTCCGTCGCCGTGTCCACCGGCCGCTGCTCCACCGCGTTCACCCCTTCAACCGCCGATCCCTCGGTCCCCGGCAGGCTATCGCGGGTCAGTGTGCTTCGGGGCCGCCCTGCTCGGTCTGGTAGACCGCCGGCTTGAGCAGCCCGATGTACGGCAGGTCGCGGTAGCGCTCGGCGTAGTCCAGGCCGTAGCCGACGACGAACGCGTCGGGGATGTCGAAGCCGACGTTGGCGATCTCCACGTCGGTCTTGACCGAGTCGGGCTTGCGCAGCAGCGTGCACACCTCGATCGACGCCGGGTCGCGGGTGGCCAGGTTCTTCATCAGCCACGACAGGGTCAGGCCCGAGTCGACGATGTCCTCGACGATCACCACGTGCCGACCGGCGATGTCGCGGTCGAGGTCCTTCAGGATGCGCACCACACCGGACGAGGAGGTGGCCGACCCGTAGGAGCTCACGGCCATGAACTCCATCTGGGTGGGCACCGGCAGGGCCCGGGCCAGGTCGGTCATGAACATCATCGCGCCCTTGAGCACACCGATCAGCAACAGGTCGCGGTCCGGGTGCTGCCCGGCCGGTGCGGGGTGGCGGCCCGCGATGTCGGCCGCCAGCTCCGCGATGCGCGCGTTGATCTGTTCCTCGGTGATCATCACCGATTCGATGTCGTGCTCATGGATCGCCGTCATCATCTGTTCCTTTCGTGCCCGAGCACCAGAGTGTCACGTCGGCGCGCGACCGTTCTGCGCACCTCCCGGGTTCCGCCCCCGATCGCCACCGCGCCCTGTCCGCGCCACCGGCCGACCAGGGCGTCGATGCTGCGCAGACGCGCATCGGTCAGCCCCGTCGCCCCGGCCTCGGTGAGCCAGTCGCGCAGCACCCGGCGGCGCACCGCCGCAGGCGCTGCGGCCAGCACGGCCGCGGACAGGCCCGCGTCGGTCTGGGCGCGGGCGCGCAGCTCCCCGGCCCATCCGGTCAGCGCGTCGTCGTCCTCGGCCAGTTGGGCGGCGGTGCGCGCGAGCGCCGGTCCGACCCCGCCGCCGAGCACCTGCTCGAGCAGCGGCAGCACCTCGGTGCGCAGCCGCACCCGGGTGAACGCCGGATCGGTGTTGTGCGGGTCCTGGTGCGGGGCGAGCTCCAGGGCCGCGCAGTACGCGACCGTGTCGGCCCGGCGCACCCCCAGCAGCGGTCTGCCCCACGGCGGGCGCCAGGGCGCCATGGCGCGCAGCGAGCGGGCCCCCGACCCGCGTGCCAGGCCCAGCAGCACGGTCTCGGCCTGATCGTCGAGGGTGTGGCCGAGCAGTACCGGCGCGCCGTCGCGGGCCCGATCGAGCGCGGCGTAGCGGGCGGTGCGCGCCGCCGCCTCCATCCCGCCCTCGCGGTCGACGGTGACCGGCAGGATCTGCGCGGTGGCCCCCAGTTCTTCAGCGGCCGCGGCCGCGCGCGCGGCCACCCGGTCCGAGCCGGCCTGCAGCCGGTGGTCGACCACCAGGGCGGTGACCCGATCGTGCGCGGCCACCGCGGCCGCGGTCAGCGCGAGCGAATCCGCCCCGCCCGACAGCGCCACGCACAACCGCGGGCCCGGATCGTGGGCGCGCAGCCAGTCCTGCACGGCCGCGCGGATGCGCGCCGGGGCGTCCGGTCCCCGCGTCCTGCTCATCCGTGCACCCGGCGCACCCACAGCTGCGGGTCGACGATCTCCTCGGCCCGCGGCAACGTCTCCGGTCCGGTGAACACCGCGTTGAAGCCGGCCGTGCCGACGGTGGCCACCACCTCGTCGACGAAGGCCTTGCCGCGCAGGTACTGGGCCATCTTCACGTCCATGCCCAGCACGGCCCGCAGCAGCCGCTGCGGCAACGACGGCGCCTGCTCACGCCGGGCGTCGAAGGCCCGGCGGATGCGTCCCACCGTCGGCACCACCTCGGGGCCGACCGCGTCCATCACATGGTCGGCGTGGCCTTCCAACAGGGTGCCCAGCAGCAGCATCCGTTCGATCGCGGCGCGCTGGGCGGGGCCCTGCACGGCGGTGAGCAGGCCCACCAGCCCCTCCTCCGACAGTGCGGCGGTGCCGTCGCGGCGCCGCCGCAGCACCCCGACCAGCCGGCCCAGCATCTGCTCGAGCGATTCGGGGGACTCGGCGCCGAGGTCGGCGACCGAATCGCGCATGTACCCGCCCAGCCAGGGCGCGGCCGCGAACTGCACCCGGTGGGTCACCTCGTGCAGGCACACCCACATGCGGAAGTCGGCGGGCCGCACCCCCAGGCCGCGTTCGACGCCGACGATGTTGAGCCACACCAGCAGCAGTCGCCCGTCGGGGCGGGCGAACGGGTCGTACTGGCCCAGGATCATGGACGAC
>JAJYRZ010000242.1 GCA_021793835.1 Actinomycetes bacterium | reverse complement strand
TGCGTTGCCGCGACAGGTCGTCGAGCCACACCGATACGCCGGCTTTGCTCAACGCCTGCAGTCGTGGATTGGTCATCACTCACTCCTTACAAGTGGGCGGGTCGGCGGTACCGGGTCAGCGGACCGCCGCACGGGTACGGGCCGCGGCGTCGAACACCGCGTCGACCGTGATCCCGAACTTGTCGAACAGGGTCTGGTAGTCGGCCGAGGCGCCGAAGTGCTCGATCGACACGGCCTCGCCGACATCGCCGAGCAGTCGGTACCAGGGCATGGCGATGCCGGCCTCGACACTGACGCGCGCACGCACCTGCGGCGGGACGACCGAGTCGCGGTACTCCTTGTCCTGGGCCAGGAACCAGTCCAGGCAGGGCATCGACACCACGCGCGCGGACACCCCGTCGGCCTCCAGCCGCTCGGCCGCGGCCACGGCCAGCTGGACCTCCGAGCCGGTGGCCATCAGCACGACCTCGGGCAGAGCCTCCGACCCCTCGACCAGGACGTAACCGCCGCGGCGCACGCCCTCGCCCGCACCCTCGGCGGTGCCGGCGAGCACCGGCACGTTCTGCCGGGTCAACGCCAGCGCGCTGGGGCCGGTGGTGTGCTCGATCGCGGCCTTCCATGCGTGCACCGTCTCGTTGGCGTCCGCCGGGCGCAGCACCGCCAGGTTCGGGATGCCCCGCAGCGCGGCCAGGTGCTCGATCGGCTGGTGGGTCGGACCGTCCTCGCCGAGCCCGATCGAGTCGTGGGTCCACACGTAGGTGACCGGCAGGTTCATCAGCGCGGCCAGCCGCACGGCCGGACGCATGTAGTCGGAGAACACCAGGAAGGTGCCCGCGTACGGACGGGTCGGCCCGTGCAGGGCGATGCCGTTGAGGATCGACCCCATCGCGTGCTCACGGATGCCGAAGTGCAGCGTGCGTCCGTACGGGTGGGCCGTGTACTCGCTGGTGCTGATCGACTCGGGCCCGAAGGACAGGGTGTCGGGCATCGTGGTGTTGTTGCTGCCCGCCAGGTCGGCCGAGCCGCCCCACAGTTCCGGCAGCACCGGGGCGAGCGCCGCCAGCACCTTCTCGGAGGCCTTGCGGGTGGCCATGCCCTTGGCGTCCGGTTCGAACACCGGCAGGTCGGCGTCCCAGCCCTCGGGCAGACGGCCCTCGAGCAGCCGGTGCAGCAGCGCCTTGCGCTCGGGCTCGCGCGCGGCCCAGGCCTCGAAGTCTGCGCGCCACTGCGCGTGCGCCTCGGCGCCGCGCTCGACGACCTTGCGGGTGTGGGCGATGACCTCGTCGGTGACTTCGAAGGTCTGCTCCGGATCGAAGTCGAGGGCCTCCTTGACCTTGGCCACCTCGTCGGCGCCGAGCGCCGCACCGTGGATGCCGCCGGTGTTCATCTTGTTCGGGGCCGGGTAGCCGATGACGGTGCGCAGCGCGATCAGCGACGGCCGGTCGGTGACCTTCTTCGCCTCGGCGATCGCGTCGAGGATGCCGGTGACGTTCTCGCCGCCGACCACGGTCTGAACGTGCCAGCCGTAGGCCTCGTAGCGGGCCTGGACGTCCTCGTCGAAGGCGATGCCGGTGTCGTCCTCGATCGAGATCTCGTTGTCGTCCCAGAACACGATCAGGTTGCCGAGCTTCTGGGTGCCGGCCAGCGACGAGGCCTCGGAGGTCACGCCCTCCTGCAGGTCGCCGTCGGAGGCGATGACGTAGACGTCGTGGTCGAACGGGCTGGTGCCCGGCGCGGCGTCGGGGTCGAACAGCCCGCGCTCACGGCGCGCCGCCATCGCCATGCCGACCGCCGAGGCCAGGCCCTGGCCGAGCGGCCCGGTGGTGATCTCCACCCCGTCGGTGTGCCCGTACTCGGGGTGCCCCGGGGTCAGGCTGTCCCAGGTGCGCAGCGCCTTGATGTCGTCGAGTTCCAGACCGCAGCCCGACAGGTACAGCTGGATGTATTGGGTGAGCGAGGAGTGCCCGCACGACAGCACGAACCGGTCCCGGCCCAGCCACGCGGTATCGGACGGGTCGTGGCGCAGCACCCGCTGGTAGAGGGTGTAGGCGAGCGGCGCGAGGCTCATTGCGGCGCCCGGGTGTCCGTTGCCGACGTTCTGGACGGCGTCGACCGCGAGCACGCGAGCGGTATCGACCGCCCGGGTGTCCAGATCGGACCAGTCCTCCGGGTGGGATGCGACGGTGAGGGCGCGGATATCGTCTGTGACCGACACTGCGGGGGTCTCCTGGGGTGAGGTGGTGGGCCGTGGTCCGGCCGACCAGGCCACGGTGGCACGTCGCCGGATCGTCTCATCCGCCGCAGTACCGCTGGGCCGGTCGCCGCCCGCCAGCCTAGTGCTGTCCGCCCGGCGGAGCGAGGTCGCCGTGCATCGACCGGTGCCCGGCGACGTTCACAGCGCCCGTTCCGGGCGTGCGCGCCCCGGTTTTCGGCCGAGGTCCGGCACCGCCGCCCGGGGTGATCCAGCGCTCTAAACGGCGCGGCGGTTTCGGCCGCGCGAAATTCCAACTACCATGTTCTGTAGTAGATGTATCCGGTTCGTGGAATCGGGATCGACCACTGGACGACCGGGGACCTGCAAGGGTCTCGGACACCGGCTTGGAGGCCGGTGTATTCGTGCGCCGTCGGCCCGTTCCGGCCCCCGGATATCCCTGGGCCCTCGCGCTTCCGCATGTCGGATGACGACGGCCGGTGCGGACGAGGAGAGTACGTGCGGATTGCGGATCAGACCCACGGTCACGGGCTATTGCCGCGAGGTGAACAGCAGGTCGATCCTCAACCCGAGACCGAATCGGCCGACACCGCCGCACCGGCGGGTCCGATCGGCCGCGCCTTCGAGACCTTCAAGGCCTATCTCGCGCTGACCAAGCCGCGCGTCATCGAGCTGCTGCTGGTGGCGACCGTGCCGCCGATGCTGCTGGCCAACCGGACGATCGATGAGCCCAAGAGCGCCGGTGTGATGGTGCTGCTGGTGCTGAGCACCCTGTTCGGCGGCTGGCTGGGTGCGGCGAGCGCGAACACGCTCAACTGCGTCGTCGATGCCGACATCGACAAGGTGATGAAGCGTACCGAGCGTCGTCCCTTGGTCAGGGACTCGGTGTCGATGCGCGCAGCGTTGGTCTACGGGATCCTGATGGGCCTGGCGTCGGTGCTGTGGCTGGGATTCCTGGTCAACTGGCTCTCGGCCTGGCTGATCCTGGCGACGATCGGCTTCTACGTCTTCATCTACACCATGGTCCTCAAACGCCGCACCGCACAGAACGTGGTGTGGGGCGGAGCGGCCGGTTGCATGCCGGTCGTCATCGGCTGGGCCGCGGTCACCGGCCAGGTCGGCTGGCAGGCCATCGTGCTGTTCCTGGTGATCTTCTTCTGGACGCCCCCGCACACCTGGGCGCTGGGCATGCGGTACCGCGAGGACTACGAGGCGGCCGGCGTGCCGATGCTCCCCGTCGTCGCCCCGGCCGAGGTCGTGACCAACCGGATCATCGTCTACTCGGTCGCCATGGTGCTGTGCACGTTCGCGCTGATCCCGTCGGCCGGGCTGCTCTACGCCATCTCCTCGGTGGTCGTCGGCGCCTGGTTCCTGTGGATGGCCGTGCGCCTGCACCAGGGCGTGAAGAAGGGCGCCGAGGTCAAGCCGCTGCGCCTGTTCATCATGTCGAACAACTACCTGGCCGCGGTCTTCCTGGCGCTGGCCGTGGACTCGATCCTGAAGCTGGAGATGGTGCGCAGATCGG
>JAJYRZ010000241.1 GCA_021793835.1 Actinomycetes bacterium | reverse complement strand
CGTCCCCGGTGATCCCGCCGAACCGGCGCACGCAGTGCGCCGTGAGCGCCGCGGCCGCCGCGAGCGCCACACACACCACGACGGGGCCCTGCCACCAGCGGCCGGGCACCGCCCACACCGCGGCGACCAGAGCGGTGACGATCCACAGGCCGATCAGTGCCCGGGCCTGGGTGCCGGCCACCAGGGCACCGAAGCCGGTGTCCGAGGCCGCGGGCACGCCGCGTCGACAGGCCGGCAGCACCGCGATCCGGCCGAGCACCAGAGCCCCGACCAGTGCGGGCCACATCCCCCGCTCGGCCAGAGTCGGCAGGGCGGTGGCCTGCGCGAGGGCGACCACGATCAACGCGGCCGCACCGAAGGCGCCGACCCCGCCTCCGCGCATCACCGCCAGGGCACGTTCGGGCGGGCCGTAACAGCCCAGGCCGTCGACTGTGTCGGCCAGGCCGTCGACGTGCATGCCGCGGGTGCCCAGGGCGAGCACGGCCACGGCGATGGCCCCGGCCACAAGGGGAGGGGCGGCGGTGCGCCCGAGCAACCACAGCACCCCGGCGGCGACCGCGCCCAGCAGCAGACCGGCCAGCGGCGCCCAGGAGATGGCCCGCCGGGCCGCGGCCCGGTCGATGCGCTGGGGTCCGCGCACCGGCAGCACCGTCAACCAGGACAGCGCCAGCGCCGGACCGCCGAGCATCGCACGCACCGTCACCGCCGCCTTACGGGGCGGGGAAGTGCAGGTCGGTGCCGTCGTCCTCGGCCGTTTCGGCCAGCGGGCCGCTGATACCGGCATCGTCGAAGGTGGCCATGTCCGACATCGCGACCGCGGCCGCGCGCAGCACGGGCAGAGCGGTGACCGCCCCCGAGCCCTCGCCCAGTCGCATGTCCAACTCCACCAGCGGGTTCAGCCCCAGCCGGGCGAGTGCGACGGTGTGCGCGGGTTCGGTCGACCGGTGTCCGGCCACCCACCAGCGGTGCGCCCCCGGGGCGAGCACCTGGGCCACCAGGGCCGCGGCGGTGGCGTTGAGACCGTCGAGGATCACCGGGGTGCGGCGCAGTGCGGCCTGGGCCAGGAAACCGGTCATCGCCGCGAAGTCGGCGCCCCCGGCGGTGCGCAGCAGCGCCACCGGGTCGTCGGCCGTCTTACGGGCGCGCCACATCGCGTCGCGCACCGCGGCGGTCTTGCGCATCCAGCCCGCGTCGTCGACCCCGGTGCCACGGCCGACCAGCTCCACCGGTTCGCGCCCGGTGATCACCCCGACCAGCGCGGTCGCAGGCGTGGTGTTGCCGATCCCCATGTCCCCGCAGATCAGCAGGTCCGCCCCCGCATCGACCTCCTGGTCGGCCACGGCCCGGCCGGCCGCGATCGCGGTCCGGGTCTGGGCGTCGGTGAGCGCGTCCTCCCGGTCGATGCTGCCGGAGGAGCGGCGGATCTTGTGCGCGGTGACCGCGGCCGGGAAGCCCGCCTCCTCGCCGGCGTCGACCGCGACGTCGAGCACCCGCACACCGGCCCCGGCCATGCGCGCGATCACGTTGACCGCGGCCCCACCGGCCAAGAAGTTGTGCACCATCTGCACGGTCACCTCGGCCGGATAGGCCGAGACCCCGTGCTGGACCACCCCGTGGTCGCCGACGAACACCACCACGCGGGCGCGTGCGAAGTCCCGCGGGGGGACCGTGCCCTGGCAGGCGGCCAGCCAGCAGCCCAGATCCTCGAGCCGGCCCAGTGCCCCGAGCGGCTTGGTCAGCTGCTCCTGGTAGCTGCGGGCCTGCGCCCAGATCCGGCCGTCCGGCGGCGGCACGGGCATGATCGTGGTGGCCGCGCCATCGGCGGCGGGCGCGGGGGCGTCGGCCGGTCGGGCCGGGTCCGCGTGAGCGGTCGGAGCCATCGCGGGTCAGACCTCGTCGCCGATGGCGACCTGCGGGCGCGGGGTGCGCATGCGCCGCATCTGCGAGGCGCGGACGAAGGCGTAGAAGCCGAGGGAGAACCGGGAGTCGCCCACGTCGTCGAAGCGTTCGCGCACCTCGTTGTTGATCCGTCGGCCCAGGAAGTAGCCCTCGACCATCATCACGACGATCATCACCAGCATCACCAGGGTGACGATGTACTGCACGAACGGTGCCAGGAACATCGTGACGATCATCAGCAGTGCCAGCGGCATGAACAGCCCCAGCAGGTGGCGGCGCGAGTCGACCCGGTCGCGCACGTAGCGGCGCACCGGCCCCTTGTCACGCGCCATCAGGTAGGCCTCGTCGCCCTGCATCATCTTCTCGCGGCGATCACCGAGCTCGCTGCGCCGCTGGGCTGCCGCGGCCTTGCGTTCGGCGCGCGACTTCTTGGTGCCGTCCCTGTTCTTGCGGCGCCGCTCGCGGGCCTCCTTGGCCGTCATCGGCGCCGGGGCGACGGGGCCGCGCCGGCGCTGCGCGTCCCGGCGCTTGGGCGTGGGCCGCCCCTTCTTCTGGGTCTGGGCCCCACGGGGGCGGCGCTCGCGGGCCTCCTCGGCCTCGAGCAGTTCCTCCTCGGCGGCCGAATCGTCCAGGTCAGCGGACTCGTCCGCCGTATCGGCGGGCACGGTCCGGTCGTCTTCGTCGGAATCACCACGGCGCAGTCTCACGCCCCACAGGTTACTGGTGCGGCCGCAGTCACGGGCTGCCAGGTCCGGGGCGCGATATCGTCGCGCCATGCAGGTGCTGATCGCCCCGGACGGATTCGGCGCCACCCTGCGCGCCGACCAGGCTGCCCGGGTGTTGGCGGCCGGCTGGTCGACCGCCCGCCCCGGCGATCGGGTGACGATCGCGCCCCAATCCGACGGGGGACCGGACTTCGTCGCGGTGCTCGCCGCGGCCCTGCCCGGTGCGCGGATCCGCGCCGCGACCGTGACCGGACCGCTGGGCGCGCAGGTGCAGGCCCAGTGGCTGTGGGACGGCCGCGACGCCGTCGCCTATCTTGAAAGCGCCCAGGCGTGTGGGCTGCACCTGCTCGGCCGCGCCCCCGATCCGGCCGCCGCGTGGGCGGCCGGCAGCGCCGGGGTGGGCGCGCTGATCGCGGCCGCCACCCGGGCCGGGGCGGAGACGATCGTGGTCGGGCTCGGCGGCAGCGCGGTCACCGACGGCGGCGCCGGGATGCTCGCGGTGCTCGGCGCCGATCCGGTGTGGGGCCCGGGCACCGACCCGGGCGAGCGGCCCCGCCTGACCGCCGCGACCGACGTGACCAATCCGCTGCACGGGCCCACCGGTGCGGCCGCAGTGTTCGGCCCGCAGAAGGGCGCGGACGCCGCGACGGTGGTGCGCCTGGCCGCGCGGCTGCGCGAAACCGAGCAGCAGTACCGCCGGTGGTCGGCGGACCGGGAGATCGCCGGGACGGCCGGTGCGGGGGCGGCCGGCGGGATCGGTGCGGGCCTGATCGCGCTCGGCGCCGATGTGGTCTCCGGCGCGGACCTGGTGGGCCGGCGCACCGGCCGGGCGACGGCGGTGGCCGCCGCCGATCTGGTGATCACCGGGGAGGGCCGGATCGATCGCCAGACCGCCGGCGGGAAGGTCGTCAGCCGGGTGTGCGCGCAGGCCCGCGCCGCCGATCGGCCGGTGATCGCTCTGGTCGGGGCGAGCGCGCTGGCGGTCGGCGATCAGGACCTGCTGGGCCTGGGTGCGGTGTTCAGCCTGACCGCGTTCGCCGGTTCCGGACACCGGGCCCGCACCCGGGCCGAAGAGTCGGCACGCGGCCTGGCCGCCGCGGTCGCGGCGCGCACCGACCGGGCGGCACTGCGGCGCAGATCGGA
>JAJYRZ010000240.1 GCA_021793835.1 Actinomycetes bacterium | reverse complement strand
CGGACCCTGTTGGAAAAACAGGGTCCGGGCCGCGCGCTCGTTCCGGCGGTCGCCCGCAGGGCTTACAGCCCCGGGCGCTTACCGATGGTCAGCGTGACCTCTTCGGTGTGGGCGAAGAAGTCGTTGCCCTTGTCGTCGACGACGATGAACGCGGGGAAGTCCTCGACCTCGATCTTCCAGACCGCCTCCATGCCGAGCTCCTCGTACTCGAGCACCTCGACCTTCTTGATGCAGTCCTGGGCCAGACGCGCGGCCGGTCCACCGATCGACCCGAGGTAGAACCCGCCGTGGGTGTTGCACGAGTCGGTGACCTGCTTGGAGCGGTTGCCCTTGGCCAGCATCACCATCGAGCCGCCCGCGGCCTGGAACTGCTCGACGTACGCGTCCATCCGGCCGGCGGTGGTGGGGCCGAAGGAACCCGACGGCATGCCCTCGGGCGTCTTGGCCGGTCCGGCGTAGTACACCGGGTGATCCTTCAGGTACTGCGGCATCTCCTCGCCGGCGTCCAGGCGCTCCTTGATCTTCGAGTGCGCGATGTCGCGGGCGACCACCAGCGGGCCGGTCAGCGACAGCCGGGTCTTGATCGGATGCTTGCTCAGCTCGGCCAGGATCTCGTCCATCGGCCGGGTCAGATCGATCTTGACCGAGGCACCCTTGCCGGTGCCCGACACCCCGTCGGTGGCGGCGTCGAGCTCGGCGTCGGTGGTGGCGGGAAGGAACCGGCCCGGATCGGTGTCCATCTGCTCGAGGAAGATCCCCTCGGCGGTGATCTTGGCCTTGGCCTGACGGTCGGCCGAGCACGACACGGCGATCGCCACCGGCAGCGAGGCGCCGTGGCGCGGCAGCCGGACCACGCGCACGTCGTGGCAGAAGTACTTGCCGCCGAACTGGGCGCCGATGCCGATCTTCTGGGTCAGCTCGAAGACCTTCTCCTCCAGGTCGCGGTCACGGAAACCGTGGCCGGTGATCGCGCCCTCGCCCGGCAGCTCGTCGAGGTAGTGCGCCGAGGCGTACTTGGCGGTCTTGAGCGCGTACTCCGCCGAGGTGCCGCCGATGACGATGGCCAGGTGGTACGGCGGGCAGGCCGCGGTACCGATCGAGCGGATCTTCTCCTCGACGAACCGCATCATCGCATCAGGGTTCAAGATCGCCTTGGTCTCCTGGTACAGGAAGGACTTGTTGGCGCTGCCGCCGCCCTTGGCCATGAACAGGAACTCGTAGGCCGCCTCCTTGCCCGGGGCGGTCTCGGCGTACAGCTCGATCTGTGCGGGCAGGTTGTTGCCGGTGTTGCGCTCGTCCCACATCGTGATCGGCGCGTTCTGCGAGTAACGCAGGTTCAGCTTGGTGAACGCGTCGTAGATCCCGCGCGACAGGGCCTTCTCGTCGGGCCCGCCGGTGAGCACGTGCTGGCCGCGCTTACCCATCACGATCGCGGTACCGGTGTCCTGACACATCGGCAGCACACCGCCGGCAGCGATGTTGGCGTTCTTGAGCAGATCCAGCGCCACGAACTTGTCGTTGTTCGACGCCTCGGGGTCGTCGAGGATCTTCGCGACCTGCTCGAGGTGGTCGGTGCGCAGCAGGTGCGAGATGTCGCGCATGGCCGTCTCGGCCAAAAGGCGCAGCGCCTCATCGCTGACCTTGAGGAACGTCTGGCCGTCGGGACCGGTGGCCGTGGACACGCCCTCGGTGGTCAAAAGCCGGTACTCGGTGGTGTCCGCGCCGATCGGCAACAGGTCCTCGTAGAGGAATTCCGCCATCATCTCTCCTGGTCAACGGTGAGTTCGTCGTCGACTCAGAATAGGCGCCCGCCGATCGGTGCCGATGGACGGGCGCGGAGAATGTGACCTGTCGAACCCCGGGGGGCCGACCGAAGACGAGGGTTCCGCCGTCCCGAGTCAGGGACGGCGGAACCGGAAATGCGTTGCGGCTTACAGACCCAGGAAGCCCAGGATCTGCCCGAAGCCGGTCGCCTGGCCGGCCAGGTCGGCCGAGCCGGTGAGCGCGTCGCCCGAGCCGGTCAGTGCGGCGCCCGAGCCGGTGCCGATCTCGGCGGAGCCCGACAGCATGTTGCCCACCCCGGAGCTCACGTCACCGGATCCGGAGAGCAGGTCGCCGCCGCCGGTCAGTGAATCGCCGAGGCCGGACAGCACCGCCGGGAGCACCTCGAGCAGCTCGATCATTTCGTTGAAGTTTTCGGGACCCATGGTCGCCTCGCTTCTGTCGTTTCGTACTAGGTGTGATGCCGTTGACCGGCACTGATGAATATAGATTAGGGGACCCTAATGTGGGGTGACGGAAGTGTGGCGCTTCAATGAACTACAGGTGGTCTTTCCGTGCCGACCGGCTCCCATCTGCGGCGATGAATCCTCACATCAGCCGTTGTTGTGATCAACATCATGCGAAAAGTGTGAGGCGGGCCTGTAACGAAACCTGGACGAACGGCGATATGTGACGGTTCGCGAGGGTCGGTCGTGCCGGCCCGGCGCGGCGCGACAGGCGGGGGCCGGCCGGGCGGATCGTGGAGGTGGAGGCCCGGCGGGAAGCCGATAGGCTGACGCGCATGTCGTTTCTGTACAACATCTTCGTTCTGATCCACCTGCTGGGCATGGCGGCCCTGGTCGGTGGCTACCTCGTCGTCCTGCCGAACCTGCGCGTCAACGACGTGATGCTCTGGGGTGCACGCATCCAGCTGCTCTCGGGCGTGATCGTGATGGGCATCGGCGAGGCGGTGTCCTCGCTCGACAAGGACTACGACATGGCCAAGATCGGCATCAAGCTGGTCATCTCGGTCATCGTGGTCGCCCTGGTCGAGATCGCCCGGGCCGGACAGTCGCGTGACGAGGCCAAGCCCAACCTGGTGCACGCCGCCGGAGCGCTGGCCATCATCAACGTGGTGATCGCCGTGCTGTGGACCTCCTCGACCGAGGTGGTCGACGAGGCGCTCGTGGAGTCGATGATCCAGCTGCGCTGATCCCGGGCACCCGCCCCTGGCGCGGGTGGCACCGCGCCGCCTGTGTGACGGTCCTGCAGATCGGCCCCGCCGTGCCACTCGGCACGGCGGGGCCGATCCGTCTGTGGTGCCGACCGGGCCGCGGGGCGCGCGGGCCGGTCTACTCGGTGACGTGGATCAGACCCTGGGCGCCGCGCTCGGCGTCGGCCATGTGGTGGGTGACGAACGGATACGTGCCCGGTTCGTCGAATTCGAGCTCGACGAACCCGCCCTGACCGGGTGCGATGTCGAGCACCTGGGAACCGCCCGCACCGGGCCGGCCGGGCCGGACCAGGTAGGCGCCGTCTTTGAACACGGTGTCGAACTGGCCGCCGATGACGTGGAAGGCCGTCGACCGGTTCGGTCCGGCGTCGACCACCCAGATGCGCACCCGCTCGCCGGTCCGGACGGTCAGTGGCCGGTGCACGTACTGGAGGGCGTAGCCGTTGAACATCAGCAGATCCGGTTCGTCGGCCCGGGCCTTGCCCGCATCGACCTCACCGCCGGGCGCGCCCAGGTATCCCTCGGACTGCACGAGCGCGAACTCGGCGTCGGCCGGGGCCAGATCGTCGGGGTCGATGATCACCGCGCCGAACATCCCGGCGGCGATGTGCGCGGTCATCGGCTCGGTCGAGCAGTGGTACAGCCACGCTCCGGCCCGGCGCGCGGTGAACCGGTACACCAGTGATTCGCCGGGCTCGATCGTGCGCATCACCTCGTCGGGGGCGTTCTGTCCGGCGTGGAAGTCGATCGAGTGCCCCATGGTCCCGTTGTTGACCAGGGTCACCT
>JAJYRZ010000239.1 GCA_021793835.1 Actinomycetes bacterium | reverse complement strand
GATCGCTGCTCGAGCAGCCCGAGACGATCAGGGCCGCAGCCGACAGTGCGGCGCCGGCCGCGAAGATGGTGTTCGTGCGTTTCACAGGTCTTCCTCCCCCTGGTGTCGGATGTGTTGCGCACCGGGGCTCACCCCGGTGCCCGTGAGCGTAGACCCGGAGCGGGGGTGTCCGGGTGGAAAGCGGACAGGGCTGGCCCGGTGCCCGGTTTTCCGTAACCTGGGCGGTGTGACCACCACGACTCCTCCCGCAGACACCACCGTCGGGGCGCTGCGCGCCTCCGGGCACCGGATGCGTTCGGTGCGCACCGAGATCCGCGAGAACCTGCTCGCCGCCTTACGTGCGGGCACCGCGCCCGCGCCCGGGATCCTAGGGTTCGACGACACCGTGCTCCCGCGCTTGGAGCGCGCCCTGCTGGCCGGCCACGACGTGGTCCTGCTGGGCGAGCGCGGCCAGGGCAAGTCGCGACTGCTGCGCGCCCTGCCGACCCTGCTCGACGAATGGACCCCGGTGATCGCCGGGGCGGAACTGGCCGAGCACCCCTTCGCCCCGATCACCCCCGAACAGCGCCGGCGCGCAGCCGAACTCGGCGACGAGCTGCCGGTGACCTGGCTGGGCCGCGATGAGCGCTTCGTCGAAAAGCTCGCCACCCCCGACACCTCGGTCGGCGACCTGGTCGGCGACGTCGACCCGGTGCGCGTGGCCGAGGGCCGGCGCCTGGGCGATCCGGAGACCATCCACTACGGAATGATCCCGCGGGCGCACCGCGGCATCCTGGCCATCAACGAGCTGCCCGACCTGGCCGAACGCATCCAGGTGGCGCTGCTGAACGTGATGGAGGAGTCCGATGTGCAGATCCGCGGCTACACCCTGCGGCTGCCGCTGGACGTGGTGCTGGTGGCCACCGCCAACCCCGAGGACTACACCAACCGCGGCCGGATCATCACCCCGCTGAAAGACCGGTTCGGCGCCGAGGTGCGCACCCACTATCCGCTCGATCTCGCCGACGAGGTCGCGGTGATCGACCAGGAGGCGGAGCTCTTAGCGCCGGTGCCGGCCACGCTGATCGAGGCGATCGCCCGGTTCACCCGCCTGGTACGCGGGTCCGAGTCGGTCGACCAGGCCTCCGGGGTGTCGGCGCGGTTCGCCGTCTCCGGCGCCGAGACCGTGGCCGCGGCCGCGCTGCGCCGGGCCGCGGTGCTCGGTGAGCCCGAGGACGAGATCGGGGCGCGGCCGTGTGACCTGGCGGCGGTGGTGCCGGTGCTGCGCGGCAAGGTCGAATTCGAACCCGGTGAGGAGGGCCGCGAGAGTGCGGTGCTCGAGCATCTGCTGCGCCGGGCCACCGCGGAGGCCGCACGAGCGGCCCTGGCCGGGGTGGATCTGGGGCCGCTGGTCGAGGTGATCGACGCCGGCGCCCAGGTGGTCACCGGCGACCGGGTACGCGCGGGCGAGGTGCTCGAGCCGCTGTCGACGCCGGACGCAGAGGAGGCGCTGGCCCCGGTGTACGAGCGCCTCGGCGCCGAGGATGTCGCAGCCCGGGCCGCGGCCGCCGAATTCGCCCTGGAGGGGCTGTTCTTGGCGCGCCGGATCTCGAAGGAGACCGAGGACGGGCAGACCGTCTACGGCGGCTGACACCGGCTGAGCGCCGAAGGCGACACAGGCATACGACAAGGGCAGGAGGTGACCGGTGATGAGCGGTAGGGGAGCCGAGGACGATCCGCGCCGGGAGGTCGGGCGCGCCCGCTACGGCCGCTACACCGGCGGGCCCGATCCGCTCGCCCCGCCGGTCGACCTGCAGTCGGCACTGGCCGAGATCGGTGACGACGTGCTCGCCGGCACCTCCCCGCGCCGGGCGCTGAAAGAACTGCTGCGCCGCGGCACCGGCACGGGGGAGGGGCGTAGGCCGGGCCTGGACGAGCTCGCCGCCCGCGCGCACGCCCGGCGCCGCGAACTGCTCGAGAGCGGCCGGCTCACCGGCACCCTCGAGCAGATCAAACAGTTGCTCGACGAGGCGGTGCTGGCCGAACGCAAAGAGCTCGCCCGGGCGCTCGACGACGATGCGCGTTTTCAGGAGATGCAGATCGGGGCGCTGTCCGATTCGCCCGCCAAGGCCGTCTCCGAGCTGTCGGAGTACCGGTGGCGTTCGGCCGAGGCCGAGCAGAAGTATCGGGAGCTGACCGATCTGCTCGGCAAGGAGATGCTCGACGAGCGGTTCGCCGGGATGAAGGCCGCCCTCGAGCAGGCCACCGACGAGGACAAGGCGCGGGTGCGCGAGATGCTCACCGCGCTCAACGCCCTGCTCGACGCCCATGCCCGCGGGGAGGACACCGCACAGCGGTTCGAGGACTTCTTGGACGAGTACGGCGACTTCTTCCCCGACCGGCCCGACACCGTCGAGGAACTGATCGACCAGCTCGCCCGCCGCTCGGCGGCCGCCCAGCGTCTGCGCAACTCGCTGACCGAAGACCAACGCGCCGAACTCGACGCGCTGGCCTCCCAGGCCTTCGGCGATCCGCAGATCGGTGCGCAACTGGCGGCGCTCGATGAGCACATGCGCGCCGCCCGCCCCGGCGAGGACTGGGACGGCGCGGCAGAGTTCGGCGGCGACGATCCGCTCGGGCTCGGCGCCGGGGCCGCGGCACTGGCCGAGATCGGCGACCTGGACGAGCTGATCGACCAGCTCGCCCAGGAGTATCCGGGCGCGCGCATGCACGACATCGACCCCGACGAGGTGGCGCGCCTTTTAGGGCAGGAGTCCGCGGTCGATGCGCGCACCCTGCAAGAACTCGAACAGGCGCTGATCGGCGACGGGCTGCTCGCCCGCGGCGCCGACGGCGACCTGCGGCTGTCGCCCGCGGCCCTGCGCCGACTCGGCAAGGCGGCCCTGGCCGATGCGACCGGGGCGCTGGCAGGGCCTGCCGGTGGGCGGCGCAGCCACCGGGCGGGCCACTCCGGTGAGCCCACCGGTGCCTCGCGGGCCTGGGAGTACGGGGACACCGCCGCGTGGGACGTCACCCGGACGGTGACCAACGCGGTGCTGCGCACCGGCCGGATGCCGGCCCGGCTGACCCCCGACGACATCGAGGTGGTCGAGACCGAACACCACGAGCGCGCGGCGGTCGCGCTGCTGGTCGACATCTCGTTCTCGATGGTGATGGACGGGCGCTGGGTGCCGATGAAACGCACCGCGCTCGCCCTCGAGCACCTGATCCGCACCCGCTTCCGCGGCGACGCCCTGGAGATCATCGCCTTCGGCCGGCTCGCCCACAGCATGCGCGTGGACGAACTGGCCGGGTTGCCGGAGATCTTCGAGCAGGGCACCAACCTGCACCACGGCCTGCTGCTGGCCGAACGGCACCTGCGCCGCCACCGCGACGCCCGCCCCGTGGTGCTGGTGGTCACCGACGGCGAACCGACCGCGCACTTGGAGCCCGACGGCGAGGCCTACTTCGCCTACCCGCCCCAGCACGTCACCCTGGCCAAGACCGTGGACCGGCTCGACGCACTCACCGCGCTGGGTGCGCAGACCACGTTCTTCCGGCTCGGCGACGATCCGGGCCTGGCCCGGCTGATCGATGCGCTCGCCCGGCGCGCAGCGGGCCGGGTGGTCGCCCCCGAGGCCGACGGGCTCGGAGCCGCGGTGGTCGGGGACTATCTGCGCCGGCGCGGTTAGATGTACTCGGCCGTCACGTTGGTGACACCCGGTGGGCGGGGGCGTGGCCTCCGAGTGCGGTGTGGCGGCGCTGATTGTTGTAGTACTCGAGCCAGGGTGCAAGCGCCGCTGTGCGTTCGGCGT